>JAHBVI010000057.1 GCA_019637635.1 Anaerolineae bacterium
CTATAAAGATCGAACAGCCTGAATATCGGCAAAAGGGGGTAGGTAATACAGATCCGCTTCCTTCATCGTTCGCGCTTGCAGGATGCGCCGGCAAAGGCGTGGGCTTATGCGATATAACGTGGATACCATGACACTGCGCCGATCACCCGGATCAAGTTCCGACGAGCGACGGAACCAGTCCATAATATAATCATATTGCTCACCGCGCAGGACTGCCTTACTGGCCATCATACGCAAAACCCAGGCTTGTTGGTGTGGGGGCATCGCCACAAATTCAGGCCATGTTGTAATCTCCGCTTGCCGTTCTGGCGAAGTGCGTAAGAGATTGACAAGTAAGTCATAAAATACTTCACCTTGTATTTCCTCCGAACACTCCTTAAAACCAGGCAGTTTGATGGCGCTCATCCGGCATTTTGCCAGTTCCAAAGCCCGTCTATCGGACTTAATTTGGGTGGTTATGTTTGATTGATGCACACGATACAGGCAAGTGTATTCATCAATATAGGCAAAGGAAGCCACTTCAGCATAGCGCATGAAAAATTCCCAGTCTGGCCCAATGATGATGTTGGTATCATACGCCAATTGATGCTGCAAAATTGGCGCCCGGCGCAGAACCACACATAACGGAGGCCCAAATAAATCTGACCCCCGAACCACCTCTTCAAATATCCACCCCTGAAAAGGGCCACGCCGCCTGCTGGACAGGGTTTGTATCTGGTTGCCAGAACTATCACAGTAAAAACCGTCTGTATATACACCATCCACATCTGGATTTGTTTGCAAATGGCGTACTGTGATGGCCAAATGCTCTGGCAAATAGAGGTCATCTGCGTCTAAGAAGGCCAGAAATTCACCTACGGCCGTGGCTAAAGCTGTATTCCGCGCTGCTGCCTCGCCCTGGTTTGCCTGGTGTACCACTTTGATTCGTGCATCTGTAAATTGGGAGGCGATAACGGCCGTCTGGTCTGTAGACCCGTCGTTGACAATGATCAGTTCCCAATCAGTGTAGCTTTGACGCAGCAAGCTCTCTATCGCTTCGGCAATATATTGTTCCGCATTAAAAGCCGGCATGATCACACTGACGAGTTTTGCACGCATCATTCCACCTCTATCGCACCACCGTTATCGCCTTCATAAAAACCATAGTATAAACTGCCTGATGATTGACAAAGAGAAGGCTTTAGCCGGTGAATATATGCTATTCCGGCTAAAGCCTTTCATTAGTGTATTTCTAAATGCTTACCAACTCACTGACTGGCTTCCAGGGCAACTACCAGATTTTGAATATAGAACAAATCCCCCCGATAAAAGGCGGGTGCATCCAGCCATTTTACCAGTTCATTATACGGCTCGTTCAGGATATAAGCCTTAGCCTGGAAGAGGGCCGGTGAGTCATAAAGGTGCTGGAAGGTTCCTTCACCGTATGAGGCGTCAAATTTGGCCACAAACCAGTAGGGGGCCACATATTCATACTCATCAACGGCCGTTTGCACCTGGTTGTTGATGTGCTGATTCAGGTGGTCACCCAACTCCGGCGTTAAAAACATGAAATTTCGGGCAACGGCGTAACTGTTGTGATAACTCATTTCCCAGTCACTACCCCCGGCCCCTGCCGGAGGATAGGGGGCATCTTTGGAAAACGTATTGACACGCAGGTTGAGCATATTCTGATATCTGGTCACGGCCGTTTGATTAGGAGCATACCCGGCTAATTGTCGCAGTTCAATATACCCTTTGTATCCGGCAATGTATTGATTAAGCCAGTAAGGTTTCGCCATGAATACGTCGTCACTCAAGGGCGCTTCCAGTTTACTGCTCATCTGGTCAAATATGTTCTTGGCAAAAGTCTGGTTATTGTTACCGACAATTTTGGCATATTGCCAGGCAGCATAGAACGAGAAGGGCGGGAAGTGCTGCCAGTAACCACACCAGCCGCAAATAGGCTCTGTGGATGGGTTATAAGGGGATGTGTATGGCGTTCCCCAATGATCCTGAGCCTCTGGGGGAATGATGTTTAATTCACGTGGCGCGCCAGATCCCCAACCAATGTGAACAATTCTGGTGAAATCGTGAATCTTACCCGGCCCATAATAATCTTGTAAATAGGTCTTCACCTGCTGCTGCATAGTAGTGGAAAGATGGGGATAGGCCAACAGGAGTGTGTAAACTGTATCAGCAGGGTTCTGAAAATAGTCAGATAGCTCACCTAAGGTGCGTTGATCAACATACCCACCATTTGCATAGAGGTCAATAAACCCGGCCGAGTGATAACCTGGGCGCAGGGGGCCGGCCTCTATTATTTTTTGTATTTCTGTTTCCAGCCTTTGCGTCAACTCTGGCTTCGTTGGCAAAGGCACACTGCTTTGCGTGGACACGATGGTGGCCAGAGGCAGTGGCGTTTGAGGGTTAGTACCGGTGGGGCTAAAGGCCAGCAGGGCATTACCCCGAAGCATAAATATCTTGCCCTGGTAAGGGATAGGTGCGGATTGCGTCGTCCCATGTTTGCCGTATACCCCATTTTTACTCTGGTAGCGGCCGCTGTAAATCTGCCACCCATCGGGATGATTGTATGCCGTGGGGTTACCAGCGTTATACATTTGTTGGTAGCCGGGAGCGAGGGAGTTGCTGGCTAAATTATATCCAAAATAGTACCAATCCCTATTGGACTGACCCATTGGCTTGGTAACATCGTATGCACCGGATTCGCGATCACAGCAAAGGTTCCAATAAATCAGCCGGCCACCTGAGGAATAAGCCATCGGCTCATCGCTGGCATGGGCGTTGTTGGCGCCTGGGCCATTGCCGGTGTGAACGCGACTGATATATTGTGTGCCAAACTTCCAACCGACAGGACCGCTGCGAGAGATCCAGCCGCCTGAATAGTAGGCAGTTGCTTGATAGTAAACCCCATCAACACCGTTGATAACCGGCGGATATTTGGTACCGGCATGGGTGACAGCGCCCCAGGTGAAGGGGGCATATTCAGACTGACCATCCCCATCGGAGTCAAAAGTAAATTCCTGGCCATTGGCGCTATCCAGCACAAAAACTGTGCGCCGCCAGGGTTTACTTTCGTAATAATTTGTTATGCGGCTGGCATTCATCACGGCCGTGCCCAGCGCCCAATCGCCACTGATATTATTGCTGATTGGGCCAATTACATTCCCGACAGGGATGCCATTAAATAACTCGTCATTCTCCACGTGTGGCAGGAAGAAACTGTTTTGAGTATCCGTCACATAATTTTCCCCGCCGGTAAAGATAACGTAATCCTTTTGAGTGGCAGGATGCGTGTAGATAACCGGCCAATAAGAATGGAAACCAGAACCAGGCAATGGTTGAGAGCGCCAGACCAGTGAACCGGTTTGGGCATTAAGGGCATAGGCACGGGCATCGTTAGAGGCAAAGTACACCACGCCATTTTTGTAGGCAGCCGAGTATAGAATAGGCCCATCCGTTTTATAACGCCACACCAGGCCACCGGTGGTGGCATTGAGCGCATAAAAATAGCCATCCCGATTGCCGGCATAGATGATGTTGTTCACAACCAGCGGGTTTGTTTCAAAACCGGCGCCGGCCAGATAAGGTGTATAACCGGGCACTGCCTGACCGGAATCAGCGTCAACGGCGTGGATGATGCGGTCATAACCACCTACAAAAGCTACACTACGGCCGTTGACCGTGGCAATGGTCGGGGAATGACCCAAAGGAACTTCTGTGGCATACACCCATGCCACCGCCCCGTTATTGGCATCAAACGCATACAAGCCACGCGCAGTGGAAACATACACCTTACCGTTTGCGGCAATCGGTTGAATTTTATAAGGGATGTAGGGTTCAATAGGCCGATACCAGGCAACGTTCAACCCACCCCTTACTTCTTCTGGCGTCCAGGAAGTGCGCTGGGGGTTAGCCGCCAGCATAGGCCACGCTTCATCCTGGCCGGTAATGACAACGGGTAAAAATACCGGGTTACTGCCATTGATGGTTTCGGGGCGCTCCGCCCTGGCGCCAGCAGTAGTCTGCCAGACGCCTGTAAAAACCAGCAGAACAACAACAAAGAACAATCCTTTGGCGAGATTAAACATCGCCTGTTGTTTTGTGGAAGAACCAATATTATAAAATTTTCGTCTTGTAAAACTTGCACTTGAGATTAACTTCTTCATCTTAGCCCTTTTTCCTTTAATTAAATTAGCAGTAGGATTTGTGGGGCGCCGGGGAGTGGTGACAGGTTCGTTAACAGCGCAACTCACCTTTTTTTTTGGCCCTGCAGGGTACCGGAACATACTCTAATTTATTGTCCTGATCGGCTTCATTAGGAAAAAGGTACTTGATGCCGAAAATTTTACTGGGGAAAACAACCTTTTTGCAGAGACATACACTGGAAATCTCTGCCTAAATTTGGTCAACGGGTTGGCCAACGGTCAAGGCCAGGAATAAACGTTCAAGGCGGGAAAGATAATTTTCCCATGAATGTTTTTGCTCTGCATCTTGACGCGCCTGACGACCAAGTTGTGCGCATAGCTCTGGGTTTTGTAGCAATCGTTGCAGAGCCAACGCCATTGCGGAAACATCACCCGGCGGCACCAGCAACCCATTATGACCATCGTGAATGACGTCGGGCAACTGCCCAACAGCAGAGGCAATCACGGCCGTGCCCGCCGCCATATACTCATACAACTTCAAGGGGGATAGCCACAAATCCTCCCCCAATGGGGGATAAGGCACCACAGCCACATCAGCAGCCGCTAAAAACCGGGGCACTTCTTCATGTGGCCGCAACCCTGTAAAATGCACCGTCCCGCCCAAACCCAGTTCCTTAGCTAACTGCTCCATCGCCTGGCGCCGGTCCCCATCACCAACCAAAACAAGATGAACAGCGGGCATTTTTTCCCGTTGCAATGCCAAAGCCTTCAGCAATGTTGTGACATCATGCCACTCAAAAAAATTGCCCACAAAAATAGCTACTGGCTCATCACCCAAACCCAATGCAGTGCGCACCTCGGCTCTTGCCACCGGATCAGGCCGGAAACGATGAACATCTGCCACGTTGGGGAAAACAACCACCTTCTCCGGTGATACATGCCATTGTGAAATCAGATGTTTCTTTGCTGGTTCAGATACACAAATGATGCAATCGGCTGTATCCAAATTGAATTGAGCTGTTGTTTTGGCCCGCCAACGCAACAAACCGGTAATCGGCTTACCCATATAATCATGTTCCAGAATGTCATCAGCTTCAAAATACAACACATAAGGGATTTTAAGCCGCTTGCAAGCCCTGGCTGCCCCATTCCGGTAAAGCCCATTCCGTTCGTAGACAATGTCGTAGCCAGGCAAACAATGCATACAGGCATCATAAATACGATAATTTAAGAACACGTTCAAATAGGGCACACGCAGCCAGCGTTGTATGCGCCAGGCTGCTTTTTCTAAAAAGCTAAACCAACGGCTACCAGACCATGACCGGGGGGCTAATTTCAAGTCGCTCAAATCATCAGTACACACAATCCTGTCCTGATAATGAGGAATAATAAAAGCAACCTGATGCCCAAGAGATTTTAGCCCTTTGGCAACATATCCTTGAATAATATAGGTGGCGTCTGGTCGTCCACCACTCATAGCCTGTCGTAACGGCCCCAACTCCGGAGGACACATCGCAATCCGCAGCGATTGAGTAGATGCATTGGCGATGATCAACTTTGTACTGCTCCTTCACATCAAATGTTTATTCTTACAGGCATTAAGGTGCCGCCCCCAGACGCTGGCCTGTTCCCAAATCAGCGACTCCCGGCCCAAGATTGCCTAGCCAGATACCGATCCAATAAAACCTGGTTGCTTCGTGTTTTCCCCCCGCTCGTGCTGAATGGCTTCGCTGTAGATGGAGATAAAATGGTCACTGACGGCAACGGGTTGGTAAGGCCCCCGCTCGTAGGACAGTCGCGCCGCCTGACCTAACCTGGTTCGCAAAACAGGGTCTTCAATTAACAGGCGAATTTTTTCGGCCAGACATGCCGGTTTTTTTGGCTCACACAACAGGCCGTTTGTGCCATCTTCGATTATTTCCGGGATTCCACCCACCGCAGTCGTTAAAATGGCACGGCCGTAAGCCATCGCCTCTACCACACCCAAAGGCTGCCCCTCAAGAATGGAAGACATGACAAAAATATCCGTTTCGCTCATAATCCGGGAAAGTTCATCACGGCTGGTAAAAGCGCCTACAAAAATAGCCTGTCCGTCCAAACCAAGCTGCTCTGCCTGCGCCAGCAACTCCTGGCGCAGCACCCCATCCCCATACACCCGAAACTGAACCGTCGGATGCGTTGATTTGACCTGGGCAATGGTCTCAAGTAAATAGGTCAAACCCTTCGCCACCACCAGACGGGCCACGGTGGAGATGCGAATGGGATCATCCCCCTGCGCTGACTTGTTATCCGGCTTCCAGCCAGAAGCCATCGGGTCCGGTAAAAGGGGGCTTCTGACTACAATTGGCCGGGTCACGCCACAAACCGACCGCAGGGCGCGCGCACTTTCCTCAGACACAGCGACGACGGTAGTTGCCTTGTTAATACTCTGCTGGAACCCTTTCCACCAATCAAACCGGGCATCCGGCGTCTGATGCTCTTCATAAACGACTGGGACTTTTTTGGCGGCGGCCCATTCAATGGCAAAAAGAAGCGTGCTGGTGTACCCCTGAATGTGCAGCACATCCGGTCGCCAGCGAAAACGCCACCAGTTAAGAAGCAGCCGCGCTAACGGTTCACGCCGGTTTTGGGCAATAAATCGTTGGAAAATCTCGCCGCTTAGACGGCCGTAGACACTGTCATAAGCCTCCCACCAGCTTCCCCGCCGGCGCAGCCACAAACCGGCAGCCAAGAATAAAGTTACAGGGAGCAAAATCCACATCACGGCCGTCAGAATTCTCACTTTTGTCGGCCAGTGAGATGCCGGCCATGACAACCATTTGGGAATCTGCACAAGGGTTACCCCACTTTCCCGCAACCTGCGGAAATACTGGTTATCCGGCGGCGCCCAGGTCATGGACAATACACTCACCTCCTGGCCCTGCTGTTTCAGCCCCACAGCCAACGTGGTGGCATATTCTTCCAATCCGCCAAACTCCTGCGGATCATAAAGCACCAAACAAACTTTCATTTACCAACCATTTCCATCAAGACAATCAGATTAACGAGTTACTTACACTATGCACACACGCGCACGGAATTGTCACCTGCTAACCAGACCATCCTCTTATTTTACGATATGCAGCCCATCCACAACCTGACCGGTAAAGCCATACGCTGAGCCAATCCAGTAAGGGCTAAATGTACACGACGTTGTCGCTCCCAAAGTGATTGGCGTACAGATGAAGATATCGGCCCCATTCCCACTGACCCCCGCTACCGAAAATGTGCCAGCCGTGGTCAGGTATATCTGGTTAGCTGCATGATCCGTCCAGCCACCGTTTATCCACTCAGAAGTCGTGTTACTAAGACCCACATCTGAGCCGTCAAAATATAGCGTCCACCCGTTACCATTTGCATTAAGGGCAATCAGGTCTTCGCCACTACCAGATGCTCCCGTCACACTAAACGTCCCAATTGTACTGACCACCAACCTGCCATCCGCGGTGAAATCAATGGCATCAATGTCCTCGTTATTTGTCGTCAGGCCCACAGAAGCGCCAACAAGATACCAGGAAAAGGTTCCTGCGGTAATGTCACCCAGAGAGGTTGGCGTAAAGCGAATGATGTCAGAATCATCCACGCTGCCCAGGCTGCCTACGGTAGCCGCGGCATCAAGACTGAGCAAAATATCGCCGTCAGGCAACACGCTGAAAGCATTCACATCTCCGGTTATGCCCACATCGGAACCATCAAAGTACATTGACCACAAACCGGTGGTCATGTCATAAGCCAGTATATCTTCATCGTTAAAGGCTACGCCACCGACCGTGCCATTGTTGGTTGAACTGACGTAAATGACTTCACCTGAGGACGCTGGCGTGTTTGTGGGGGTAGGCGTCGGTGACAACGGTGTATTTGTGGAAGTCGGTGTTGGCGGTAACGGCGTATGCGTCGGAGTCGGCGAGGCTGAAAGCGGTGTTGGCGAAGCAGTTGGCGTGGGCGAGATGCCCATAGTGCCACCGCCGAAGTTATCCAACACAGTATTGTTCGCACTATACATGAACAAGCCAATATAACCACCCTGAGCATAATATGACCAGGCTGTTGCATCTCGAACCCCAATCAAAACACCATTTCGATAGACTTCAACCTGCCCATTCGCTTTGGCGCGCGCCCCAAACTGATCCCCATTCACAAAAGTTACGGGAATATTAGCGCCACGCTGCACCCAGCCTTGTGAAGATTGGTAGGTCCAAACCTGCACCACATTTCCAGACGGATTGTACAACACGTCAATAATTCCAGGTGTAAAACCGCTGCTGCTTTGGGACTTCAACCCCAGACCAATTTCAGTGCCGTTCAGGTAGATCCCTGTTAAAGTGACAAATACCTCCTGATCTGCCCCAAACAGAGAGTTGTTCCAGTATATGTCCTGCTCGCCTGTGCTGCTGACTGTCAATTGATTAGCGACAATGGTGTAACCCGCTGTTCTACCTGACCAGTTAATGCCCAAATTCCCATTTGCCCGATTGAAGTCATCTATTACCCCTGTTACTGGAAAACCAGAACCAGGCGTTGGCGTATGAGTAGGTGTTGGCGTGGCTGTGGCTGGTATTGGCGTGTTCGTGGCCGTCGGCGGCAGTGGTGTTTCCGTGGGCGTGTTGGTCGCCGTAGGCGGCAACGGTGTTTCCGTAGGCGTGTTGGTCGCCGTGGGCGGAAAAAGTGTTTCTGTCGGTGTTGATGTAGCCGTCGGCGGCAACGGTGTTTCAGTGGGTGTATTGGTCGCCGTGGGTGGCAACGGTGTCTCTGTCGGTGTTGATGTAGCCGTGGGCGGCAGTGGTGTTTCCGTGGGCGTGTTGGTCGCCGTGGGCGGCAATAGTGTCCCTGTCGGTGTTGATGTAGCTGTCGGCGGCAACGGTGTTTCCGTGGGTGTATTGGTCGCCGTGGGTGGCAACGGTGTCTCTGTTGGTGTTGATGTAGCCGTCGGCGGCAGCGGCGTTTCAGTAGATGTGTTGGTCGCCGTCGGCGGCAACGGTGTTTCCGTGGGCGTGTTAGTCACCGTGGGCGGTAGAGGCGTTTCCGTTAGAGTTGCTGTAGGTATTGGAGAAGGTGTTGAGGTGGGCAACGTCCCCATTGTCCCGCCGCCAAAATTATCCAAAACAGAGCCATTGGCGCTCAGCATAAACAAGCCAATATAGCCACCTTGTGTGTAATAAGACCAGGCTGAGACATCCCGAATTCCTAACGCGCTCCCGTTCTTGTACACTTCGACCTGCCCATTGGCTCTGGCTCTGGCCCCAAACTGATCTCCATTGGCAAAAGTTACGGGAATGCTGGCACCACGCTGAACCCAACCTTGTGCAGTATGAAATGTCCAGACCTGAACTTGCTGTGAACCTTGACTATACAACACATCTATTAAACCGGGGTTGGAACTACTGTTGCTCTGCGATTTGAGAATTAAACCTATTTCGGCGCTAGCTGGACCAATGGTAGTCAGCGTGACGTGGGCTTCTTGTTCGCCCCCGAATAGAGCAGCATTCCAGTAAATGTCCTGTTCGCCCGAGTTGTTTACACTTAATTGATTGGCCGCAATGCTATAACCGGCTGTGCTACCAGACCAGTTTGTACCCACAGACCCATTAGCCCGGTTAAATGAATCCAACTGGCCTGTGGAGGGAAATGCCATTCCAGGGATTGGGGTAAAAGTGGGGGTGGAAGTTGGGGGTGTGCCGGTTATCGTTTGAGTGGGTGTGCTGGTTGCGCCGACAACTTCGGCATCCAGCCGAAGACCGACCGCCAGGTTTTGTTGAGCTACACGCAGGACATTGGTGAAGTCAATGTTGGAAACGGTATCACCACAGGTATGGTAATTAGGACGGTAATAGAGCCAGCCGCCGCCGCTGCTCACGGCCGTTAACCCATAATCCCAATAAGAATGCTCATCCGAGTTCTGGATGCCGGCGTCCATGCCGAAGCCGATAACAATACCATAGTCGGGCCTTACCTGACTGAACATCTGCGCAATACGCTGAGACTCGGCGCCATTGTAGGAAACCTGATTCATGTAACCGGTCGGATCACCCGGATAAGGCCAGCCAATGTGATCCATTACCAATCCAGCCTTGACCTGTTCCCCACGAGCCAGCATTTGTTGAACGTGATAGTTGGAACCATAAAAAGCAGCGCCTCTTTGGTTGCTATACTCCTCGGCCGCCCACAGGATGAAACGCATAGAATAACGGTTTGGGTAATCCTTAAGGACACGCGCTAATTCGATCACGGCCGTAGAACCGGAAGCATTATCATTTCCACCAGGTGATCCAGCTACTGTATCGTAATGTCCACTAAATTCGATGAACACATTGGGGTAATCGCTGCCCGCCTTAGTCACATACACATTGTGCCCCGCGCCGCCGGGCAACTGCTCCATCGTAATCGCTTCTGGTGGGTAGCCCATTGCCTCAAACCGCGCCTTGATATAATCGGCCGACATTTCGATGGTGCTTTTGGGATACACGGTACTACCCATCGTGCAACTGGCATTTATATAAGGGCTATAAACATCTTCGCGGCGTGGGCCATACAAGTTTACTAAATCAGAGGCCACCGCCATGAGATTGGCTGAACTGATTTGATTGATATAACTGGGAATCGGGTCATCTGCCTGGATGGTTGAATATCCACCGCTGCTAAAGAACAAAATCGTCAAGACCGCCACTAGCAGGAAAACAACGAAATATTTATTGAGTTTTATAGACATGATGCCCTCCTCAAATTTGCCACCAAAACCCGACAACTCATTAAAAAATTCAAGTAGCCATAGGGATATGCGAAGGTTCAAATTCCATGATTGCTTTTACAATGTACGACTGGTCAGCTTCGCTGAGGTCATTATAAAAAGGCAGGCGAAGCAAGCGATCACTCACATCTTCCGTCACTGGACAATCACCAGGCTTGCCGCCAAATTTTTGCCCCATATCTGATAAATGCAACGGTAAATAATGAAAAACACTGAGAATCCCACGCTCTTTTAGATGCGTAATGAGCCCACTGCGGGCTTCCAGCGACGGCAACAACAAGTAATACATGTGGAAAGATTGATCGCAGTGTGACGGCACTATTGGCAAACGTACACTACACGATTCAGCCCAATCTTGCAAATTTTCATGATAGAAGTTCCAGATGTTTTGCCGTTTTGTTTGGATCTCGGTGCGCGCTTCCAATTGGGCATATAAAAATGCCGCTAATATATCTGATGGCAAAAAGCTGGAACCGATGTCAACCCACGTATACTTGTCAACCTGCCCTCTAAAAAAACGGCTACGGTTTGTTCCTTTTTCCCTAATAATTTCCGCCCTCTCTAAATAAAGCGGATCGTTAATTAGGACAGCGCCGCCTTCCCCACAGATAAAGTTCTTCGTTTCGTGAAAACTTTGGGTAGCAAAAGTGCCAAAGGTACCTAAATATTTGCCCTTATGCTTGCCAAATAACCCATGCGCATTATCTTCCACAATGGCAATACCATATTTAGCAGCAATAGCGCATATTGCATCCATTTCACAGCCGACGCCCGCATAATGGACAGGTACGATGGCCCTGGTGCGTTCGGTAATCAATTGTTCCAGCTGTGTTTCATCCAGATTCAATGTATCGGGCCGAATATCTACAAAGACCGGTTTGGCGCCGCGCAAAACAAAGGCATTGATGGTGGTGACAAAAGTAAATGAAGGGACAATAACCTCATCGCCCGGCACAATGTCTAGCAAAAGCGCACACATCTCTAAAGCATCGGTACATGAAGTAGTCAACAAAACTTTGGGCACGCCAAGAGCTTCTTCTAAAAATTTGTGGCATTTTTTGGTAAAAGCCCCATCGCCGGCTGAGTGGCCATTGTGGATTGCCTGCGAAATATAATAAAGTTCTTTACCGACAATAGTTGGTCGGTTGAAATCAATTTTGTAAGCAGAATTATTTGCCATGGTTCACCTCTATGACATGATCTTCTTGACGCCAACCCCAAATATAATGAGAAGTCTTAGGACCACAATTAAGCAATACATCCAGGATGGAAACCCCATGTTCAAATGGTGGGAAGAGCTGGTCGTATTCAGGGTAGTTTGGGTACTCTTTGTAGCATAAAGTAATGCCGGCATTTCGGAAATTGTCTTCAATAATGTAGTCACGGGCAGCCGGGCCTGATAAATAAAGTGTGGCTCCAACTTCTCGACAGATATTGATCAGTCGCTCGTCCTTGACTCCGCTCACACCAAATTCCATAGCAGAATGAAACTCTGTTTTAATATCCAGAATCTCGCAGATCATCTGCGTAGTTTCCCGATTAAATTGTGACAGGTTGGTATGGGGTGTTTTATAAAGCCAATCTAAAAGGAATTGGTATTCTTTGTAATATGGCGCCTTGCTGTAGTTAGACTGGATTGTTTTGGCGTGTTGTGATTGCCAATCAGTTTGGGCAATGTTGACTTCATAAATAAGCTGCTCACGGCCGCCATAAACAGGGACGGTCAACCATTCGGTGCCGCGCAGTGTCTTGATTTTATTTCGAGTACGCCAATCGCGTTTGGTCATTTGTACGTCATCAAGAAATACAAATACATCAACATCATGAATGATGTCAAAATATCCTTTCCAGGGGATGTAGTTGGATTGAATAATGGCAGCTTTTTTCACCGGTTATCCTCGTGCTTAAACAGTCTGATGGCCTCAAAATTTTTATACCAATCAATATAGTGCTCGTGTTCATAAATTCCGTTTGCCTGACCGCCAGGTAACCGTTCATAATGCGTGACTTCAACACGTTGTTGACGGAGAAGGATAGATGTGCCTGGCAGCGGGTTGAAAGCTCTCATCTTGCGCTCAATCGTTTGAATGTCAGAAGCTGACTCCAAATACCCGTCTTCGATGGTCGGTTTCGGGGCAAAAGTGGCCTGCTGGTGATCCTGGGGTACACCGGAGGGCGCATGAAAATCGGCAAACATAGTGATGATTTCCGGAGTCATATCTCCTGATAATCGGGCCAATTTTTGTCTTAAACGGCCGTCTATCTCACCTTCATCAATAGGTACAGACCGTTGCAACAAGATGTTACCTTCATCTATGCCTTCCGTTACATAATGGGCGGTAACACCGGTGCTTACCTCGCCATGCCACAAAGCCGCATTGGAAGGGCAAGGCCCACGATATTTTGGCAACAGCGAAGGATGAAAATTGACCACACCTAGCCGGGGAATTTGCAAAACATCTGGCGTCAGAATTTGTTTGAATGTAGCCACCAGTATCAAGTCTGGCGAAAGGGTGTTCAGTAAGGTCAGCCCATCACCGCTGGCTATCTTGACGCCGCCATAACAGGTAATGCCATATTGCTCACATAATTCATCCAGGTGAACCTCATCATAGTATGGTAAAGGGGTCTTGTATTTAATGGTAAATACAGCTTCAACCCTTACTCTGGAATCTTTTACACATGAGGTCAAGACAGGATTACCAAAGCCAGTAAGAGCAAACAAAACCACACGCAACGGTTGCGGATCTCGCGCCATAAAAACCTCAATCGTCACTTTCTTGAACAGTTAAGGGGGAAACTCAGGCAGGCTCAGGCCTGGCCCACGCGCTGAAGGAGGATCGCAGCAAAATGGAGAGGACACCCCGATTCGCAAGGTAATTAGGGTCTGCCAGGACGGCCCTCAACACATCTTTGGGCACTTCTGTATATTGACCTTCTTCAAAACGTCTAAATGCCCGATTGATCGCATAATTCCCCCTGAAAGCACGAAAGCTTTCAGAGCTTCCAACTTGTTTTAAGTAGGGAATTAGCTCTTGAACAACGTGACTGGCTGCATCCATACCAAATTCAGACTCAAAATAAATGAGCTGCGTTGTTAACACCTGTATGGTGAAGGACTCAATTTGAGCGCCTAAACTTACCGCTTTATCAAAATGAGTACGGCCGTTTTCCACCTGTCCCCACATCACCGACCGAATTCCCTTGATCAGGCTGCCCTGACCGGCCGCCCACTGCCATTGGTCGCTTATTGATCCCAGTTCAGGCGGAAATTGTGCAAACAGTTGGCACAATAATTCTTCATGGGGCAAAAGCTCTTCATCAATCGCATACATCAAGAAAAATTTAGTCAGCTCACAGGGAACGCCCTGGACAAGACCAGGGTGCAAACGCACCGCATGGCGCACAAAATCCTGGCCAACGGCCGTTTCACCCTGAGCCAGCGCAACATAGGCCCATAACATATAGATATTGGCACTGGCCTCATCACGCTGCTTTAACAACTCTTTTGGGAAGCGCGTATCAGCAAACAGGATCTCTTGACAAGCACGCTCATCAGCGCATTTTTTAGCCAGGTTGCTAAAAAGACGGCCCGCATGATAGCGACGGTAGTTGAGCATACGATCCACCAGAGCGAATTTGCAACCAGCCAGAAACAAACGACCACAAAACACAATTTCTCTTCCCCTCAAAAACGTGGCCTCGTCCCATAATTCATCTCGAAGCGCCCACTCTCGCCTCATAACCATGACACTGGGAGGCAATGGAAACCCGCGCACCAAATCTATTAGCGTCATGGATTGCGGCGGCCGCGAAATATCCCGAATCGTAGGTGCCGAGTGATTGAGGTTAAAGTAAGAATTATAGGTAAAACCCACATCAGGATTAACCTGGAGAAAATTGACGTGCGTGGCTAGCTTCTCCGGATGAAAATAATCATCCTGATCCAGAAACGCGATGATTTCCCCAGTAGAAGCTGCCAAACCGGTCATTCTGGCTTGATCCACACCCCGGTTTTGTTCATGGGCAAGGTATAGCAGGCGCGAATCATCGAATTGGGCCACGATTTCTGCCGTGTTGTCAGTGGAAAAATCATCCACAACGATCAACTCCACATTTGAATAAGTTTGCCCCAGTACGCTCTGTATCGCTTCGCCAATATGATCGGCACCGTTATAAGCAGGCGTAATGACAGTTACTTTTGGCGTTTCCATTTTTTATTCTTTACACAATGTCCGCAAACCTGAATTCAACTCGTTTGAAAAACCAGGTTCCCAGCAGAAAAACAACAACTGTGACGATAGTGGACGGCAAGAGATAGGGGCCGGGCGCTCTTTGATAAAGTAAAATGTCCCGGTACCCTTCCAGTATACCGGCCATGGGGTTAAGGAAATAAAGTGTGCGGAATTGTTCTGGTACCATAGTCACCGGATAAATAATAGGCGAAGCATAAAACCATAATTGCAGGCCTAACGTCAGTAATGATTGAACATCCCTAAAAAACACATTTGCCGCCGCCATGCCTAAACCGATACCAATAATCAGTAATAACTGCACCGCCAGGATAAGCGGAAAGAAAAACAACACCGGCGGATAAAAGGGTACACGAAAATACAACATTAAAATCAATAATAATCCTACTGCCACGCCAAAGTCCATCAGGCGCGCCAGCATGGCCGCCGCAGGCAGGATCTCTCGTGGAAAATATATTTTCGTCACCAATCCCATATTGGTCACGATTGATTGCGACATATCTGCCAGAGACGAGGCCAACAATGTCCAGGGCACAATGGCTACGTATGAAAAAACCGGGTACGGAATATCACCTGTATCCACCGGTACAATGCGAGTAAATATGATCGAAAATATGGCGACCTGTGCGGCCGGTTGAAAAATTGCCCACAACCAGCCGAGCGCCGATTGTTGATATCTGGCCCGAATGTTGCGTCCTGTCCAGGAAAAGAGAAGATCCCTCGATTGATAAAGTTGTCTGGCTTGAATTAACATTTTATATCTTCTTTGAGTTTGAGTGATGGTTAGAAATATATCGGTCAGGTAAAGGTTTATTTGACAGCTTGATCAGGTAAGCTGTGTCATGGCCGATTGCGTCTCGGCAAACGTACCGTTGCCAGAAGAAAGCATATGGGACTGATGGCTCCAGCGGGTGTGTGGCTCGAATACACCGCTGTCGTCTGTATAACTTAATACCGAACCCTTTACGGAGAACCAGTCTGACCGCCCGGCGCGGGTCACAATACCAATAGAGTCGCTCTCATTTAAGAACCATGCTTCCGCATAATAAGTTCCTGTGATTAGCTGTAACGGCTCTAAATACAATGAAACATTACCTTGACCGCGATCCAGTGACAGTTCAAAATCATCCAGTTTGGTTCGCATCATGCAGCAGGTCAACCCATCTGACCGCCGGATAAACACAGATACATGGACTTTTCCCAATGGCTTGTAAGCATTGTAATGAATTTGAATCTGAACCGGCTGATTATTGGCCAGACTGCCAGATTCGGCGCTCTGAGTACCGTACACTTCTACCCTGGTGATTTCCACATCACCGGTTTCATCGTCAGATTCATGGGCCATAGTTTCCAGTTTGGCCGTTCGCTTTTGGTGAAGGTCTTGTTCATACAGGGCGATAATTTCTTTAGGGCTGCCCTGATTTTTCACCTTACCTTTCTCAAGATAGAGGGCACGATTACAAACAGCCTGAATCAGGTAGAAGTTGTGTGAAACAAAGATGATGCTGGTACCTTTTCCAATAAGGTCCCGAATGCGGTGCATACACTTTTGTTGAAATGCGGCGTCGCCAACAGCCAAAACCTCATCCACCAGCAAAATTTCTGGATTGATACAGGAAGCTACAGCAAAACCTAACCGGACTGTCATACCCGAAGAATACCGCTTAACCGGCGTATCAATGAACTGTTCAAGCTCTGAAAAATCTACAATTTCGTCAAACTGGCTGGCTATTTGCTTACGGCTCAGACCCAAGATTGTGCCGTTCAAAAAGATGTTTTCTCTGCCGGTGAGGTCTGGATGGAAACCGGCGCCCAACTCAATCAAGGCCGACAAATGCCCATCCATATAGATGGACCCGCTGGTAGGTTTGGTGATGTTGGCCAACAATTTTAGGATTGTTGTCTTCCCGGCGCCGTTTGCCCCCACCAGGGCCAAAGATTCACCCGGTCGCAAATCGAAGTTTACATCTTCGAGTGCCAGGAATGAACGACTTTGAATCCCACTGGAAGCGTCTTGTCTTAATGACCGTTTGAACCAGCCCGATATGATGGATGGCAGACTGGTCCTGGTCAACCCCAGGTTATATTGTTTGGTTACATTCTCAAACTTGACGTGAGTTTTCACTAAGACTCTCCATAAAGTGATCTGGTAACAGCTTGTATGTTACCGAAAATTGCTTTGTGATTTTAGACAAATGATCCGCTATCTATACTCAGCGCAAGCCCCCCAACGGCCGTTTAACGGCGAAAGTTAGAAAGATATAAAGCCCGGCTTAAGATAAGAAGAAGCACAAAAGCCACAGGTACAAGGCCAACGACCACAATCCCCGCAGGGTTTTCAAAGAAAAACACCCCCGACGGCTGACTGACATTCAGGGGGACTGGCGCAGATGAGGTATCAGTGGATGCCAAAAGATCGTCGGCTGAGGACACGGCCGTAGCCGTTGGCATAGACACAGGTTCAGATGGGGGGACGTAGGCAACAACAGGCAGTTCGGGAGCATCCAGTTGCGTGTAAGAGTACCAGACCCCATTCCCCTTTAGACCAGGATCAGAACGCCAGGTAACCAGCAAAGTATCACCCTGGCTGATAATGGCCCGCACATCAAAAGGATCAAAGGCATTGTCACCGGTTAAATCATGAACAGCCGGCCCAGAAACGATTGGTTCCGGTGTGGACCAACGGCCGTCTTGCCAGACACTATGCCAGGCCCCATGTATATCAGGGTTGCCGGTGATGCGCTGCGACCAAAGCAGGTGCAAAACCTGGCTGCTGTCAACAACAAAAGACATGACCCCATTCACCCCGGTCAGCGAGAAGGGGATTGTCGGCGCTGTCCAGGATTCTCCCCCATCACTTGATTGCATCATCGTAATGCCACTAAAAGCAACGAATAATTCACTGTTAGATTCAATAATGGCCGGATTGAGAACGCCATAACCTATGTTCACCTCGGCCAACACTTTCGGCCGACTCCAACGCCTTTGTTGCATATCCAAACTGGAAAAATTAATCTGCCGGCCATTGCCCCCGGTATCCCTTACATCCCATACAACATGCGTCAAACCAGATGCGCCGGGCGTCATGTCAAGAACGACCGGGAAATTATCGCTAAAGGTCAAGAATGATGGATCAGGATTAGACCACGTCTCACCCCCATCATCGGAATAAATGGTATATAAACCATTCCCCTGCCTGCGGCCACTGTAAATGATGGCAAGATTACCGCTTTCGTCTCCGGTGATGGCTGCCAATTCTGGATCGCCAGCGTTTTCCCCTATAACAATCGGCTTAGACCAGGCTGATGCCCGACCAGCCTCAGCCAATGGCGCTTTGGTATAATAAATATTGGCATCCGTACCGTCGCCGCCCCAAAACGTGAGGTGAACGATCCCGGTTTGTGGTTCCAGGTAAACCCCAGTGACACGAGCATCTCTTTTGAGCGGTGACAAAATAATGTCTACTGGTGGACTCCAGCCCTCATTCATCGTCCAATAATTGTAAACAATGGCCCGCACCGATTCGCCTTTATCCACAAACCATTGCGAAGAAAAGGCATGGATTGTTCTATTCTGGTCAGCGATCATTAACGGTGGATTAGTCATGGGATGATAAT
Organism: Anaerolineae bacterium; assembly: GCA_019637635.1. GTDB lineage: Bacteria > Chloroflexota > Anaerolineae > Promineifilales > Promineifilaceae > CAADGU01. Next base: position 18,800 of record JAHBVI010000057.1, read on the forward strand.
CCGGTATGGTTTGTTGTGGCTGCCAGGTAAGAGGCTGCTGGGCAGAAATCTCCTGGTAGATAATTAAAAGCATAAGGGCAATCTGGCCCAACGCCACCACCCACTTTACCAGAGGACGCTTAACTAATGTATGCACTAAAGTTCGTATGTTCACCAGAATTGCACACTTTTGCACGATACTATATCGTTCAACACTATCTGAAAATTTAACAATCAAGGAATAACAGAATATGGTTACATTCTTAAGATTGACATGGTCTCTAATTCAATATAGATACAAAACCATAGGGTTAGTATTATCCGTATTGATTGTGCTGACAACAATAGCCCTTGCGCCGGATCAAAAAATTGATGCCCAAACCCAATCAAACGCCCGAAAAATAAACATTCCCTATTGGGGGCAGGGGGATGACAACAATTACCCTGACTATACGCTGTTATGGTTCGGCCAGGTTAGCCCTACCAGTAATTATGCCGATGCGCGAATGGCCTATACGGATGAATACCTGGAACTGTTTGTCCATATTATTGACCGCCGGTTGTGGTGTGACACCTCGCCTACCGGTGAACTGATTGCCTATGATGCCGTCACTCTCTACTTAAAGCTAGACGGTAACACGGGAAATACCCCTACCTTACAGAGTTACAAATTTGTTTCTCAAATGACCAATTGGGACTGCCGTAGTAACGCCTCAGCCGCTTACCGGGGAAATGGTTCCGGTTGGGCGCCGAGTCCCATCGCTTTTACAACGACCACCAATTGGCGCGGCAACTACCCCAATGATAATCAAGATGACAAGGGATGGGATGTCCGTTTTGTCATCCCTTTTACTAGCCTGGGGCTTACCAGCGCACCGCCCAAAAACTCAACGTGGGGTCTGGCCCTGGCGGTGCATGACCGGGATGATGCCGGCGGAACGCCGATTGCTGATCAAATCTGGCCGGAATCTATGAATCCGCAGTCCCCGTCTACGTGGGGGCAATTGGGTTTTAGCATTCCGCGATTTACCCATCCACCGGGGGTGCCAGAAGGGGCGACTATCGTGCGGCAAGGGCTAAATGGGGCGGCGGTTCCCGATGGCCATGTGGGTGGGCACACCACCTGTGGCGATGGTATTGACCACTGGAGTGAATGGGGTGAGACGAATTACGCCGGTTACGAGCAAATTAACATTCAAAACCAGTGGGATGTTTCCGATTACCCTTGTTTTTCCAAGTATTTTGTCACTTTTCCCTTGAACAATGTGCCTCCTGGCAAAATCATTCTGTCGGCGACATTGACTATGAGTCTGTTCGGTAATGCCGGTGGCGGCCCCTGGGGAGAACCGCCTGATTCTTTTATCCAGGTTTTTTCCGTTGGCGAGGCGTGGAATGAAGCTACGCTGACCTGGAATAATGCGCCTCTGGCTAAGGAAAATTTTGCCGGTACGATGGTATACCCCATTTCATCTGGTCAGACGCCGGTTTATACGTGGGATGTGGGCACGGCCGTTACCCAAGCCTACACATCGGGGCAACCGGCGCGCCTGGCCTTGTATTCTGCCGATGGCCCCATGCATACCGGAAAGTATTTCTGGTCTTCCAATGTGGGGGATTGGAATGCTGCTGGCAGGCCCACATTAACAATTGTCTGGGGCAACGTTTGCGGTTCAGGGGGCATTGAATGTCATTTCACCTATTTGCCTATGGTAAGAAGATAAGCCGCCAGGCGTTACCGTTTACCCCGCAAGGCACGCAAGCGCAAAACAAAAGTCAGCAGCACCAGAAAACCAACCGGGATAATGGTGAGAACAGCGGCAGCCACCATCCCATTGCCGCCCGATAAAAATCCAGGCAATAAGGACGAACTGCCGGGGGTATTACTGGCCTCCAATGAGAAGTTGATGGTAGGTGTAGCCGCGGCAGTCGGGGTGGCGGCTGCTATGTTTTCAGGCGTGGCCGTTGGCGTAGGCGTCAGAGTGGGCAAAGGGGTGGCGGTTACAGATGGCGTAGCTACCATGCGTTCTGTGAGCAACAACTGGGCTTGAACGGCCGTTTCAACCTTTGCTGTGCCATTGTAGAGAGCGACCATACGGCCGTCGGCCATCACCGCCGATAGCAGCGAAGCCTCTCCTTCCACAGGTTGAGGCGAAAGTTCCAAAGCTTCATCTTCTTGCCAACGGGCGCCCTGCCACACCCAATGTCGTAAAAACGAGGCCTCCCCGGTTGTTCCAGCACTCATCCCCTTTTCTATTTGTAATAAATGCACCATCTCCGCCGGATCAACCACCAGCGTCGCCACTGCCTCAGGATCGGCAACACCGGCAACCCGAACAGGCGGGCTCCACGTCCGGCCACTGTCCAGAGATTGCTGATGCCACAAGTTGAGGCGGCTGCCATCCCAATCCTGCCACGTCCGGTGGACAATGCGTTCGCCAATCCCCACCATATCGCTCCATAGAACAGGTGAGGTGGCCCGATTGCTCCGTTCCACTAACAGAGGTTCACTCCAGGTATCACCGCCGTCTGACGTTTGGGCATAATACAGGGCGGATTGTCGCAGACTTTCCGGCAGTGTTTCTTGCTGCCAGAGCAAATGAAGACGATTGTCACTGGTCCATGCCAGACGCGGTTGTCGTGGCAAATCCCCATCCAGGGGGATGTCGGTGAAGAGTTGAGAAGAGGACCAGGTTTTGCCATCATCGGTTGATTGAAGCAAGTAGACGCCACGCTCTTCGTTTACAAAAACAACATAGACCACGTAGATATTTCCGGCGGGATCGATCAGGATATCCGGATCGCCAATAGCCGATTGATGATTGGCCAATAACTGTGGTGACATCCATTCCAAAAATGAGGCCGCACGCGCGCCGTTTGCCTGGCTGAAATAGAGATGGTCGCCTGTATTCCCCCGCCAAACGGCCGATATCAGCCCGTCTTTGTCGGTACCTATGGCTGGTTGATCAGCAAAACCAGATGTTGAAAGTATCGTGGTCGGCCCAATCCATCGCCCGCCATCCCATTGTTGGTAGTGAAGTTCCTGGCCGGGTTGCGGAAATGCCGGTACGATTTCGCTATTCTGGGATTGACTCCAGATCACGTGCAGCCGATTCTCCTGGTCAACGGCGATGTCGGAAGACAGAATCAACCCGTCCAATACCGCAATGGACACCGGATCACTCCACACCGGGTCAGCCAATGGTGCTGCGTCCAGAGATTGCAACGGCCGTAACGTAAGCCAGATATCCTGCCCAACCCCCCGGCCACAACTGACAACGTAAAGTTGATCATTGTGGATAAAAGTCTGGCGGCCACAGTTGAGCGAAATAGACCGGAAAACCGTCTCATCAATAAAAGAGGTCAATTCCGGCTGCGGCTGTGAATGCCCCCATAGCCCATCTTTCCAGAGCAGCAAGTAATCCTGCCCGGCAATTTTTGTTAACAACAACGGCTGGCTGCCGCCTGTCAAAATCTGACTTTCTTCCGGGCATTGATCAAACTCGGCCAGCAAGGTTTGGGCAGGCTCCCAGGTGCGGCCTTTGTCAGGCGACCATTGGTGATAAAGATCACAATCAGAACCATCATGGCCAGCCTGCCAGGTCAAATGAACAACATTGCCATCGGTTGATAGATGTACGCCGGATGGCCCAGCGGCATTGATCGCATCCGTTTCTTGCCGTTTATCCACCACCAATGGCTGGCTCCAGTTTTGGCCGTTATCAGATGAAGTGGCAAACAGAACTTGCTCCAACGCCCGATCATCCCAGGCAATGTGTACATTGGCATTGCCATCTACGGCCAGATGCACGTTGGCATCAGCCTTTGTCAGCAGGCGGAAATAATTCGAGGAATAGATAAGAAATGGTTCAGTCCAGGTAAAACCGCCATCATCCGAACTGGTATAAAACAGACCGGCCAAAGATGGATTTGAAGACAGGTAGACCAGATGGAAACGGCCGTTATCATCCAACTTCACATCAAAAGCCAACACATCGCTGGCAATTTGCTGGCGCGCCTGCCAGGCATCAAAAACAGCAAACGCATCGGCCGCAACCTGGCTATAAAACAGCGTATTTTCCTCATCCAGCCAAAAAGCATGAATCAGGTTGTCATCATCAGCAATAAAAGAAGTCTGGAACAGCGGCGTCCGGTCTTGGGCGCTAAGATTAGTGGAAAATCGCCGCGTACCAAACGGCAATTCAACCACCTGCGGCATACTCCAGGTGCGCGCATTTCCCTGCACATACACAATTCCGTCGAGGGAATCTTGCCAGATGACATGTACCAAACCACTCGCGTCTACCACAACCTGTGGACTACTGGCCGTACCGGACTGCGATAAGTTGATTGGAACCGCCCATGTATTATCCGCATTTTGGCTCATTGCCGGGGAAATGACCAACACGCCCCCCCCAAACAAGACCAGGATAACGATAAGTAGCACTCTGTTGATTAGCTGTTTCATAGTATGATGCCGCCATCATTTTCCCAGGCGGCCACGTCCAGGCAATAATTTCTCGGAGTTAAAATTGAGCCACTGCGAGTATATCAACATTTTTTAGCAAGCTCCGCCATTCTAAGGCTTTATCCTTAGCTAACTTCATCGTAAATGGTTGCTCTCTGGAGCAATTGCTACAACAGAGAACAAATAATCGGCCAGACCCCTTTCGCCACGTGTAATCTTACTCAAACATTTCTGGAAAAATGTGCTGAGATTTGCAACCAAACATTGGATAAACTGTTGGATTTTTGTGGCGTTTGGCTCTAGCCGCTCGTGTAACAAATAGACCGCCCTTTACCACGTGTGCGCCGTCTTTTGTCACTTTTTGGGGGTGCAGCTTCTATCCTTTCCAGGTCAGCCCCATCAATTTGTATACGTCTGACCTGATCTAGATAGGTTAGAAGCACCTGCACTCTACCATGAGGTGTGAGAGTCCGCTCAAATAAGGCAGACATATTGCGTAATGGCCCCTGAGTAATCCTCACTTTTTCTCCGGGTTCAAAAGTATATGCTTCCCATCCGCCAACAGATTCCATAGTAGAAAGTTCACGCCGTAAATGCTCGATAGTAAGGTCTGGCACGGGCACCGGCGATTGATCGCCAAAGGCGACCAGGTGCTTCAGGCCAGGTGTCCACCTCAAGGCTGAAGCGCCTACTTCATCAATGTCAACTTTAACAAACAGATAAGTTGGAAAAAAAGGTTTCCATAACAGCTTGTTTTTGTTACCAGAAACAGATAATTGCGGCAGGAATGTATCAAATCCTTGCTGCTGCATAATGGCTGCCACCTGGTGTTCACAGTTAGGTTTTGTATGGGCTGCATACCACTGTTTCATAGTTTGACTATTCATCTTTTTTCTTACAAGCAGTCTTATTAGTGGCCCGGTTAATGGGCATGACGACCGATGTAAGCCGGTTGGTAAGTGGTTTTTGGTAGATTTACATATGGTGATTTTTGAACGTCGAGATGAAATATGAAAATCTTGTTTATTGTCCCCTATGTACCTAATTTGATTCGTGTACGGCCGTATAACATCCTACGTTCGCTCAGTGCCCGCGGCCATCAAATCACCCTGCTCACCCTGGTAACGGACGAACAAGACCTGGCCGATCTGGAACAGATCAAACCGTACTGCCACGCCGTCCACACCGTTCAGATCACGAAAAAGGATTCCATCGTCAACTGCCTGAAAGTCATACCCAGCCGCACCCCATTTCAAAGCGTCTACTCCTGGCAGCCCGCTCTACTAAAGCTGGCCGGAGACCTGGATACGTATGATGTGGTACACGTCGAGCATCTGCGGGGAGCGCAATATGGGTTGGCTCTCAAAAGACATACACATCTACCGGTTGTGTGGGACAGTGTAGACTGCATCAGTCACCTGTTTCGCCAGGCAGTAGCCAAAAGCGACGATTTTGTGCGCCGCTGGCGCAGCCGCCTGGATCTAAAGCGGACCGAATGGTTTGAAGGGTGGGCCATTAACCAGTTTGACCATGTGCTGGTGACATCAAAAGTAGATAAAACGCATCTGCTGGCCTTAGACAACCAACCCCATTCCCCCACTGCGCCGATAACCGTACTGCCGAACGGCGTGGATTTTGACTATTTCCAACCAAACCCCGCCGTCTCCACCGACGCCAATACAGTCGTTGTCACCGGAAAAATGAGTTACCATGCCAATATCAGCATGACGTTGCATCTGGCTCATAACATTATGCCCAATGTGTGGCAGCAAAATCCCGCCGTTAAGTTGATTATTGTGGGCAAAGACCCAACGCCGGAGATTGCCGAACTCAACCAGCACCCGGCTATTACTGTTACCGGCACCGTACCAGACATCCCGCCATACTTGCACCAGGCAGCGTTGGCCGTGGCCCCCATCACCTATAATGCCGGCATTCAGAACAAGATTTTAGAGGCCATGGCTTGTGGTACGGCCGTTGTCACCACCTCCCAGGCCATCAGCAGCTTAAACATTCAACCAGAACGAGAAATTGCCGTTGCCGATACGCCAGAGGATTTTTCCCAGACTATTCTGAACCTCCTCCAAAATGAGGAAATGCGAAAAGAAATGGCGAGAGCCGGTTATACTTACGTCAGGAACCATCACAATTGGGACACCATTGCCCACAATTTAGAATCCATTTATACAGACACGATTCACGCAAAAAAATATCACACGCACACACAGCCCAGTCAGGCGCAGAGCCTGTTACTCAGCTAAATAGCTGGTATAAAACCTGGTGTGTGGGCAGACTTTTAGAGCAGAAAAGCTATAATCCAACATAAATACAGATCATTCTTACTTAACTTTGGCACGAGAGGGGAAACTATGCAGATTAAAGACTATATCGCACCTTTGCTCAAATGGTGGTGGCTCATATTAATAGCCACCATGATAGCCGGTGTTTCCAGCTACTTTGCCGTCAGGCAACAACCAGCCACTTTCCAATCAGCCACGACGCTCATCATTGGCAACGCCATTGAAAACCCCAACCCTTCGGGAAATGATTTTTATCTGGCCCAGCAGTTGGCCGGCACTTATGTGGGTCTGGCTTACCGGTCATCTGTTCGCCAGGCCACCATGGAAGCGCTAGGGCTTACCTGGCTGCCTGATATCCGGGTAACGCAAAACTCAAACACCATCGTCATCTTAGTTACCGCCTACAGCCCGGAAGTGGCCCAGGCTGTTGCCGCCGAAATGGCTAATCAGCTGATTCTGCGCAGCCCTACCTCTGCTTCGGAAAATCAGGAGCGCCAGGGCTTTATTAACAAACAACTTGATGATTATGAATTAGCCATTACCGAAACCAGGGCACAAATAGCAGAAAAGAACAATCAACTGCCTGAATTAATTAGCGCACGGGAAATTGCCGACCTGCAAAGCGAGATTGAAACGCTAGAAACAAATCTGCAACGGCTGCAAACAAGCTATGCCCTTCTGCTGCAAAATACCCAAAAGGGGGCCACAAATACATTGACCATCATTGAACCGGCCTACTATCCACAAGCGCCGGTTGATCCCCGAAACGAATTCACTGTTATCGTGGCTATGAGTGTTGGTTTTGTCCTGGCTGCCGCGGCGGCATTCCTCATGGAATATCTGGACGATACCGTTCAGACCCCTGAGCAATTGGCGCAGCTAACCGAAGAGCCAACTGTGGTGAATATCGGGCAAATGAAATCATCTGATAACGGGCTGGTGACTGTGGCAGAACCTCGATCATCCACTTCAGAAGCATTCCGAGTGCTGCGGACGGGTGTACAGTTCGCTTCCATAGACAATCCTCTTCAGGTCGTTTTGGTCACCAGCGCCACACCAGGAGAAGGCAAAACAACCATCTCCGCCAATCTGGCCGTAGTTTTGGCTCAGGCCGGGCATAAAGTGCTGCTAATAGACGCAGATTTGCGCAGTCCTTCCCAGCAAGACACGTTTAAGCTGGATAATTCAAGCGGGCTTACCACCGTGTTGTTGTATTTTGAAAAGGCGCATAAAGACGGCCGTTTGCAGCAAGTATTAGAAAAAGCGGTTCGCCCCACACCCGTCCAGGGCTTGGAAGTTCTGAGTAGCGGCCCTATTCCACCCAATCCATCTGAACTGCTTGGTTCGGCCAAGATGCGCGAGTTATTGCAATATCTCAAGCAGGAATACGATTACATCGTCTTCGATTCACCCCCGATACTTCCGGTTACAGATGCCGTCATCCTCAGTTTGTTAGTAGACCGCACCATACTGGTGGTGCGCGCCGGCAAAAGCCGTTCCAAATATGTGCAGCACATGTCACAGCGGCTGCATGAAGTCAATGCCAATTTATTGGGTTGTGTCTTGAATGGAACCAGCGCCCGCAATAGCTATTATGGCGATTACGCCGAATACCCCTATTCAGAAACTCACAAAGATGACCAAGATGAGAAGCAAAACGGCAAAGTTACCAAGATCAATCGCGGCCTGAAGAAGAAGATTATTGCTCAATAGAAGTTTTCGCTTATCAGTTTGCAAGCGTTCATCTCCTATAGGGGACTGACAGGGCTTTGACCTTAACAAACCTGTCAGGCCTCGTTTGTTTTCTACCGATTAAACAGGCCATATTTTAAGATGGCGTACACGGCCCGAAACCCATCCTTCCAGTTGATCTTTTTGCCCTCGGCATAGGTACGGCCGTAATAAGAAATACCCACCTCATAAATACGGCAATCCTTCAATTTGGCAATTTTGGCCGTCACCTCCGGCTCAAAACCAAACCGCTCCTCCTTCAACTCGATCTGATCCAGGATTTGCTTCCGAAAAACCTTGTAACACACTTCCATGTCCGTCAGGTTCAAGTTGGTAAAGGCATTGGACATCAAGGTCAACCCCTTGTTACCCAGGGAATGCCAGAAATACAACACCCGGTGTGATTCCCCCCCGGCAAAACGCGAGCCATACACCACATCCGCCTTGTCCTCCAGCATTGGCCGGAGCAGTTTGCCATATTCCGCCGGGTCATATTCCAGATCAGCATCCTGGACAATGACAAAATCCCCTTGCGCCCGCGCAAAACCGGTACGCAAGGCCGCCCCCTTCCCCCTGTTTTGTTCGTGAAAAATGATGACCACATTGTCAGCCTCCGCCTCCAACTGCCGCAAATACTCACGGGTGCCGTCAGAAGAGCCATCATCAACGATAATCAGTTCACGGTCAATCTCCAACGGCGCCGTCTGCACCTTCTGGATAATGGTTTCAATCGTCTTGATTTCATTGTAACAAGGAATCACAACGGAAAGTTTCATGTAGTTGCCTCGTCAATTTTTCTTATTTTTGGTAGCTGCTGTCACCTTGCGCGGGGTATGATACATGAAAAAAGGAGCAGGGCACACCGGGTACCCTGCTCCTACATAGTGTCTGGCTTTCTATTCAGCAATGAGCGTCTTTGTTACATCAGTCGCCTGAACTGGGCGCGGACTTGGGCATGATGGGCGCACCCTCATCCGTACCTGCCCAACTGAGATGCTGCAACCCCACACTCAGCGCCGAACGCAGTGTGGAGACGTCAGACATGAGCATCTTCAAGTAAGTGAAGATGGGGCCGGGACGGAAAGCCCATTCGCGGAAGGCCTGCTTTTGCCAATAAAGCAACCGCTCCGCCGAAAGATTGGGATAATCCAGCACAGTGCCTTTATCCATGTCCACGTTTTCCCAGCGGGTGCCGGGGCGGAACCAGCCATTTTCGACCACTTCAAAGAAGAAAGGCGTGCCCGGATAAGGGGCAGCCACGTGGAACAGGGCAATGTCCAGGGGCAGTTTCTTGGCAAAATCAATGGTCTGGCGGATGGTTTCTTCCGTTTCGCCGGGTAAGCCAATGATGAAGTAACCCCAATTCATAATGCCCGCGTTTTTAGCCCATTGGAGGGAACGAGCCGCTTTTTCGGGGTAGGCGCCTTTGCGGGCGTGGCGCAAGATTTGTTCGTTGCCGCTTTCAATGCCCCAGGAGATGAGACGGCAGCCGGCTTTGCCCATGAGATCAAGCATCTCTTCATCCACGTAATCTACCCGGCTGTTGCACGTCCAGCGGATGTTGATCTTTTGTTCGATCATCAACTTGCACAGTTCCACCACCTGGTCACGATTGACGGTGAACAGGTCGGCGTACATGTGGATATTGTGGATGCCCAGCTTTTTAAGCTGCCACATTTCTTCAATGAGTAACTGCGGGGAGCGTAGACGGGCCGTGTATTGATAACTGACGTGTTTGATGCAGTAGGTACAGCCGGCCGGGCAGCCGCGGCTGGTGACGATGAAGGTGAATGGCCCTTTGATGAGCGGCATCCGGTATTTTTGCAGGGGCAGCATCTCGTGGAGGGGAATAGGCAGGTCGTTGAGGTCCTGGATAAACGGCCGTGTAAAATTCACCACGATCTCTTCCCCATTGCGCCAGGCCACACCCTTAATGCCGTGCATGTTCACCGTGCCGTCCTCGTTGATGGCCGGTTTGTAGAGCATGTCGTGTTTTTCAAAGATACGGTTAATTTCCGGGGAACGTTCGTCAAAACGGTTTTCCAGATGATCCAACAGGTCACGGATGGTTAAATCGGGTTCACCCACTAACACAAAGTCGAGGGGAGGATACGGCCGTAACGTCTCCTTCGGAATCGGCGTCACGTGGGTGCCAAAGGCGATGGTCTTGGCTCCCCGCGCTTTCGCCAGAAAACAGCCAAACATATCATTTTCCAACGTCGGCGCCGTCACCTGGGTCATGTAATACTTCGGCTTGTAGATGTCTAGCTGGCGGGTAAACTCTTCCCAGCCCATGCGCTCGGCGTTGGCGTCAATGATGCCCACTTTGTACACGGGATGCAGCAGCGCCGCCATTTGCGCCAATGAGACTTGCGGCCAGACCATATTCTCACGGGTACGCCGTCCTACCCGGTGCTGGGTGCGAATCCACAGGCCGCCATCCGGTGTGGGTGGATTCACCAGCAAAATGTCAACGGCCGTAGACGGCCGTCCCTGCTCCAATAACCCCTGCTGCACAATCGCGTCTGCATTGGGAAAATCCGCCATGCGCAGCTTGGGGACCCGGCGGGTGCCCAAATTTTCGCGCAGCGGGTCCTTTTCCTTTTTCACGTCCTCATGAGTTGTTTCACTCATCTATCAATCTCCTTACGTGGTATCAAACCAGTTTTTATTCCATGATATCTGTTGCCAATTTGCCCATTTTTGTACCCAATCGTCTAAATTCCTGGTTATTCTCAATATCTTCAAATGGGAGGCTCATGGGTCGTTCAGTAACCTGCCAGCCTGTTTGCTGACAGTATCGGGCTGCTGATAAGGAGCAGCAAGCATAGCAAAACATGGCAAAATTAAGATTGTGCTTAACGACCTGCTCATCACACCATACCCTTATAGGCAAATAAAAGACCGGCTCAAGGCGGCCAGATGCCGTGAGCCGGTCAGAAAACGGCCGGTTGCCGGCCGGTTGCCGGCCGAATAACGGCCAAAGATATAGATGCAGGACGCCACATCAATTCAGGTAATAAATCAAGTCTCCACCTAATTGGGGTTGGCGCAGTTTACGCAGCGCGTTACGCTCTATCTGCCGGATGCGCTCGCGGGAAAGATTAAACAATTCGCCTACCTCTTTCAAGGTGTGGGATTTGTACCCACGCAGACCATAGCGCAAGCAGAGAACATTGGTCTCTTTGGGCGTCAGTTTGTCCAACAACTCTTCCACTCTTTCCGATAACATTTTGTGCGCTACCAGTTCTGTTGGCTGTGGTTCCTCATTGTTTTCCACAAAACTACCCAGTTCATTGTCCGCTTCCTGCCCTGCCGGCTGCTCTAACGAGAGCAGCGGCATGGTAATTTCCAACAGCATCCGCACCCGGTGAATGGGCATGTTGGTTTCTTCGGCCAGTTCTTCGGGTGTGGCCGGACGGCCGTATGCCTGTTCCAGTTCTCGTTTGGCCCGGTAGAGACGGCGGATGGTCACGCCCTTGTTGGCCGGAATGCGAATGGTACGGCCGTGATTGGCAATGGCCCGCGTGATAGATTGGCGAATCCACCAGGTGGCATAGGTGCTAAAGCGGTTGCCCAGGGTATAGTCGAATTTGTCTACGGCCGTGATCAACCCCACATTCCCCTCTTGAATCAAGTCCAAAAAATCCAGCCCCTGATCCCGATACTTTTTGGCAATGTTGATCACCAGCCGCACATTGGCCCGCGTCAGCGCCGTCCGCGCCTCATCCCCTTCCCGGACATGCCTGTGCAGTTCTTCGCGCTCAACGGCCGTCACCATCCCCTTCTTCAACCGTCGCGCCGCCAGGCGGCCCGCCTCAATACATTTTGCCAGCCGCACCTCATCCTCGGCCGTTAACAAAGTAACGCCCCGATTTTCCGTCAGATACAGCCCCAAGAAATCAATTTCCTCGGCAACGCCGTCCGCTTCCTCCAGAAAATCACTCTCATCCAGGTCAACCCCATAGTCAACTTCATCTTCAAAATAACTACGCATCTCCATTACCATCTCTCCTTTAGACCACCATCTTTGGGCCATCTTTTATTGGGCCATCTTCTTTGGAGCATCGGCTTGAGCCAATCATTTGTGTACATCGCATTGGTATTATAACTATTTTGTATAGCTTTTGTCAAGTTTGATTCCGGCACAAAAAAAGGAGCGGTCATCCGCTCCTCATCGTCCAAGATCAGGAGATTGAAAATTCAATATCTCAATCTCCCAATCCCCCAATATCCCAATCTCCCCCCTACCGCAACCATCGCGCCGCGCCTGCCCGCTGCAATTCTGCCTCCAGGTTTAGTTTGAACAATTCCATGTTCGCCAACGGCCGTTTCAAATTATACGTGTCTATCCGTTTGTTCAGCTTCTCAATCTGCGCCGCCCACTTCAGGCAGGCGTCATCCCAGGAGATGGTCAGGCGGTCGCGTTCGGCAGGGGTGGTCACGGCCGTGAACCGTTCCTCATGCCACCCCCATTTCCGTTCAATTTCGGCGCGCAGTTCGGCCGTTTCCGCCAAAACCTGGTTCCGCTCCATAATCCAGGCTGGTGGCACATCATTCTCCTTCAGAATAGAATGGGCCAACTCCTGTTCCCCTTCAAAATGATTTTTCGTCAAATTCAGCGGCTTCCCTTTCCCCGGCAAATTATCAAACAGCCCTTTTTCCACCCCATCCTGAATAAGCTCCTCCATCAGATCGTTCCAATCGTGCCGCATTCGCTGCTGGTGTTTAGCCTTTTCCACTGCATTTTGCATTGAATCTTTCAGGTAATCATCCATCTGGTTGTCCTCACAGGTTATATACAACAAGTTTGTGAAAATAAGCACAAATACTATACCATTTTTTAGCAGTGCCAGGCAAGGGGCAAAACAATCTCAATTGACCAGGGCCAATCGCCCCTTGCCTGGCACTACGCAACTACAAATTGTGGTAGAATTGGAACTTACGTTCTGACAAATCAAACGCGGCAGGTTTTTGGAAACCCGTCACGTCTCAAGAGGATACCATGCCAAAATTTGAGCTTGTTTCCGACTTCCAACCCATGGGCGACCAGCCCGAAGCCATCATCAAACTCGTAGAAAGCGTCGAAAAAGGCGACCGCTTTCAAACCCTGCTGGGGGCCACCGGCACCGGCAAAACCTTCACCATCGCCAACGTCATCCAGCAAACCCAGCGCCCCACCCTCGTCATCGCCCACAACAAAACCCTGGCGGCCCAACTCTACAGCGAATTCCGCGAATTTTTCCCTAAAAACGCCGTCTCCTACTTCGTCAGCTACTACGACTACTACCAACCCGAAGCCTACGTCCCTCGCCACGACCTCTACATCGAAAAAGAGACGCAAATCAACGACGAAATCGGCCGGCTGCGCCTGCTGGCTATGTCCAACCTGCTCAGCCGCGAAGATGTCATCATTGTCGCCTCCGTCTCCTGCATCTACGGCATTGGCAACCCGGAAGCGTGGGGCAAAGTCACCGTGGAAATCGAACGCGGCAAAACCTACCGCCGCGACATCCTGCTGCGCCATCTGGTAGACATCCAATACGACCGCAACGATCTGGAACTGCGGCGCGGCACCTTCCGCGTGCGCGGCGATACCCTGCAAATCTTCCCCGCCTACGCCGAGTCCGCCTACCTGGTGGAGTTCTGGGGCGACGAAGTGGAGCGTATCGCCGAATTTGACGCCCTGACCGGCGAAGTGCTGCTGGAAATGTCCAGAGTCAAAGTATTCCCCGCCCGCGAATTTGTCACCGACGAAGACAAACTGCACCAGGCCATTGAAGATATAGATCGGGAATTGCAGGAGCGCATCACCTGGTTCAAATCACAGAACATGCTCTTGGAAGCGCAGCGCATTGAGCAACGCACCAGCTATGACCTGGAAATGCTGCGCGAAATTGGCTTCACCTCTGGCATTGAAAATTACAGCCGCCACCTCGACCAGCGTGACGAGGGCACACCTCCCTGGACGCTGCTGGACTATTTCCCCGGCAACTATCTGCTGGTCATTGACGAAAGCCACATCAGCATCCCCCAAATTCGCGGCATGTACGCCGGCGACAAAAGCCGCAAACAAACACTGGTAGATTACGGTTTCCGCCTGCCTAGCGCAATGGACAATCGGCCGCTCAACTTTGATGAGTTCGGCGAGCGGGTTCATCAGGCCATCTTTACCAGCGCCACGCCGGGGCCGTTTGAGTTGGAACATTCAACGGCCGTCGTCCGACAAGTGATTCGCCCCACCGGTGTTTTAGACCCCGAAGTGGAAGTGCGCCCGGTACGGGGGCAGGTAGATGATTTGCTGGGTGAAATTCACCAGCGCACCGAACGCGGTGAACGGGTGCTGGTGACAACGCTTACCAAACGTATGGCTGAAGACCTGGCCGATTATCTGCTGGAAATGGGGGTGAAAGTCCATTATCTGCACTCCGAAGTACACACCATTGAGCGCACCGAGATTTTGCGTGATTTGCGCATGGGTGTGTTTGATGTGGTGGTGGGCATCAACCTGCTGCGCGAAGGACTGGATTTGCCGGAAGTGTCGCTGGTGGCCATTCTGGATGCAGACAAAGAGGGCTTTTTGCGTTCCGGCACCTCACTCATTCAAACCATTGGCCGGGCAGCGCGGCACGTGGAAGGCAAGGTCATCATGTATGCCGACAAGATGACCGACTCGATGAAGATGGCGATTGATGAGACCAACCGCCGCCGCGCCGTGCAGCAGGCGTATAATGAGGAGCACGGCATTGAACCACGCAGTATCCACAAAGCGGTGCGTGACCTGACGGATGACATCACCCACGAGAAGGAACTGGCGCTGGCCGAAAAGCAGGCCGGGTACACCACCGTGGCCGACCTGCCCAAAGATGAACTGCACAAGATCATCACCGAACTGGAAAAGCAGATGAAGGCGGCGGCGCAGGCGCTGGAGTTTGAAAAAGCAGCCCAACTGCGCGACCAGATTGTAGAACTGCGGCAGTTGATGGTTTTGAAAGAGGCGGGGGCCGACGGCGACCTGCCCGCTTGGGAGCGCATGAGGCGGCTGGATGCGGCCGGGATTTCTTACGAGATTGGCGACGAGATTGGCGGATAGAAAAAGACGCCGGGTTGGAAAAACAGTTGAGCCATCAAATGCAGATTGAGATTGACTCCTCACCCACACCGGAGGATGAACTCGTCGTCTGGGATGGACTGCGGGAGTACAACGAGGCGCATGTGCCCTCCGGTGGTGATACCGCCTTTGCCGTCTTTCTGCGCAGCGACGATGGCGTTATTCACGGCGGCGTCCTGGCCAGAGCAGGTCGCGGCTGGCTGCACATCAGTTCATTGTGGGTAGAAGCCAATCTGCGGGGGCAGGGGTACGGAAAGCAACTGATGGCCGCCGCCGAAGCGGAAGGGCTTCGGCGCGGTTGCCACAGCGCCTACCTGGATACCTTCAGCTTTCAAGCGCCAGATTTTTATAAACAGTGCGGCTATGAACTGTTTGGCGTCCTGGAAGCATTCCCGGAAGGGTATCAGCGATATTTCATGCGCAAGTCGCTAAAAAGTGAGACGTGATACGTGACCCAAGAGAATTCACGCATCACGCATCACGTCTCACATCAAACCATATCCGCCGCCACTGCCCCCTCCGACGGCACCAATTGTTTACCAGTCCGCGAACCCAGATTGCCGCGCAGCACACGCCACATAATACGTGGGTGCATCACACTCGGCGGCGGCTCCACCAGATTGACCACCTTCAGAAATGCCACCGAAACAACAGGGTCATATTGGGCGGCGTGGTGCAGTTTGCCGATGTACCAGTTGATGAAGCGCACCATGCCGTTACGCGGCCCTGCCACTTCCGGGAAGCGCAGGTCATTGCCAACGGCCGTACTCCAGGGAATGTCAATAATCTTGCCCGCCTGCTTAAAGAAGCGCTCCGCCAGCCGGTCGTCTCCCTGTGCCAGGCAGTCGTCCAACGCCGCCGATTCCAGCGCCGCCACTGACATCCCCTGCCCATACACGGGGTTAAAGCTGGCCAGCGCATCGCCCATCACCAGGTACCCCTGTGGAAAGCGCGCCAGCCGGTCATAACGACGGCGCAGATTAGACGGGATTTTGTGCGTCGCCGGTTCGGACAGCGGCTCGGCGTCTTTGATTACCTGGTAAATGGCCGGATCGTCCAGACCGCGCGCGTATTCCAACATCCCGGCGTGGTCGGGCGTCGCCTGCACACCCAGATAACCGGCTACGGTCACCATCCAGCGATTCCCTTCCATGCTCAACAGCACACCCACGCGCGGATTTTCCGGGGACGAGGCCATAATCACGGCGTTCACGCCGGGAATGTGCTCTGGTTTGCGCCGGTACTGGCAAGAGGTGTAAGTAAGGCCCACTTTCACCTCTTCTTCCAACGGCCGTTCGTACCCCAACCCCTCCAGCCAGGCCGGCGTGCGTGAGCCGCGCCCGCTGGCGTCTACCACCAGGTCGGCCATCAGGCTCTCCTCGGCGCTGCCCGCTTTACGCCGGATGATGCGCACACCGGTGACACGGCCGTTGTCCGGCGTAGACAACAGCCCCAACACGTCACACCCCTCCACCGCCTGCACGTTGGGCAGTGCCAACACCCGCGCCCGCACTTCCGCTTCCAGCAGCGGCCGGCTGACATTAATGGCGTTAATGCCGCTGCGAGTGGGTTGGTGGCAGCCACCTTCGTGGTACCACCGCGCCAGTTCGCTGACATCGCCATAGTCCGCCCCCAGGCTGACCAAACGGTCAATCAGGCCGGGGAAATGCTTTTCCATGATCGTCAGCCCTTGCGCCAGCACGGCATGGGCGTGTCTGCCCTGGGGCACACCCTTGCGATTCTCGCCCGCCGCCGGGAAGCTGTCCCGTTCCAGCAGCGTTACCTGCTCAAAATGGTTGGCCAACACACGGGCGGCCAAAAGCCCGCCCATGCTGGCCCCGATCACCACGGCTCGTTTGCCTGCAAAAGTTTTAGAATGTGCCATTTTAGATTCTCCTTTATGCTGTTGATGGCGTTGGATGTTGTGGACATCCTCACGCTGCCGATTACCAGATAAAGAAGAGTCTAGGCCAGGTCGTTATTAACTCACCAGCCAACCTGTTGCTAACTTTTTGCTAAACAGGATGGGTTTTTGTTAATGTCATCCGTTTTCGCCATGACTACAGCGGATAAAGAATTGAACGGATTCCTCTCTGGAAGTTTATCCGCTTATTTTTCCATCCGTTGTAGTCTTAAGGGGGAAAAATTTTGTGACACTAACGATTTTTCAGACCCGAAAGGTTTGGGAAACCCATTGGGTCTACGGGGATTATGACTCGATGCCGTACAGTTCTTGCTGCCAGAGCCAGGCAGTGATCTGATCAACCGCCTTGCCCAACTGGTAGCGGTAGGTGCTGAAAGGCAGATCAAGCAGTTCGGCGGCCGTTTCCTGGGTGGGGGCCGGTTCAAAATAGGTGTGCCAGAGAACCCGGTAGAGCTTCTGGCTTTTGGGGCTGCTGGTGAGGGTTTCTGCACCTTCACGCAGCAGGGCTTGCAGTTGGGCAGGGGTCGGTTCGGCGTCACTGCGGTCGCGCAGGCAGCGGGAACGCAGCAGCGGGTTCTGCGCCAGCAGGTCAGGCCGGCGCACATCCTTGAGCGCCTGGCGCACGGCTTCGGCAAACTCCGGCTCTGACAGCACCACCGGCTGCGGCGTGTGCGGCAGATTTTCCAGAGCGACAATCTCGTCCAGCAGTTCCCGCTCGCCCATGATGTCCAGCCAGGCCAGCACCGGCTCCGCCCGCCAATCGTGGGCAAAAACGCCAAACGCCTGCCCATCCATGACAAAACCGGCGTCCGGCGTCAGTGGCATCCGCAGATAGTCAAACATGCCGGCGTAGTGGTCGCTGTTGGATTGGCCGATGAAGGAGTAGGCCAGGCGGGGGGTATTAAAGAAAAGGCGGATGCTGACCATGGCGGCCATGTTGAAGATGGCCGGGGAATTCTGGTAATGGTCGGCGTCCATCCAGTTGCGAAAGTAGAGAACGACGTCGCCGGGGCGGAGGGGGGCAGTGGTTTGCAGGAAGCGCACGGCCGTAGCCACCGCCGGATCCGCCGCCACATCCTCGGCCGTGGCCTGGGCAATCTCCACCACCTGGCAAAAACCGGCGACTGTCCCACCGGCCGCGCGAAACACATAAAAGGTGGCCTGCGGGCGCGTTTGCCAGTGCCGGGCCGCCGCCAATGATTCCTCGCCCTGATGCCGCCGGAACAACTGCTCAATGATGGGTGTATCGGCCGGCCCGGCCACATCAATGTAAAGCTGGCCCAGCGATTGCCACTCGTAAAAGGGGCGCATAAACGGGTTGTTGCGATGCAGAAAAAGCAGGGCAAAGATGGCAAACTGCTGCGCCGGGCCGCTGCGCGCCTGCACCTGCTGGATGATGTGGCTGCGTACCTGAAAATGCAGCTCGCGGAACCGTTTCAGGTTGCGCCAGCGCAGGTCGGCTTCCAGCAGTTCCCGCACCAGGTCGTGCGGAAAGAGGCCAAACGGCCCTTGCTCAATAAAGGAGAGGTCGCGCAGCCATTGGAAAGCGGTGTAACTGTGTTCAGCCCCCAGACAGTGCGCCAGCATCTCCTCATCGGTGACAAAAGCGTGGGCGCAGATTTCTAACGCCTGGCGGAAAATGGGGTCAGGTACGTCGGCCACAAATCGCTCCAACAGCAGACGCACAATATCGGGGTCTTGCTTCAGGTCAAAGGCGCGGGCCTCCCTGTTCTGGCGGAACAGGTCGGCCGCCAGGGAAAGGGCCAGCGGATGGCCGTAAGTAGCCTCCAGGACACGCACAATCTGGGCGTCAGCCAAACCCTGACCGCGCAGATAGGTCTCGCTTTCGTCAGGACGCAGGTTGCGCAGGGAAATGATGCGCGTCAGGTCGCCCCAGGCGCCAGCCCGCCAGGCGGCCGGGGGCGACTGCCGCCCGGTAATGACGACGATGGCCCGCTCCGGCAGTTCCGGCAGGAAGGATTCGCGCAGCCAGCCATCCAGGGGCGTCAGCAGTTCGTAGGTGTCCAGCAAGAGGACGAGAGCGGGCAGGGCGGCCAGCACGTCCAGAGGAGATTGCCCCGGCGGCAGGCTGAGGGCCATTTGCAGGGCGGTGAGGAAACCGGCGGGGGAGGCATCCAGGTGACGGCCGTCCAACAAAATAGGCGTGCGGTTAGCTTCGGCGGCAATGCGAGCAAACTCGCGCAGCAGCGTCGTTTTGCCCATGCCGCCAGGGCCAACCAGGTGCAGCACGGCAAAATCGGGCACATCCCGGCTGAGGGCGGCGCGGAACAGTTCCAGTTCGGCGCGGCGGCCAACAAAACGTTGGCGGCGGGCTTGTGTGAGACGGTCGGCGAGTCGAGAGGTCATGGGAAATTAGGAATTAGGAATTATGAATTATGAACTTGCCTCTGCGGTGGGGAGCAAGGGGCTTATCCACCCAGGATCATGCCTTCTGCCGAGTTGGACGGTTCTGGTTCCGGCAGCCTGACCATGCGGATAGAATCTACCAGACCTAACAGAGCTGCCAGCAGGGGTATCAATAAGGCCACCTGCAAGGCCAGATGGCGGGCTTCGGTGTTGATACGAATAATCTCCGCTTGCACGTCGGTCGGATGCCCCGCTAATTGGGTCACCAGCTGTGTGTTGCTCATTACCTGCGCATCTTCTTCCAGGGCCGCCGCCACCTGCTGCTGCTCATCCGGCGACAAAACGGTGCTGGATTCGGCCATGTTGGTAAAGGAGAGAGACAGGGCAGCCAGCATGATGGCCCCGGCAAAGGCCAGCCCAAACGACAGGCCAAACGATCCCCCGGCCGAGTTGACACCGGCGGCTTCACTGACCCGCTCTTCAGAAATGGGGGACAGCGTGTAATTGTTCAACTGGGAAACCAAAAGGCCCAAACCCGTCCCGGTGATGATGAGGGGGGTGGCAAAAATCAGGCCAGAATCAGCACGGGGGATCAAGGGAATGAGCAAAATGACGCCCAGCGACAAAGCGGCAAATCCGGCGCGGATGATGACGCTGCCGCGCCGTTTACCGGCGCGCCGTCCGGCCAGCAGGGCGATGGCAAACATGCTCAGGGACAGGGGGGCAATGGCCAGACCGGTTTGCATAGCGTTGTATTCAAACACCATCTGGAAGTAGATGGGTAGGGCGATCATCATGCCGCCGAGGGCGATATTTTGCATGGTTTGTCCGGTAATGCCCCAGCCGGAAGTATGCCGAACGAAACAAATCGGGATCGATGAGCGCCGGTTTTTCCTGTTTTTTGCGCCGCACCAACCATTGAGCAAAGATGAACATGGCGATGACCCCTACGGCCATTAGCAGCCCAACTGCTTCACCGCCTTCTTGCCAGACGAGGATACTCAAGACGATGCCGCCCATACCAAAAACGGAAAGAATCGCGCCGACCACATCCACCTGGCGCGGGCCGGTATAGGGCACGTCTTTAACAAGTTTGATGTTGATCAGGACGATGGCGATGATGACCGCCTCCATAAAGAAGCCCACACGCCAGGAGAGGTAGGTGGTGATGAAACCGCCGAGCAGGGGGCCAACGGCCGACGCAATGGCCGCAGCCGCGCCCACCAGGGCGTAGGCTTTCTTTTGGGCTGCGCCTTCAAAGTTGCCGTGTACCAGGGATTGCATGGCGGGCAGCAATAACGAAGCGCCCAATCCACCAATAATGGCCCAAAAAATGATGACAAAGAGGAGATTTTGGTTGAAGGCCATGGTGAGCGCACCGAGGGCATAACCACAAAGGCCGAGGATGTAGGCGCGTTTACGGCCGTACAAATCCCCAATTTTGCTACCAATGAGAATAAAAGCGGCCGAGACCAGCGCCTCCAGAGCAATGGCCGCCTGAATGTCGCTCACCGTTGTGCCCAGGTCATTGACGATGGCAGAAATAGAGACGTTCATGATGGAGGTATCCACCACCAACACAAACATGGCCATCGCCAACAAAATCGCCAGCCGGTTATTTTTCTTGTTATCACCTTCGGTACTTGTTGTCATTTTCCCTCGCTTATTTTCTGTCCAACCAGGTTTGAGAACTGCGGCGGTTGTGTTTCGGTGATTGATTATATCCAGAAGTACCGAGAGACAAAAAGGAGGAGGAAACGGCCGTGTCCCAGACTAATTTGGGAGTGGATTTAGGGCAGGGGTCACATGACGGTGGGACAGAGGAGCGTTTACAGTAATCGGCAAGCAGACATCACAAAATGGCTGATTTGTAATCCAGAGATAACACAATTTTTATGGAGGTGTTCTGATGCCTTATCAATATGGTATTGAGGCCAAAGTAGGCAGTGTTA
>JAHBVI010000058.1 GCA_019637635.1 Anaerolineae bacterium
CCGGATCGTTGTTATGGGTATGATCCGTTTTCCATTGAGGAGGGGCTGCACCATCTGGATGGGCAGCTGGCGTTGAAATATGCCCGCACACGGGCTACCTTTGGCGGCGATGTAGACCGGGCCGGGCGGCAGCAAGCGGTCATTTTGGCAGTGCGTGACAAAGTGCTGCGCTTAGGCAATTTGCCCAGCCTGATCGCCCAGGCGCCGCTGTTGTGGCAAACGTTCCAGAAAAATGTGCGCACGAATATGACTTTAGACGAAGCATTGCAGTTGGCGCTGTTGGCGAAGGAGATACCGGAAGGCAGCATTTATACGGCCGTCGTCAATTACAACTATGTCTACAATGAAGTGACGCCGGATGGCCGGGCTGTGCTGGTGCCCATCCGCGAAAATATCCGCCAACTGCGCGATCAACTGTTTACCCCTCCCGTCATCCCTACCCCCGTAATTGAAAATTTACCGGCCTTGATGGCCGCTGAAAATGCACGAGTGGCTGTGTATAACGGCACGGCCGTGTTTGGTCTGGCAGCTGCTACCCAGGAATACTTGCAACAGTATGGCATCAATGTGGCCGAAGTTGGCAACGCCGACTCCTCCACTTATCTGACCTCACAGGTGATAACCTATGGGCGGTTCCCCAACACCGCCCGTTACCTGACACAACTGATGCATATTCCGCCGCTCAATGTGAGCGACAGCACGACGCCCGCAGGCGACTTCGACGTGCTGGTGATTATTGGCGACGATTGGCGTGTCCCCGGCAGCGCAACACCAACCCCGTGATGCGTGATACGTGATGCGTGAACAGGTCACGCATCACGTATCACGCATCACGGCAAGAGGCCAGACAGGAGGATAATTGATGGCGAAGAGTGGCTGGAGTTGTGTCTTGCTGGGCGTGATGGTGACGGCCGTTGTCGCTTGCAGCAAACCAGCCATTGAACAAGACCGGGAGTTCAGCGCCACCGATGAACCATCCCTGGCGCTTACCGAAGACGCCCAACAAGACCACAACGCCTCCACCGCCCCTACCCAAAACCAACCAACCATCCCTCCCCCGCCATCCCCCACCGCTGCCCCCACCACTTCGCTCTATAGCAACTGGCAGCAGGCGGGCAATGCCACTACCGGGCTGCAACTGCAAACCCCACCAGAATGGGTTAACCTGTCCGGCCAACTGGACACCGCCGGCGCGTCTAACGCCTCCGGTCTCATTGTGCTGCTGCTGAGTGATTCCGCCCGCACCGGCGAAAGCTTGTTGGCGGGCAAACCTTTAGGCAATGGCGCTTACGTGGCCGGGCTGGTTTCCAATCAGGCGCAGTCACTCAATACACCCCAGGCGGCGCTGATGCAATATCTGCATCAACTTAACAAAAACATCACAATTCTAAACGAGCCAACACCGGTGACCGCTTTCACCAATTCTGGCAGCCGCATCACCGGCGCGTATGCCGATGTGACAGGCGAACCACTCATCTTTAGCAGTGGTCAGACAGACCTGCGCACCCGCGTACTGCTGTTTACCTCGGCGCTGACGGGGGCGGTGAACCAGAACATGCAGGCTGTCTTTTTGTTGAGCGCCCCGGAAGCGGTCTGGCCGGAAATGGAAGCCGTGCTGGCGCAAATGGCCCGCACCATTGTGGTGCATCATGTGGAAGGGGATTTCACCATTCGAGATGGCGCGGCTAATGTGATGGGCGCTTTAGGCGGAACCGATCTGGTGCAAGGCGCTTTAAGCAGCGGTGTGAAGGACATTTGGACGTTTGAAATTACCGGGGAACGGTATGCCACCCTGACGCTCAGCCCCCAGGCGGCGGCGCTGGATTTGACCATGACGCTCATTGGCCCCTCAGGCCAGACCATTGTGCAGGTGGATAATGGGTATGCGGGTGATACGGAAACGGCCGTAGACCTGCTACTGCGGGAAAACGGCCGTTACATTGTGGAAGTGGGTGAGTTTTTCAATATAGCCGGGGGATATACCTTGCGGCTTTCGCTGACGCCACAGCCGCTCTTTGGCGGCGGCGGGTCGGTGGGGTTGGGACAGACCATTCAAAGCACCCTGCCGCCGGGTGGGGAACAGTTGTGGCGTTTCACGGCCGTTGCCGGCGATGTGGTCAGCGTGGTCTTAAACCCGGTTAATTTTGATGTGGTGCTGTATGTGTATACCGCCGACGGCCGTAGCCTGGTTGAACTGGACGAAGGGTTTAGCGGCGACGCGGAAGTGGTTTCGGGGCTGCTGCTGCCGGTGGACGGGGAATATACCATCGTGGTGCGTAGTTTTGGCGGCGGCGGCGGCTCCTACACCCTGTCGTTGGACAGAGGCGGCAAAGAAACGCTCAACCTTTACGACGCCGGCGACCTGCTGTACGGCGAAACGCGCCAGGAAATGCTGCAAGAAGATGAAACCCACGCCTGGTTTTTTAACGGCCGTGCTGGTGATGAAATCATGGCCGACGTCACGCCGCTGGACAACAATCTTGATCTGGAAATATGGCTGGTAAACCAGGACGTGCAGCGCCTGACAACCGTGGACGCACTGTTGGCCGGGCAGCCGGAATATCTGGTGTATACCCTGCCCGCCGATGGGCAGTATCTATTGCTGGTGCGTGACTTTTTTGGGGAGCCGGGGCGGTATGAGGTGAGCCTGACGGCCGTGCCTGCCGATGCGCCCCAGGTTGTAGGCATGCTTACCTACGGCCAGAGTGTGCAGGGGGCGCTGACGGCGGGGCAGCAAGTGGTATGGCAGTTTGACGGCCGTAATGGTGATTCCATCTCTGCCCGGCTGCTGCCCGGCGCCCAATCCGACCTGCAACTGTTCTTGCTGGACCCCACCGGCAACCGGGTGTTGGACGTTGACCAGACCGGCGCCGGACAGTCGGAAGAAATTGCCGCCTTCACCCTGACCACCGACGGCATCTGGAGCCTGCTCATCTCCGAATTCTTCGGCGAGACCGCCAGCTACACGCTGAGCCTTGACCGGCGATAGGGATAAAATAGGAGATTGGGAGATTGGGAGATTAGCCTTTCACCCCCTCACCTGCTCACCCTCTCACCTCATCATCCCCCCCGATGATTTGCAAAAAGCGATCTTCCAGCGAAAGGCGCTGGGGGGTGAGTTCGTACAGGGCGTGGCCTTGTGTGGTGAGCCAGGCGGCCAGCAGGGGAATTTGTTCTTCATGGGGCAGTTGCAAAGCGATACGGCCGTCACCCTGATTCAGGGTCACATTCTGCCCAAATTGACATAAATCTTGCAGCAGGTGGGGCGTGGGCTGCCCAATCCGCAGGTTAACCTGCACCGCCTCTTCTGCATAACTGTGCAGATCAATTGTCTCCAACACCACCCCCTGCCGGATAAAGGCTACCCGGTCACACGTTTTTTCCACTTCGCTCAGCAGGTGGGAATTCAGGAACACGGCCGTGCCCTCCTGCCGCAGCCCGTTGATAATGTCCCGCACCAGCCGCCGCCCGATGGGGTCTAAACCAGAAGTTGGCTCGTCCAGAAAGACCAGTTCCGGGCTGTTGAGTAATGCCTGCGCCAGACCAATGCGCTGCAACATCCCTTTGGAAAAGGCGCGCAACTGCGTCTGACCTCTATCCTGCAAACCCACCAGTTCCAGCAAATCGGGAATCGTTGCCTGTCGTTCCGCCTGGTCCATACCATACAAACGGCCGTGCAAATCCAAAAATTCTACGGCCGTCAGCCATTCATGGAAACGAAAATGCTCCGGCAAAAAGCCGATTTTGGCCCGCGCCGGGCGGCTGCCCAACGGTTGGCCCAACAGGGCAGCCGTGCCCGCCGTTGGCCGCGTCAGCCCCAGTAACATCTTCACCGAGGTCGTCTTACCCGCCCCATTTGGCCCCAAAAAGCCAAAAACCTCACCCCGTTTCACCTGGAGCGACAGATTGGCAACGGCCGTTTTGCGGCCAAACTCTTTGCGGAGACTGTGGGCTTCAATGGCCTGATCGGTCACAAAATAATCAATGGTCAATGGTTAATGGTCAACGCCTCATTGATCATTGACCATTAACCATTGACCATTACCTGAGGGAATTTGTCAGCGTCAGCAGATCTTCGGCGCTGCGGTCGCCAAACAGGGTGTAAATGACGCCGTCTTTTTGCCAGATGAGGGTGGCGGCACGGCCGTTCAAATCACTCACCGCCAGGCCACTAACCCCATCCACCGTTACTTCCCGGTAGCTGGCAACATCCTGGGGAATGGGCAGCAGCAGCGTACTCGTCCAATCAATTTCCTGGGAAAGCCGCGCCGCTTCACTGGCGTTCAGCCCCAGCAATTGCAGTAACGCCTGCCCCAAAGCTGTGGTGTCCAGCCCATCCGGGTATTCCACCAACGGGCTGGGGCTTTGCAGGAAATGTATATCTTCCCACTGCTGGTCAACCCCGGCAAAAACGGCCACATTTACCTGCGCCCCATCCAGACTATCCGGCAGCAGCAGCGGGTCAGCGCCCACCGCCGCCAGAATGCCGCGCGCCCCGGCCAGATCAACGGTCAGCCGCCCGCTGCCCGGCGCAGAAACGTAAATAGCCGTCGGCTCACCCAATGCGCCAACAGTGCGTACCGACGCCATGCCCGCCCGCGCCGCGGCGGCCCTCAATGAATTTACCGGCGTCAGTTGGCCGGGGTCGGCCAAAATCTCTATCTTGCCCGGCGTCAATCCCTCCAGGGCTACTTTGTTCAACAGGGCAATCTGCTCCGGCGAAATGGTGATGGCCGCAAAACCCTGCACCCGGAACAGGCTGAGAAATTCACTTGCCGCTGCCCGCACAGGGGGAAAACTAAAGGCAAACAGCAGCAAAAACAAGGCCAATACGCCGGCAGCAGCATACCGGCGGCCTGGCGCAGCCAAAAAACGGCGAAAACCTGCGCCCCAACTATCCCCTTCCCTGGCGGCTAACTGTTGTTTCACTTGCGCCAATGCCAGAGACGCAGGTGGGGGGGCATCCTTAGCAGTTGGCTCTAACAAAGCCAACAACTCTTGTGTTTGTTTTTCCATCTCGTCCATATTCTGCCCCTGGTGAGTTCGTAGTTAACGATTTATCGCCATCCAATGGCACTGAAGTGCCTGCTACAAACAGTTTCATGCATGTGTCTCTTCTTCATAGACCTGCTTAAAAGCTTTCGTAGCCCGTGCCAACAGCGTGCCCACTGAACCGGGGGCCACGCCACATGCCTGGGCGCACTCCTCATAGCTGAAACCCATGTGCCGCATCAGCAGCAGTTGGGTCTGGCGCTCTGGCAAACGGGTCAGGGCGCGGCGCACGGCCGTTGCCTGCTCTTGCTGCTCCACTTCCTTATCCACGCCGGGGCTGCCCGCCGGGTCTGGCACCAATACCAGATTGCGCTGCCAGCGGCGCCGGCGCCCACGAATGGCGTTGTAACCCATATTGGTAGCCGTGCGGTACAGCCAGGCGCCAATGTTATGTTCCCGCTGTAAATTGAACAGGCGACGGCGGTAGGCGTGGTGGTGCAGTTGTAAAAACACCTCTTGTGTTAAATCTTCTGCTTCATCCCGGTTGCCCATCAGCCGGAATAGCAGGCCATACACCCGGTCATAATGGGCATAAAAAACGGCTTCAAATGAAGCGGCGTCTCCCTGGCTGATGCGTTCCAGTAACAGATTATCAGACAATGCGGTCACGGCCGTTTCCTTTTCCGGTTCAGAGTTGTTCGCATCACCCATCTAAACACCACCTGCCTGACATTTGTGACAACAATCCCCGCCGAGGTGTCAGCCGCCGACCATCGCCGGTATAATTCAGGCACACCACAGGTTGTGTATGATAGTCAATAGTGCTGCGCCTGCAAAACCAACACGACAGCCCCTGACCGGGGAACCAACCAGCCTCCGGCAGCGTTTAATCAATGAGTCCATTTATGTGACCGGTGGCTGGCACATGCCACCAATAATGGGCCACCAATAAGAGGACATCCCTGTCCGGGCGTTTATCGGGCCAGGATGCCCGATTTATAAGGAGTTAAAAAATGAACGAGTGGAAGAACAATCTTATAATGATCGCCGTGTTATTGCTTGTGTTCCTGGCTGCCTGCGCCCCCCCTGCCGCCCCAGCCGGAGATGAACCCGTTTACCAGACCGCCGAACCGACAGAACCGGGCGCCAAAGAGGATGTCGCGGCTACCGCTGCTCCGGCCGCTGAGGGCAAGGCAGAAATGGCGCTGGAAGGGGCGGTTTTGGTATATGAACGCGCTGGTGGCTTGAAAAGCATTAACCCCACTGCATGGAGCTGGCGTTTTTATGCCGACGGCCGTATCGTGGGCAGCGACGGCCGTGAATGGCAGGTCCCCCCGGAAGAGATTGAAAAGCTGGTGGACGATGTGCTGGCTTTGGGTTTTACCGAATTTCAGGCCAGTTACATCCCCGAAGATACCTGCTGCGACCGGGTAACGCACACCCTGACGGTGCAAGATGGCGAGCAGGTTTACACCGTCACCGTCTTAGACGGCGCGGATGCCCCGGCAGAACTGTTTGAGGCCGTGGAGATGGTAAATGGGTATCTGCTGGCGCTGCCTGCTGAGTGACGGGTGACGGTTGACGGGTGACGGTTGACGGGTGACGGGTGACCGATTACCGATTACCGGCCAATCCCGCTACAATTGGCGGCATGTTTGAACTCGTCTTTTTAGGTACATCGGCCTCAGCGCCTTCGGTACACCGGGGATTGTCGGCTCATATCATATTGCACCGGGAGTACCGGTTTTTATTGGACTGCGGCGAAGGCACGCAGCGCCAGATTCTCACCAGCGGCCTGGGTTTTAAGCGATTGAACAAGGTACTGCTTACGCATGGTCATCTGGATCATATTTTGGGCCTGGGTGGTTTTGTCTCTACGCTCAGCCGTTGGGAGAATATGGATCAGGTGGATATTTACGCCGGCCGCAGCACCCTGCGCCGGGTGGCTGATTTGTTGTTTAAGGTGGTCTTTCCCAACGGCCGTGCCCCTCTGGACATCAACTTTATCGAAATTGAACCGGGTGTGATTTTCCACGATGATAAATTTACGCTCACGGCCGTGCCCGTCAGCCATCGTGGGCCGGATTGTTACGGGTTTATTTTCGAGGAAAAAGCGCACCGCCCTTTTCTGGCGGAGAAGGCGGCCGAACTGGGTGTGCCGTTTGGCCCGGAGCGGTCTCAGTTAGTACGAGGGAGCAGCATTATGTTAACCGACGGCCGTGTCATTGCGCCGGATGATGTGTTGGGTACGGCCGTGCCTGGCGTCAAATACGTACACATCGGCGACGTGGGTCGCACGGAAAACCTGGTTAACGTTTGCCACAACGCCGACGCCCTGGTCATTGAAGCCACCTATTTGCAGGAAGATGCGGAGATGGCCGCGGAGTTTGGGCACCTGACGGCCGTACAGGCCGCCCAACTGGCCCGCGACGCCCAGGTCAAAAGCCTCATCCTCACCCATCTCTCCCGCCGCTACTTCGCCCGCGACACCCGCCAGGAAGCCCAGGCCATCTTCCCCCACGCCCAAATTGCCCACGACTTTGACCATTATCAGATTACCCGTGAGGGAGCGGTGCGGTTAGAAAAGTTAGCAGAGGGCGGTGAGCAGTGAGCAGTTTATATCTGACTGTTCACTGCTTACCGCTTACTACTCACGAAAAAAGAGACAGTTATGCAGCAAACAACAGCCGACATCATCATCTGCGGCGCAGGCATTAGCGGCATTTCGGCCGCCTATTACCTGGCGGTGGAACATGGCTTGAGAAACATCATCCTGGTGGATGAACGGGAGCCGCTGACCTTCACCAGCGACAAATCTACCGAATGTTACCGCAATTGGTGGCCAGGGCCGGGCGATGAGATGGTGCGCTACATGAACCGCAGCATTGACCTGTTGGAACACCTGGCGGACGAAAGCGACAACTATTTTGGCCTGAATCGGCGTGGTTACGTTTTCCTGACCGGCGACCCGGAAAGGGCGAAGGGGATGCAGGCATTTGCCCAGGAAGCGTCGGCAATGGGGGCGGGTGAACTGCGTATTCATCGTGGGCAACCAGATGACCCCATCTACACCCCACACCACGCCGAGGGGTATAGAAACATGCCGGAAGGGGCGGACCTGATCCTCGATCCGGCCATGATCCGACGTATTTTCCCTTTCATCACCGACCGGGCCATTGCCATGCTGCACCCGCGCCGTTGTGGTTGGCTGAGCGCGCAGCAGTTGGGCATGTATTTATTGCAGCAGGCGAAAGCGCGTGGCGTGCAGCTATGGCCGGGGCGGGTGGTGGATGTGGTGGTGGAGAAGGGGCGGGTCACGGCCGTAGACCTTCACCTGCTTGATGGCGGCCCCACCCGCATTCAGACGCGCTGTTTTCTCAACGCCGCCGGGCCGCTCGTCGGCCAGGTGGGGCAACTGCTGGGACTAGACCTGCCCATCTACAACGAACTACATGCCAAAATCTCCATCCGCGATGACCTGGGCATCATCCCCCGCGATGTACCGCTGATGATTTGGGAAGACCCGGTGCATTTGCTGTGGGGCGAGGAGGAACGCGCCGAATTGGCCGCCGACCCGGAGTTAAGCTGGCTGCTGAACCAGTTCCCGGCCGGCGTCCATTTCCGCCCGGAAGGGGCCGGCGACAGCCCCATGCTGCTCATCTTGTGGACGTATGATCTGGAGGCCAAAGAAGTGGTCTGGCCGCCACAGTTTGACGCTGACTACCCGGAGATTGTGCTGCGTGGTCTGGCGCGCATGGTTCCCGATCTGGCGGCGTATATTGGCCGGGCACGGCCGTGGGTGGATGGCGGCTACTATTGCAAAACCCGCGAAAATCGGCCGCTCATCACCCCCTTGCCGGTGGACGGCGTCTATCTGTTTGGCGCAGTATCCGGTTATGGTATCATGGCGTCGCAGGCGGGCGGCGAACTGATTGCCGCCCACATCACCGGCAGCACCTTGCCCGGTTATGCGCCCGCCTTTTTGCTCAGTCGTTACGAAGACCCGGCCTACCAGCAGTTATTGGCGAACTGGGACGCCACGTCAGGACAATTATGAATTACCCTATCACCATTCGTAATCCGTATCCCGTAATCCGTAAACCGTTATCCGATTACGAATTATGGATTACGGATTACGGATTACCGATTACCGATTACCGGAGGCCACATGAGTGAATCCATCACGGCCGTCTGGTCAGAACTGGTAGATCGTGTGGCGCTGCGCTGGCAGTTGAGCGTGCCCGATGCGGAGGGGCAAATGGTGACGGTCATTCGCCATGCCGTGTATGACCCGGCGCTGGCGCTGCTCATTTCGGCAGCCGGGCTGCTGCAAATGAGCCTGCCGCCGGAAGCGGCAACGGCCATGTGGGTGAACCGGTGTGCGGAGGCGGGGCAGAAATGGCTGCAAGCGTACCGGCTGTTAGAACATCGTTGTGGGCAAGGGCACACGGCCAGGTGCGCGAAAACCTGCCACTGCATTCTCAGCCAGCTTGCCCACCCTGTTCACCAACAGCACCCCCTCTGGCCGAAGGCAAAGCCGTAATCGCGCAGCTTTCCCCGAAAAGCCGGACGGATGAAGCCTACGATATGCTCCTGCGCGCCCTGACCCGCCTCTCCCGCATTGCCACCGAACTCAGCCAGAACGATCTTTCCTGGCTTTGGGAATACATTGACGCCAAAACCTACTAAAACTGTTTCAAACAAACGGATTCCGCACCAGCACCCCTTCTACTATCTGACCATCATTCAAGTCTTCTGACCATAAAATGGCACAACCCAATTGCGACGCGCTGCGCACAATCAAGGCATCCCAAAAGGAGAGCTGATACCGTTGTTGAATCTGCACCGCACCAAGAACATCGGCAACCGCAGGCGTATGAATCCGCCACTGACCTAAGTCAGCCACAATGTTATAAGCATGTTGGCTGGAAAGAGGGTTACTCAGTTTCCGTGTCGTGATGTTGTAAAACTCCTGTAAAACCTGAATGCTGAGGCAGCCAATACGAGCTTGCCATAACCGATTCAGAAGTGATTTCGCCTGCTCCTGACGCTTCCCAGCCGATAGATCATAAGCATAAACAGCGACATTCGTATCAACAAACTGCTCACCCGGTTTATCGTTCATGAAGCTCATCTCGTGTCCAGGTGGCTTGGCCGCCCGTACCCAGATCAAAACCTTGATTCATTAAGGCAAGCTGTCGTTCTTTAGCCAGCTCATACGCATCAGCCTTTGCCACGATCTCTTCTATCACCTCTACAAGCATTGATGACAGGGAGGTGTTTCTTTCAACCGCTAATAGTCGGGCTTTGCGCAGGGTTTCTTTGGGTAAGGATAGGGTTACGTTTTGTTTTTCCATTTTTGCCTCCACGTAAAACAGTGTAGCACGTATTTACGTGCAAAACAACCAGATGATAGGATGGCATAGTTTTGTTACAATTGGCAACATTATCCCGCCAAGATGGAGAAAAATGAGATGAACGAAGGACGGCCGTATACCATTCTCGCCCTCGCCAGTGAGTGTAAGGGTATTCCTTATTTGCAAGAAGCCAAACGACAGGGCTGCCGGGTGCTGCTGCTGGTAAAAGAGGAATTCGCCGATAATCCCCAATGGCCCAGGGACGCCATTGACGAACGCTTCATCATGCCTGAACTTTCCAAACAGCCGGATGTGACCTACGCCGTCAGTTACCTGGCGCGCACGGAGAAGATTGATCGCATTGTGGCCCTGGATGATTACGACGTGGCTACGGCCGCGCACCTGCGTGAGCATCTGCGCATCCCCGGCATGGGCGAGACGACCGCCCGCCACTTCCGCGACAAACTGGCGATGCGGGTGCAGGCGCGGGATGAGGGGATATTGGTGCCGGATTTTACGGCCGTGTTCAACAACCAGGAAGTGCATGATTTTCTGGGTCGCATCCCCGCTCCCTGGGTACTCAAGCCCCGCTTCGACGCCGGCGCCGTGGGCATTCGCAAACTACACGATGCCCAATCTGTCTGGGATGCGCTGAACGGATTGGGCGACCAACGCTCTTTTTATCTGCTGGAACAGTTCATCCCCGGCGACGTATGCCACATAGACTCTCTGATCTGGGAACGGGAAGTGGTGTTTGCCGTCGCCAGCAA
This sequence comes from Anaerolineae bacterium, assembly GCA_019637635.1. Taxonomy (GTDB): domain Bacteria; phylum Chloroflexota; class Anaerolineae; order Promineifilales; family Promineifilaceae; genus CAADGU01. Next base: position 11,120 of record JAHBVI010000058.1, read on the forward strand.
ATATGGCACACCACCATTAGCCGTTACCCGCGAGGGCGGCATCTTCAATACCCGCACCCTGCCTTTTGATTCCAACGAATCGCTGGCATTGTCGGACTTAAACGCCCAATTGATGATCGCCTTGCGGCAGGTACGGGGGGTGGCACATACGGAGTTTATTCATGCGCAAGCCGACGGCCGTTTCTATTTCCTGGAAACGGCGGCGCGGGTGGGTGGGGCGAACATTGACCGGCTGGTGAAAGCGGCCACCGGGTTGGAGTTATGGCAGGAAGCGGCGCGCATTGACCTGGCAAATCTGCACGGCAAAGCCTATTACCCGCCCACCGTGCGCGGCCATCACGCCGGGCTGATCATCTGCCTGGCGCGGCAGCAGCACCCCGACCTTTCCCCCTACAACGACCCGGAAATTGTGTGGCGGCTGGAGAAGGAGTATCACGCCGGGCTATTGGTGGCCTCGCCGGATCACGGCCGTGTCGCCCACCTCCTCACCCAATACACCGACCGCTTCGCCCAAGACTTCCTGGCCTCCGCCCCGCCCAAAGCGCAGGTGCGCACAAATTTGTAATCGGTGAACGGTAATCAGTAATCGGTGGGTCAACCGATTACGGACGGCCAAACCTGTCAGGCCCGTACCCGGCGGTAAATGCCGTTGGCGCGGGTCATCAGGTGGCAGGCGACTAGCTCGCGGCGTAGGGTGGCTACGTCATCGTGGAATTCAATCAGCACCCGGTTGACCTCTTGCTCCGTGTAATCCTGTTCCAGTTCAAACTCTTCCACCAGTTTTTCCATGATCACCTGCCGTTTCTTTTGTTGGGTGGGAATATGCCGCAAACGGCCGTGCCGGAAAAAGGTTGCCAGCACTTTGTCACGGTAGGCGTCGGGGGCCACGGCCGTAGCCAGCCCCGGTTCGGCCAACGCTACCAGATCGGCCAATGAAAGCTGCAATGCCGTCCCTATCAGGGAATACATCTGGTAATACTGCTCTTTTTCGCTGGTGAGTAGGCCAACGGCCGTGAGCTGCGCCAGATGATGCGACACCGTAGCCGGTTGTAAATTGAGAATAGCCGCCAGTTCTTCCGTATGGCGTGGTGTAGCCTGGATCAGGTTCAGGATGAGCAGTCGCGCCGGATGACCCAACGCTTTAAATAACTGCGCTCGCCCTTCCAGATTGGCTTCGTAGTTTGGCCTACTCATCCCACCAATTCCCCCGTTTGCCGGTGATGCGCAAGTAACAATGCCCAAACATGCCCCGCGCCGCCTCAATCATGCCCGCCTTCATTTCCTCGCGCACGGCCGTGTCCTTGTCCCCCATCGCCCGCGCTATTTCGGCATCATGGCGGTAATGGCCGATGTACTGGCGCGTCGTCAGATGAAAAGCGCGCGTCAATTTCTGCATATCCGTGAGGGCCGGGTCAGTTACGATTTGTTCAAACGCGGCTGTGTATTCTGATTCGTTCATTCCTGAGGTCTCCACCGTTTATTTAATTAGATAATATACTAATCAAAATGATACAGAAAGAATCTGTGTTCGTCAAGTTAGATTTTTCTACAAAGGGAATTGTTGTCCGGTGAAGGCGATGTGGACACCGGATTGGCTCACGGCCGTCCGCGCCACACTCCCCTCATCCAACACCGGGTTGGTATGGTTCAGGTGGGTGAGCACCAGTTGTGTGGGCAAATGGGCAAAACGAGCCAGCGTGTCCGGGATGAGCGGATGGGCAACGGGGGCACGCCCGCCCAATTCATCCCGGCTGTAAAAACTGGCATCCACCAACGCCACGTCTACATTGCTTAAAACAGCTTCCGCTTCCGGCCATTGCCCCCAATCATCAATGTCTGGCAGGTAAAGCAGGCGCCGATTTGGCCCTTGAATGAGGAAGGCAAATGTGCCCGCGCCCCATTCGTCGCGGTGCGGCACGGGCACGGCCGTGACACTCACATCTGCCGCTAAATCCACCGATTGCCCCGCCACCAGCGGCACAATCCGCAAATTGTTCACCAACGGACGCCAGAGCGCATTTTCCAGCAACAATTGGCCTAATTCACGGGAGGCGTAAATGGGCAACTGGCTAACGGCCATCGCTTCCGGGCCAAGTTGGGGCAGGCCGCCAATATGCCCCAGGTGGGCGTGGGTCAGGAAAATGCCGTCGGGCGGGCGCAGGCGAGACGGTGAACCCGAAGCGGCTTCGGGCCGTGCGGGATGCTCGCCCAAGACTTCTGCCAGCAAATTCAACTGATACTTGATGTCCGGTGTGGCGTCGAACAGGTAAACGCTTGCACTGAGCGCAGCCGAAGTGGCCGTCTCCTTGCCCCGATTATCCACCAACCCCAAACAGACCACGTACTCCGCTCTGGATGGGTCGGCAAAAGCGGACGTGCAGCGAGCACAGGGGCACCCCGCGTGGGGCAACCCACCATCCTGCATGATGCCCAGGATGACGGCCGTAACTTGATTCGGCGGTAGTTGCAACATATGAGCTACCCTTTGGTAATCGGTGTTCAGTAAACGGTAATCGGTAGAGTTCACCGATTACCGTTTACCGATTACCGTTCACCGCTATAATACCCCGCCATGTTAGAGACGCCTATTTACACCATTGGCTATGGGGCACGGCCGTTGCCGGACTTCATCGCCCTCCTGCAAAGCTACCAGATTGTTTACCTGATTGATGTGCGCTCGCAGCCCTATTCCCGGCACAGGCCGGAGTTTGGCAAGCAGCCATTGGCCGAGCATTTACCGGCGCAGGGCATTCGCTATGTGTTCATGGGGCACAATTTGGGCGGCAAACCGGCCGATGAACGCTGTTACACCGATGGTAAAATTGATTACGACAAACTGGCGCAGATGCCCTTTTACCAGGAAGGCATTGGCCGGGTGCGGCAGGCATATGCCCAGCAGCTACCCGTCGCCCTGCTGTGCGCCGAAGAAAAGCCAGAACAGTGCCACCGCGCCCTGCTGATTGGCAAGACCCTGACGGAGATGGGCATCCCGGTGGCGCATATTGACGAACACGGCCGTCTGCGCTCCCAAACCGACCTCCTGCCCCAACCCGCCCTCTTCACCGATGCCGACCTGTGCCTGAACGCCCGTTGGGATGAATGGGAGGGGTTGGAAACCAGCATACCCCTGGATGAATGGTACGACGCGCCCACAGAAGCAGACATTTCCGCCCCGCTTGCTTTGGCGCTGCCCACCGGCCCGCGGGACCTGGGCATGGCCCGGCAGTTGCTCAAAACCATCTTCGGCTACGACGAATTCCGTCCCTTGCAGGCGGAGATTATCGAGAATTTGCTGCACGGCCGTGACAGTCTGACCATCATGCCCACCGGCAGCGGCAAATCGTTGTGTTACCAGTTGCCGGCGCTGCTGTTTGACGGCCTCACCGTCGTCGTCTCCCCGCTCATTTCGCTGATGGAAGACCAGGTAAGCCAGTTACGCGAAGTGGGCGTCCCGGCAGCCTATCTGAACAGCACCCTGCCCCGCCCGCTGTATAACGAGACGATGGATTGGGTGCGGCACGGCCGTGTCAAACTGCTCTACGCCGCCCCGGAAACGCTCACCCGGCCTGACGTGTTGGCGCTGCTGGCCGAAAGCCAGGTGGCCTGCCTGACCATAGACGAAGCGCACTGCATCTCTCAATGGGGTCACGATTTTCGCCCTGAATACCGCCAGTTGATTGACATACGCCGCCGCCTGCCCCAGGCGGTGTGTGTGGGTCTCACCGCCACCGCCACACCCCGTGTGCGCCAGGACATTTTGGCTTCGTTGGGCATTCCCCAGGCGCAGGAATTCATTGCCAGCTTTAACCGGGAAAACCTCTTCCTCAGCGTCCAGCCCAAAACCGATTTGATCGGGCAAACGCTCTCCTTTTTGGAAGACCATCGGGACGAGTCAGGCATTATTTACTGCGCCACGCGCAAACAGGTGGATTTGCTGACCGGTCTGTTGCAGGCGAAGGGGTGGGCGGCACGGCCGTATCACGCCGGACTCGACGACGCCACCCGCTACCAGAACCAACGCGCCTTCATTCGTGACGATGTGCCCATCATCGTGGCCACCATCGCCTTTGGCATGGGCATCAATAAACCCAACGTGCGCTTCGTGCTGCACGCCGATTTGCCCCAGGACGTGGAAAGTTATTACCAGCAAATTGGCCGCGCCGGGCGCGACGGGTTGCGCGCCGACTGCCTGCTGCTCTACAGCTACGCCGACGTGAGTACCGTCAATTTTTTCATAGACAAGATGCCGCCGGAATTGCAAAAAGGGGCCTCCTTGCGGCTGGCGGCGATGGTGCAATATGCGGAGGCGGGAGTGTGCCGGCGACGGCCGTTGCTCACCTACTTTGGCGAGCCGTATGAAGCCGAAACGTGCGATACCTGTGATAACTGCCTGGCCGAGGAGCAGGCGCAGGTGGATTTGACCACGCCCGCCCAAAAATTCCTCTCCTGCATCTACCGCACCGGGCAATTTTTTGGCGTGAATCACATCATTGACGTGCTGCGCGGCTCACGCAATCAGAAAATTTTGCAGCGCGGCCATGACAAACTGTCCACCTACGGCATTGGCCTGGAGTGGGACAAGGAGCAGTGGAAACACTTTTGCACCCAGCTTATCCAACAGGGATTGATTGTGCAGGATTTGGAACATGGCAGCCTGAAATTGACGGAAACGGCGTGGCCGGTTTTGCGCGGGCAGGCCCAATTCTTTGGGGTGATGGAGACGGCGCGGGCGAAAACGGCCGTCGCCGCCCCCGCCGAACCGCTCGACTACAACCGCGAACTGTTTGCCCTGCTGCGCCAGAAGCGCAAGGAACTGGCGGACGCGGCCAATGTGCCCCCCTACGTCATCTTTTCCGACCGCACACTGGTAGAAATGGCCGCCTTTTACCCGCAGTCGCGGGAATCGTTGGCGCGCATCTACGGCATTGGCCAGCGCAAGCTGGAGACCTATGCCGATCTGTTCCTGCCGCTCATTCAGGAATTTTGCGTGGCACACGGTCTGGCCGAGGCGGCCAATATGCCCGAAATGCGCCGCGCCAGTCGCCCCGAAGGCAGCAAACCACCGGGTGCGCGGGCACAGATGGCGGTAGAGATGTATGAAAAGGGAAAAGCTGTCCCCGAAATCGCCGACGAATTGGCCGTCAAAACCAGCACGGTGTTGAAATATCTGGTGGAGGCGGTAAGAGGAGGACGGCTGTTGCCGCCCGACAACTTCCGCGCCCTTTCCACCCTCTCCGCTGACGAACAGACCCATGTCCTGTCCGTCTTCGCCGAACTCGGCCCCGACTTCCTGCGTCCTGTCTTCGACGCTCTGGGCGAAACCGTCAGCTTTGAAGAGCTCCACATCCTGCGTCTGGTATATCTGTGCGAACAAAAGAGATGACAGCCAGACATCCGATTTTCCCAAAAAATCGGATGTCTGCACCAGCTATGGACGCTTATTGGAATATTTTAGACGAGAGACGAACCATAATCCGAAGACCGATTACGATTAACGGCTCACGGGCTTAGCTCCCATCCCGAATCACCCGGCAGCTTTCAATATCAAAGGTCACTTCGCCGATGTTCAGGTTGGTCTGGTCGCGGAAGCTGGCGGCAAAGTGTAGGAAGCGGTAGACATCGGCAAAGTTGGTCGCCAGCCCCACCGATACACGAATGCCGCCCGCGCTTTTATGACCCCGGTATTGGATCATTTGTAGGAAGCGGGGCATGGTCAGGTTTGGTTCTTCAGCCATGATGCCCTGAATTTCTTCGGGGGTTAAATCTTCGGCCATCTCGCCCGCACCAGGGTTGCAGAAACAGCCAGTGCGCAGCGAAATGCCCTGTTGGTTGGCCAGTTCTTCAATGCGACGGTAATCGAGCAGCTTTTCGTCCGGGCCGTAGAAATTGAGCGTGATCGTACCGCCACGTTCTTCGGTGTGAAGGGGGCCATAGATGCGGATCATGGGATGTCCATTTGAATGGCGCAAGGCATACAAATTGTCCAACAACCAGCCGGTCAGGCAGCGTACTCGTTCGCCAATCGCCTCCACGCCAATGGACTCCAGGTGCTGCAAGCCAATTTTCACCGCCGGAATGTTCAGATAATCCACCGTGCCATCTTCAAAACCGGCCTCGCCCGGCGTCAGCACGTGGCCGCGCCCCTGCACACTGGCAAAATTGACCGTGCCCCCGGCAAACCAGGGGCGATGCAGTTTAGCCAGCGCCCGTTTATGCACCAGCAGCGCGCCAATACCCGTGGGATAGCCAAACATCTTGTAGAAGGACATACTAACAAAATCGGGCTGAACGGCCTGCAAATCCAACCGGTTGGTGGGTACAAAGGCCGCTGCGTCCAGCAGCACATCCCACCCCTTGTCATGCGCCAGTTGCACATATGCCAGCGGATGTTTGACGCCGGAGAAGTTGGATTGCGCCGGGAAAGCAAACAGGTGCGGGTACGTTGGGTCAATGGTGTCCAGCAGTTCGATCAACTTATTCCGGTCAATGCGTAGTTCCGGGCGGGTGAGCGGCAGGTAGATAAATTCGGCTCCACGCGCCTGGGCAAATTCGCGGATACCGTTGACGGAGTTGTGGTTGTCAAAGGTGAGCAGGTAACGGCCGTGCGGCTGGAACGGATACGATTCACCCACATGCTTGAGCGCGCCGCTGGCATTAGGCGTAAAGATGACCACATAATCGTCGCCGGCGTTGAAGTAGTGGCGCACATAGCGGCGTGTGCCCTCCACCAGTTCCGTCATCGCCTGGGAGGTGGGGTTGGCCGAGTGGGGATTGCCGTAGACGTGGGTACGCAGCAGGTCAAAATGTTTGTTTAGCTGTGATTCGGCATACAGGCCGCCACCGGTGTAATCCAGGTAAATCTGCCCCTGTTCATCCAGCCGCCGGTAATCACTCTGGCGTAGTTGCGTCAGGCGATGGGTGGTGGCATAGGTGGGGTAGTCGTACAAAAATTGTTGGTAAGCGGCTTCCTGGGCGGAGGGGGGATAAGTGGGGGCGGTCACGCTGGCGCTGAGCGTGGCCGAAGTGGTCGTGTCCATTTCCTTGATTAACGTGCTACACATGCGCTGCTCCTTTGGGTCTAAAAATGTACCAGGCACACCGCATCACTACCGGGGATGACCAGGGCCGCGTGCGGTGTGCCTGGCACGGCTCTGGCGCTCAACCCAATTGTACCACTTCCACACCGCCTAACGCTTGCATGAGATCGGCCGTTTTCAGGATCACGGCCGTACCCCGCACCCCAGAGCCAATGGACACCTCTTCCTGCGCTAATACGCTCTCATCCACCAGGATGCGAATGGGGCGAGGCAGGCCAAACGGGGAGACCGAGCCAATCTCATAACCGGTCACGGTCAGCACTTCCTCCGGTTTTGCCATTGTCAGGCGGGATTGGTTCAGCGTGCGGCGCAGCGCCTTCCAATCAATCTGGCGCGGCCCGGCCACCAGCACCATGAGGAACTCATCGGCCGCCAGGCGGAACAGGATGCTACGTACCACCTGTTCTGGCTGCTGCTCCCGCTCGGCGGCGGCCTGCTCCAGTGAATGTACCGGGCCGGGATGCCGGAACACGGTGTAGGGGATATGGAGTTGGTCGAGATGGTGGGTTACGGCCGTTGTTTGCATCACGTGCCCTATTATACCCTCACCGCCTGTGCTCCGTCATTGGCAAAAAAGGGGGGCTGTGTTATCTTTAGCCTCAGGTTGGCGTCTCCCGCCACAAACGCCAATCACCTGCATACTCAATTTATTCAGCGGAGGGAAAAATGGGAATTCAATTTGCAACGGATGAATGGATTAAAGCCCTGAGAGACGAACTTAACAGCAGTCCCGGTTACAAAAACGCCGCCGCCAAATGGGAAGGCGACTTCTATTTTGTAATTACCGCCGGCGACGCCATACCGGAAGACATCTATCTTTACATGGACTTGTGGCACGGCGAATGTCGGGACGCCTTCAAAGTAGATGACCCGGCAGCCAAATCCCCAGAGTTCAAGCTGCATGCCCCCGTCAAAACCTGGCGCGGCGTCATGGAAAAGAAAATTGACCCCATCAAGGGCATTGTCACCAAACAACTGAAGCTGGAAGGGCCGATGATGAAAGTGATGAAAGCCCCCAAAGCAGCCATTGAACTGGTGGAAGCCTGCACCCGGCTGAATACGGATTGGCCGTAATTCGTGATGCGTGATGCGTGATGCGTGATTCACGCATCACGCATCACGCATCACACATCACACATATGTGGTTCTTCAAGTGCCCTGAGTTTTTCTTTGGCGAAGATTCCCTGAGCCAACTGGGGAATCTTTCCGGGCAGCGCGCCTTTATTGTTACCGACGCCAACCTGTTGGCGTTGGGCTTTGTGATGCAGGTACAGCAGGCATTGTTTACGGCCGTGCCCCAGCAATACATCTTCGCCGAAGTCGAACCCGACCCCTCGTTGGAAACGGTGCAGCGCGGCGCCGCCGCCATGCGAGCATACGAACCCGATTGGATCATCGGCTTAGGCGGCGGTTCCTGCATGGACGCGGCCAAAGCGATGTGGGTGCTGTATGAACGCCCCGATCTCTCCCCAGACGAGATCAGCCCCATGCTAGACCTGGGCCTGCGGCAAAAAGCGCGGCTCATTTGCATTCCCACCACCGCCGGTACCGGCTCCGAATCCAACTTTGCCGTTGTCCTGACGGACACGACCGCACACCGCAAACTCACCCTGGCTAATCGGGAAGCCACCCCGGACATGGCCATTGTAGACCCGGCGCTCACGGCCAATCTTCCTGCCGGCGTCACCGCCGACAGCGGGATTGACGTGCTTACCCATGCCATCGAGGCATATAGCTGCACCTGGGCCAACGATTTTACCGATGGTCTCTGCCTGCAAGCAGCGCGCACGGTCTTCGCCTACCTGCCCGCCGCCATAAAAAATGGCGCCAACGACCCTATCGCCCGTGAGAAAATGGCGAATGCGGCGGCCATCGCCGGCATTACCCTGGGTAACAGCAGTGTGGCGCTGGCCCACGCCATGGGGCACGCCGCCGGAGCCATCTTTCGCCACGTGGCGCACGGCCGTATCACCGCCATCTTCCTGCCCTACACCATCGAGTTTGTGGCCAACGGCGGCGACAGCCGATATACAGACCTGGCGCTGGCGTTGGGTCTGCCCAATGGGGACGAACAGGCAGCGGCGCAAAATCTGGCAACGGCCGTGCGGGGTCTGATGCGCGAAGTGCGCCTGCCCACCAGCCTGCAAGAAGCCGGCATCACACTGGCCGAACTGGAAGCGGTGCTTCCCCTTCTGTGTGAACACGTAGATGTAGACGCTAACCTCCTCATGTCCCGCCGTATTCCCTCTCTGGAAGAAATCGAGCAGCTTTTCCGCTATGCCTATGCGGGGCAGGAAATAGATTTTTAAGTCGTTCGTAGTAGGCGATTTATCGCCATTCTTGGGGAGGGCGATAAATCGCCTACTACGAACATGGACATCACCATGAGTAGTATCAAACGCAAAATAGTTGGCCTGGCCCTCAGCGGTGGCGTGGCGCGGGGGCCGGTGCATGTGGGGGTGATCACCGCCCTGGAACGGGCCGGTATCCCCATTGACGCCATTGCCGGCGCCAGCGCAGGGGCGCTGGTGGGCGCCGCCTACTGCGCCGGACTGGAAGTGCCACAGTTGCGCAAACTGGCAGTGGATTCTAATTGGACCACAGTTGCCGGGTTATCTCGTTCGCGGCATGGCTTGATCTCCTTTGCCAAAATGGAACCATACCTGCAAGACCTGGTGGGGGATGTAGATATTTGTGACCTGGCGATACCGTTCACGGCCGTTGTCACCGATATGGCGCATGGCATCCCCGTGTATTTGCGGCGGGGGCGGTTGTCTACGGCCGTGCGCGCCAGCTGCTCGGTGCCGGGGGTGATCTCGCCGGTGGTGATTGACGGCCGTCTCTGCTGCGATGGCGGCATCACGGATAATTTACCGGTCACGGCCGTGCGGGCCATGGGGGTGGATTACGTGATTGCCGTTGACCTGTTTGTGCCCATTTACCACGAACGGTTGGGGGTTTTGGGCGATCTGGCTGCGGCCGTAGAACTGCTGGTGCGTCATGCTGGCGGCGGCTATTACCAGGCGGACTGCCTGATCGAACCGGCCATTGCCGGACACAACTACTTCAACTTTTCGCGGCGCAAAAGTGAACAGTACATCGCCCTGGGCGAAGCCGCCGCCGAGCGCATGATCCCCACCATTCAGGCTGCCCTTGCCGAACAAGATAATGGCGCCAAGCCACCGGAAAATAATGGCAATGGCATAAAAGAAATTAGAGATTGGAGATTGGAGATGGTTCAATCTCCAATCTCCAATCTCTAATCTCTAATCTCTAATCCCCAATCTCTGCCCCACTTCCTCTGGTACAACCAGTTTGAAAACCTTAAGGTGCTTATGTCAAAAAATGGCTTGACGCGCCTCTGGCAAAAAATGTATACTGTTTATCACTTCTAGGGTATAACACTTTATAAGTGTTAGCCTTAGCGGTAGAGGAAGCTCCCAGAAATTGGAAAGCTACCCGAAAAGCAGAAGTGAAGACTACACAACACCCAATTATTTCCTAATGAGGGTAAAACCCATGAGAAGTTGGGGGTAGGAATCACAGAAGCGAACCAAAGGCGCACAAGCCGGAGGAAAGTAGGGAAAGCTAGAAGGTTACTAGGAGCTCCTCTTAATTTACGGCACAAGAAAGCACGGCCTGAAAAACGGCCGTGCTTTTTTATTTACCGATTATTCGGCTGGAACGCTTCCGCCTTTAATATCCCCACAAACGGCAGATTGCGGTACCGTTCGCGGTAATCCAGACCATACCCTACGGCAAACCGGTCAGGCAGATCAAACCCTTTGTAGGCAATGGGCACGTCAATCAGGCGGCGGTGGGATTTATCAAACAAAACGCACACCTTCAGGCTGGCGGGATGGCGGGCCTGCAAATTGCGTAACAGATAATTCAGCGTCAGGCCGGTATCAATAACGTGTTCAATGAAGAGGACGTGACGGCCGTCAATCGGTTCACCCAGGTCTTTCTCCAACCGCACCAACCCTCGTTTGCGTGTTTCCGGGGAGTAGCTGGAAATGGCAATAAAATCCACCTCCAGCGGGATGGTGATCATACGCACCAGATCGGCCATAAAGGGGAAGCTGCCCTTCAACACACCAACGAGTAACGGGTTCAATCCGGCATAATCAGCCGAAATGTCCTGCCCCAATTCCTGTATGCGTTGCTCAATTCCCTCGGCCGAAAAAAGGATATGGCTGACCGCCGCATTCAACTCGCCGTAGGCTTCAGGGGAGTAATAGCGGCTCATGACCCGTTCTTTTGCGCGTCTGTGCCCACCAGGGTGACGGCATGTTCGTCTACGCCATATTTCAACATCATGTCGCGCAGGTCGCTGCGTTTGAACAGCTTGATATTGATATGGGGATATAACTCGCGCAGCCGCCGCAGTTTGCGGTTTTTGTGGGTGATCAACTTAGGGCGCATGGTGGTCAGTTCCACATACAGCTCTTGCTGGGGCAGGTAAAAATCAGGCGAAAAGGCTTCGGTGACGTTACCGTTTTCATCCCAGGCCAGGGCAAAAGTGTGTGGTTCATATTCCCACTCAATGCCGTAGTAATCCAAAATTCGGGCAAACTCCGCTTCAATGGGGTGAACAAACGTCGGGGAAATGGATTCTATCTTTTCGGTATTCAATGAAACCTCCGTACAGAGGTCACTGCTGTACAGGCAAGTAACTTACCATAATTATAATGAAGTGCAAGCATGACCACAATATGAAGGTGGTAATGAGAATAAACGGCCATATATGGTGGCTTAACGCCCGTTGACGAAAGGGCGAGTAACGGCTACTGTTAGCGGTCATGCGAATTGACCATCACCCTTTTGATCACCTTGTGCCCTGGCAGCGCACCCTGGGCATCATGTTCATTGCGCAGTTGGTCACGGCCGTCGGCTTTTCCATCTTTTTCCCCTTTCTCCCCCTGTACGTGGCCGAACTGGGCAGCAGCACCACGCTGAGCGTGGAGTTTCTGGCGGGCGCGGTTTTTTCGGCGCAGGCGTTTACCATGGCTATCGCCTCGCCCATTTGGGGAGCGGTGGCCGACCGCTACGGCCGTAAACTGATGGTGGAGCGGGCCATGTTTGGCGGCGCGGCCGTTTTGCTGCTGATGGGTTTTGCCCAGAGCGCCGAACAATTGGTGCTGCTGCGCGCCATCCAGGGTTTGATCACCGGCACCGTCGCCGCCGCTAATGCCCTGGTGGCTGCCGCCGCCCCCCGCGAGCGCACCGGTTTTGCCATGGGGCTGCTGCAAATGGGGCTGGTCAGCGGCGTGGCCATTGGCCCTTTGCTGGGCGGGCTGGTGGCCGATGCCTTTGGCTACCGGTATGCCTTTGTCATCACCTCCATTCTCTTGCTGGCATCCGGCTTTCTGGTCTGGTGGGGCGTGACCGAACAGTTCACGCCACCGGCCAAAACAGAAACAAAACGTATCCGCTTCTGGCAGGAATGGCGCGCCGTATGGCAAATGCCCGGCATTTCCCTCGCTTACAGCCTGCGTTTTCTGGCTAACCTGGGGCAGACCCTGCTGCTGCCCTTTGCGCCCCTGTTTATCGCTTCCCTGGTGGCCGACCAATCGCGGGTGAACACGATCACCGGGCTGACGATTGGGGTGACGGCGGGGGCGGGTACGCTCACGGCCGTTTACCTGGGGCGGCTGGGCGACAAGGTGGGCCACCGCAAAGTCCTCATCGGTTCGGCGCTGTTGGCCGGGCTGTTTTACCTGCCACAAAGCCAGGTCACAACCGCCGGGCAGCTTTTGCTCTTGCAGGCGCTCACAGGCGCGGCGGCCGGCGGGGTGGTTCCGTCAATCAGCGCCTTGCTGGCCCACTACTCCCGCGCTGACCAGGCGGGCAGCGTGTATGGCCTGGAAAATTCCATCATCTCCGCGGCGCGGGCCATTGCCCCTATTTTGGGGTCACTGGTGGTGGTCTGGTTTGGGCTGCGGGCGGCCTTTGTGGCCTCAGGCATTGTGTATCTGCTGGTGGCATTGGTCACGGCCGTGCGCCTGCCGCGCACCTTGCCGGCGCCGTTGGAATCGCTGGAATCCCATGCGTGAACTCCACCTCACGCTGCGCCCCATTGCCAGCGATGACCTGCCCCTGCTGCTCACCTGGCAATATGAGCCGCCGTATGACATCTATAGTTTGGGCGACGGCCGTACTGACCCCACCGCCCTGGCCGAAGCCGCCGACTATTTTCTGGACCCCGTCTACAACTTTTACAGTGTGGTGGATGCGGATAGTGGCGAGGTGACGGCCGTGGTCAGCTTTGGGCTGGACGGGCAGGTGAGCGGCGGCGACTACAGCCAGGAGGCGCTGGACATTGGCATGGCCGTGCGCCCCGACCTGACCGGGCGGGGCCTGGGCAGCCAGTTCGCCGGGAGCGCCATCATCTTTGCCCGGCACACCTTCCAGCCGCTCCGGCTGCGCGTGACCATTGCCGACTTCAACGGCCGTGCCCGGCGCGTCTGGGAAAAACATGGCTTTCGGCCAGGGCAATCGTTTGTCAGTAGCGCCAACAACCTGGCCTTCACCATCTTCACCCGTGAACTATAAAACCCGCCCCTTACACAACCCTTGCATTTCTTTTATGACTGCCTTGCACACGGCCGTTATCCTTTTGAAAAGTACAAAAGGAGTTATCTATGTTTACTTCACTTTTTCAACGTTCAGGCCAGACGGCCGTGCAGCCACGCATCGCCAACATCACCATTCCCGAATTGCAGCAGCAATTGAAAAGCGATGCCGCACCCATCCTGGTGGATGTGCGCAGCCCCATGGAGTATCAATATGAAGGGCACATTGCCGGGGCGCGGCTGCTGCCGCTGCAAGTGTTGCAGCGACGCCTGTCTGAACTGCCCACCGATCAGCCCATCGTGTGCGTCTGCCGCTCCGGGAATCGCAGCCAGGTGGCCTGCGAAATTTTAGCCGCCGCCGGTTTTGACAACGTCGCCAACCTGGGCGGCGGCATGATCGCCTGGCAAATGGCCGGACTGCCGGTTAATCGTTAAACAAATGGGCAATTCAGTTCACAGCCAGTCCGTAAGAGCTAACAGGTTTTGGAAACCTGTCAGCTCGGCGATACCGGCGCTGGCCTGGGGGCGTGTGTACCGCCGTGAATGGCTGGCGGGCGACCTGATGGCCGGGTTGATTGTGGCCATCATGCTGGTGCCGCAGGGCATGGCCTATGCGCTGTTGGCCGGGCTGCCGCCGCAGGTGGGGCTGTATGCCAGCATTGCGCCCCTGTTGCTGTATGGCTTGTTTGGCACCAGCCGCACGCTGGCGGTGGGGCCGGTGGCGATTGTCTCGCTGCTGGTGGCTTCTGGTGTGGGGCAGGTGGCCGAAATGGGCACGGCCGTTTACTGGCAGGCGGCGCTCACCCTGGCTTTGCTGGTGGGGCTGATTCAGATGGGCATGGGGCTGCTGCGCGCCGGGTTTTTGGTGAACTTTCTCAGCCATCCGGTATTGGCCGGTTTCACCAGCGCGGCGGCGTTGGTCATTGGCCTGAGCCAGTTCAAACATCTGTTGGGGCTGTCTACGCCGAATCTGGAATTTGTGGACACGGCCGTTTACACTTTCCAACACCTGGCCGAAACCAACGTCATCACCCTGGCTATTGGCCTAGGCAGCATCGCCATCCTGCTTTACTTCAAATACGCTTTGGGCAGCCAACTGAAACGGCGCAAACTGCCGGCGGGGCTGGTAACGCCCATCACCAAAAGCGCCCCTTTGTTGGTGGTTTTGCTGGCTACGCTGCTGGTTGTTGTCCTGCGGCTGGATGTGGCGGCGGACGTTAAAGTGGTAGGCTTTGTGCCCGCCGGTTTGCCCCCCCTCACCACCCCTACCCTTGATCTCACCCTCTGGCGGGCGCTGCTGCCTACGGCGTTGGCGATCAGCTTTGTGGGGTATATGGAAAGCATTTCCGTGGCCAAATCATTAGCCAGCAAACGGCGGCAGAAGATTAACTCCGATCAGGAGTTGGTAGGATTGGGCATGGCTAATTTGGGGGCTGCTTTTACCGGCGGCTATCCGGTAACGGGCGGGTTTAGCCGGTCGGTGGGTCAGGTAATTTTGAGGCCGGGGCGAACACGGGGCTGGCTTCGATGGTCACGGCCGTACTCATTGCCCTCACGGTGCTGTTTCTGACGCCATTGTTTGCCTACCTGCCCCAGGTGGTGTTGGCCGCCATCATTCTGGTGGCCGTGGCCAGCCTGATAGACGTTAAAACGTTCCGCCACACCTGGCGTTACAACAAAGCCGACGCCGCTTCCATGCTTGTGACCTTTGGCGCGGTGCTGGCGGTGGGCATTGAAATGGGCATATTGCTGGGGGTGGCAGCGGCACTGCTGCTGTTCATCTGGCGCACCAGCCGGCCGCACGTGGCCGTGGTGGGGCGGGTGGGCAACAGTGAACAATACCTGAACGTGCAGCGGCACACGGTACAAACGTGCCCCCGCGTGGCTGCCGTGCGCATTGATGAAAGCCTGTACTTTGCCAATACCGCTTATCTGGAAGAAACGGTGCTGCGCCGGGTGGCCGACGAGCCGGAATTGGCGCACTTTGTGTTGATTTGCACGGCCGTGAACTTCATAGACGCCAGCGCCCTGGACACACTCGAATCGCTGCGTCAGGAGTTGCACGACGCCGGCGTCAGCTTCCACCTGGCAGCCGTTAAAGGGCCGGTGATGGACCGGCTGCGGGCCGTTGGTTTTGTAGACAGTTTCGGCCCGGAAAACTTCCATCTATCCACCCACGACGCCATGAAAGCGATTGGCTGCGCCTGAGCCATTCTCCGGTATAATCCCCTCCAATTTACACAACTAAAAGGAAAGCATATGGCGACGATTCCCCCATTTGTGGCTAAAGGCACCCGCATCGGCCAGAAACAGACGGTGAAGGCTAAAAAAGTGGTCTGGATTCCGGTGGGCAGCGGCGAAGTGACCCAATTTTCTGACCATGAAGTGACCATTGCCGGGCAAATTAGCATTTTAGGCTACAGCGGCAATATGAACATTTATTTGCGGCTGCTGGATGAAGACGCGGCGGCGACTTCCGGCCCGTGCATTTTGCGCTTAAACAAACACGAAGACCCGCAGGCCGTTTACCACGTGAATAAAGGCGTCCTGACGGTGCAGGCCACGTTGGGCCAATACAAACAGGCCATCAGCATCTCACCCTGTGACGGCGGCACCCAAACAGAGTGCAAACTGACGGGGCGGGTGAACGAGACGGTTCACCTGGAACCGGTAAGGTAGGAAGAGCAGCAGTGCCAGGCACAGGGCATAAAGCCTGCCTCGGTCGCTGCCTTTTGCCCTGTGCCTGGCACTACTTCACAGCGCCTCCGGCCAATCGGCGTTGGGGCGCTGCTGGCGGCATAATTGTAAGAGGTCATCCATACGGCCGTGTCGCTCACAATACAAAATTATCTCCTGCGCCATGTCGGATTTAGCGCCCTCTGGAATTTCTTCTTTGTCAATCCCCAGGTCAAATAACAACAATTCCAACTCCGGTTTGCTAAAGTAACGGGTGATGAGCTGGCGCAGGCGGATGCGGTTCTGTAGCAGGAGGGTGGCGTTTTCTTCTTCGAGTACGGCCGTGAAAAAAGCGGCTACCGCCAGTTTCCGGGTAGACATACTGTGTCGCTGCTCCACCGGCATTTCGGCAAAGGTGCGTTCCTGCCCGTCGGGGATGAATATCGTATCCCAACCATAAATCTGATTACCACGCGGCTCCGGGGCAATCACCCCATTCAGCTTTCCCCGAAACACATATACCTGACCATCCCGCGCATGAAACCCCAGATCGGTGACCACGTTGGCCGAGCGATCCTCGAAAGCCTGCATCATTTTGCAAATGCCCTCAACCCCTACTCCTTCCATGAATAGCCCGGTCACATTACCCGGCAAATCCTTCCAGGCGCGGATGATCAGATTCGTTTGCTCCACCAGGAAAGGCAAATGGGGCAGCAACGGCCGTGCCATCTCTACTTTGCGCCGGATGAGGATGGCCTGGTCTACCAGCACCGGCTCTTCCAGCGCATAGCGCGCCCAACGCAGGTCGGCGTATTTGCCCAACAAAAACTGGTAGTCGTTGAATTTATTCTGCGAACCGGTGACAAAATAGAGTTGGGTGATGCGTTCTTCCGTCATAGCCACTCCTGTTCAACTTAGCGGGTAACGTGGTAAATAATAATGCCATCCTGATGATAGACAATCTGGCCAGGGACGGGCACTGCCGTGTCGCCCAGCAGCGCCTCATACTGCCCGGCATAAATATAATCTATTTTCCACGTTTCAATCAATGCCTGCCGCCAGGCCAGGCTGGTTTCTGGCTGCCAAAACTGCTCCACCAGAGCTACTTTGCCTTCCAGGTCGGTGGTGTAGTCTAGCTGCCCTAAAAACACCTTGCCCGGCAGCACACGCGGCAGATAGTTGCCCATGGGGTAATAGGCCAGCACCAGATCGTCTGGCCCTGCTTGCTGCGCCAGCCAGTGGGCGGCCGTTATCTCGGTTGTCGGCAAGTAGGTGGGGAAATCCTGAGCGTCTACGGCCGTTTTCGTCACCAACAATGACAAGATGATGGTACTGGGGATAACCAGGAAGAAAAAAACGCGGCGCAGGGTAGCGTAGGGGGTGGGCGTCCATTGGCGGAAACGGGTGTAAAACGGCCGTTTCGCCAGCCCCGGTAATATCACTTCTTCCAGTCCCCAGGCAGCCAGGGTGGCCACGGGAACCATCAGCCCCAGGGCAAAACGCCCGGAAAATTGGACGATGGGCAGATAGAGCAGCAGCACATTGGCTGCCACCCACAACGGAACCAGCCAGGGCAACGGCGCCCGAAACCAGGCGCGTAGGCCCACTAACGCCATCACCCCCAAAAAGCCGATGCCGATGAGGGCGGCCAGCGGCGGCGGCGGCGGGATGACGTGTTCATGTTGGGTGTAAGCCGCAAAATAGGGGTCCTGGTTGGTCAGGAGGGCATAATAAACCAGCAGCAGCGCCAGTGGCAGCAAAATGAGCAGGCCATAGCCCCAGACACGCCAGGGGATGCGCCGCTGCTGCCAGGCCAGCGCCAGCAAATGGAAGCCAATCACCAGCCCGGCGACCGGCAGGTGATAGACGTATGTCAGCCCCAACGCCACGCCCACGATGCTCCCGGCAATAGCCCAGCGGATGTGGGGCCAACGGCCGTCCCCTGCCAACGCACTCATCTTCAGTACACAAATGAAGAGCAGAACCTCCAGCCCTACGCCCAGAGCAAAGTGCGGCGTGTGAAACAGCGCCATGAAAATTGACCACTCCGGCCCACCCAGGTCGGGCAGGCCGCCGGGTACGCGCTCTGCCAGCCGCAGGATGGCTACCAGCCAGCCAATGCCGGAGCCATAGACGATGAGAAACCAGGCGGTGAATTGCCGCCGGGCGCGGCCAGGGAAGAGGGTGCGTACCCAGAACAGAAAAATGAGCAGCGTGAAGAGTACGGCCGTGACCCGCAACAAATGAAACCAAAACAAACCGCTCCCCCCAACCACTGCCGCGATTTTGCCCAGCAGCAAATACGGCAGCAGCATCAACTTCGGCTGCCAGGGTTCAGGTGAAAAGGAGAAGTGGTAGAGCCAACGGCCGTCGCCCCCCTGCCGGATTGCGGCCAGATAGGTAGACAGATCATCCGGGTTGACAAACGTGCCCACAAACACCTTGCCCGGCGGCGGCCCCAACCAGGCCACCAGATAAGGCAAACTCATCAGCGCCAGAAACAACAATGCCCAGGGCAGAATGACCCGGAGTGTCAATTGGGAATCTGAGTTTTCAGGCATAAATACTAACGTTGTAACCGCCAGTCCAGGGCGGTGTGGCGTTGGGTGACTTTGTTGTTGTTGATGGCGATGTGGATCGCTTTGCGGGTGCCTACCAGGATGACCACTTTTTTGGCGCGGGTCACGGCCGTGTACAACAAATTCCGCTGTAACATCAAATAATGCTGCGTGTGCATGGGCATGACCACACACGGATACTCCGCCCCCTGGCTCTTATGCACGGAAATGGCGTAGGCGTGTACCAGTTCGTCCGCTTCTAAAAAATCATACACCACCGGCGCGCCATCAATACTCACCGTCAACGTCTGGTTGATGATATCCATAGCCGTAATGCGGCCGATGTCCCCGTTGTAGATGCTCTTATCGTAATTGTTCACCGTCTGCATCACCTTGTCGCCCACACGTAAGAGGCGACCGCCCAGTTTACGTTCCGGTTTATGGCCTGAGGGCGGGTTAAGCGATGATTGCAGCAGCAGGTTCAAATTGTGAACACCCACCGCGCCGTTGTACATGGGCGCCAGCACCTGAATGTCATCCAGGGGGTCAAAGCCAAACTTGAGCGGGGCGCGTTTTTGCACCACCTCCACCAGCATTTCGGCCGCTTTGTCCGCTTCTTCCACCACAAAGAGGAAGAAGTCCTGCGCCTCTTTGGGCGTATCCGGCATCTTCCCCTGGTTGATGTGGTGGGCGTTGCGGATGATGAGGGAGTTGGCGGCCTGGCGGAAGATGGTTTGCAGGCGGACAACGGCTGTCACCCCCGAATCAATCAAATCGGCCAATACATCCCCCGCGCCCACGCTGGGCAACTGGTCAATGTCCCCCACCAGCAGCAGGTGGCTGTCCGGCGCAATCGCTTTGAGCAGGTTGTTCGCCAGTACCAGGTCGAGCATGGACGCCTCGTCAATGACGATCATATCGGCGTTGATCGGGTTTTCTTCGCTACGGCCGAATCCTTCGCCGGGATTAAATTCCAGCAGCCGGTGGATGGTTTTGGCCTCGCGCCCGGTCGCTTCCGCCAGCCGTTTGGCCGCCCGTCCGGTGGGTGAAGCCAGCGCATAGGTCAATTTGTGCCCATCCAGCAAATCCAATAGCGCCCGCAGGCAGGTGGTCTTACCCGTGCCAGGGCCGCCGGTGAGAATGGTGACTTTGTGGGTCACGGCCGTTTGCACGGCTTCCATTTGTTGAGGAGATAATTGGAGATTGGAAATGGGAGATTGGAGATTAGAGCGTTCACCGATTACCGATAACCGATTACCGATCACCGCCAACCGGCTCGTCGGATGCTCAATCATCCGCTTCACCCGCTGCGTCACCCCAATTTCCGAATAGTAAAACGGCGTCAGGTAAACGGCGCGCTCTTCTTTGATAATGGGAGATTGGAGATTGGAGATTGGAGATTCTTCACCTGCCACCGGCCACTTGTCACCTGTCACCTGCTCACCGCTCACTGCTAATCGCTCACTGCTCACTGCATACTGAATCACCTCTCGCTTAATAAAATCACTCGTTTCCAGGGCGTCAATCACGGCCGTAATCTTCCCCGCCTCTACCCCCAAAATCTCCGCCGCCTCCGGTTCCAGCTCCTCTTGGGGCATGTAGACGTGCCCCTCTTCGGCCATGCGGTTCAGGGTGTAGGCGATACCCGCCTCGATGCGCGCCGGGTCATCGGCCGCCAGCCCCAACGCCTGGGCGATCTTATCGGCCGTCTTAAAGCCAATGCCATGAATATCCCGCACCATCTGGTACGGCGTATTTTGCACTACCGCTAAGGAGGTGTCGCCGTACTTCTTGTAAATTTTGGTCGCCAGGGTAGTGGAAACGCCGTGTGATTGCAGAAAAATCATCACGTCCTTAATGGCCCGCTGCTCGTCCCACGCTTTGGCAATCTGCCCCACCCGTTTCTGGCCAACGCCCAACACCGTCAACAGCCGCTCCGGTTCGTGGTCAATCACCTCCAGCGTCTCCGCACCAAAGCGGTTGACGATACGTTCGGCCATCACCGGGCCGATGCCCCGAATCATGCCGGAGCCGAGGTAGCGTTTGATGCCTTCGGTGGTGGCGGGCAGGGATTGTTCACAAAATTGGGCCTGGAATTGACGGCCGTGTTTGGCATGATTCCCCCACTGTCCCGTCAGCTTCAGCCACTCGCCGGGCTGCACCTCCGGCAAATTACCCACCACCGTGATCAGTTCATCCCGGCCGCTGGCATATTTGAAGGGCAGCATCCCCCGGTTGTCCGGCTTCAGGCGGATGACCGAGTAGCCGTTTTCCGCGTTGTAATACGTCACCCGCTCCACCGAGCCACTGATCTGATCCTGGTTACTCATGGGGGTATTGTATGGTCAGGGGAAAGGGCAGACAACCGGGGGGGCGTAATCCGTAGCCCGTAGTTCGTAGTCCGTGGTTCATAATCCGTAGCTGATACGGCTCACGGCTCACGGTTCACGGTTCACGGATTACGGTTCACGGCCGTACCAATTCCACATCCCCCATAAACAATGACCCACTCTCCGTCTGGTCAAACAGCAGGGCGATTTCGGCGATCTGGCTCAGGTCTACACCGCTAAAGGCGCTCAGGGGCAGGCGGATGGTAGTCAGGGGAGCGCGCCCGGTGAATAGTTCATCAAAGATTGAATCCTCTTCGGTCTGTCCGGGGGGAAAGAGTAACGCCGGTTCGTTGGGGCGGGTGGGGACAACGGCCGTCGCCCCCATCTTATCTGTCAACTGCACACTGAACGCCTGATATGCGCCGGTTTCATTTAGCGGGGAAAGAGGGTCAACGGCCGTGCGTAAACTGATAGTGGTGTAATCGCGCAAATCCCCGGCCCCTTCCGGTAGGGCAAAACGCAGCGCCCCGCCCGGCTGCTCCCAGGAAACCACCACCAGCGCCGGTTGGCCCGGTATGGTCACGGTCGCCCGGCGGCACGGTTCACTGCCCGGTTTCGACGTCGGCGTGTAATGACCGGCATCACAGAAAAAGGTGGTGACGCCATCAGCCATCACGTCACCCCCGGCCCGATTGGTAGTTAACTCGTCTGCACTGGCCGGGATGAACAGCGTTTGGCGGTCAGCCGCCGGGGCCAGGACGGCCACCCGCGCAGGCAGGCCAAGAAGGGTATCGGGCGCAGGTGATTGTGCATCCAGCCCCAGGCGCGCCCATGTGGTCGCCGCCGTTTGTGGATCGTCACTGAAAATGAGGGCCAGGAAGTTGCTGGTATAATCAGCCAGGAACGCGCGTTGGGCTGCCTGGCCTAACGGCGCCTGGCAGTCGGGACGGCCGCGCGGCGCAATCATATCGGCGCCCAGGATCGAGTTGAAATAGTTATGGTTGGCCTGCTCCAACCAGACGGAGGTGACCCATTCCTGCTGCGCCGGGTTTTGCCGCGCACCCTCATAAAAATGTTGCCCCTCCTGGCCGATCACATCCCCGTCGCAGGCGGGCAAAATGATGGCCAGCGGCACGTCAGAACCATCAGGGAAGGTAAAGGTGGGCGCAGGGGCGATCATGAGCAGCCCTCGCACCGGGCCATAGCCATGACGTTCGGCGGCATCGGGGGCGGTCAGCCCCCCCTCGTGCGCCAGCCAGTCAATGGCCTCGCCGCCGCGTGAATGGCCGAAAAAGACGAGATTGCTCAGGTCGGCACGGCCGTCTAGTTCCACGCCAAACCCATTTTCACCCCCATTGGCTGCCTCTACCAGCGCGTTCATGTGCAATTCAAAAATCTGCTTCAACCGTTCGCCGGGTGTGCCTTCGCCATAACCAAACGTGTTCTCCGCATTGGCGTTGATGGAGAGGGCTACATAGCCCTGCGCTGCCAGGTGGCTGATCAGGTAATCAAAGCCCCGGTAATTGGGCTGTTCATCCTCCGGCGCACACGGCCAGACGTCTACGCCCATATCGTTTACCGGGCAGCCAGGGTGTGTGCCGTGAATGATCAACACCACCGGGTACGGCCCGCCTTCGCCAGGCGGCACGGCAATGATCCCGTTCAACTGCACCGGCATGTTACGGAAGCGGCTGTCTTCGGGAAACCTGTCCTGCACGATAATGGCCTCGCCCAGGTTGTATTCAACGGCCGGGGGCGGCTCGTCCGCGGGATTCGTTGTTTCTGGGGCGCTGGTAGGCACGGCCGTAGGGGAAACTGTTGGCAGTGGTGTCGGCTCGCTGGTTGGCGTCGGCGTCGGCGACGCACAGGCAACAAGAAAACTTAAAAGAAGAAGGGATAGTAATAACAATACCCTTCGCGCGTATTCTCTCATATTTCTATCCTGAAAATAACCTCTGTCAGGCAGGGTATAACCAGTGCGCCTGAGGCAACCCTCTCCGAAATAGGGACAGTCAGAGGAGAACCTTTAGGCGAACAGCGAATCGGCTAAAGCCTCCCCTCACTCATTTGGGAGGGCTATAGTCTTCGAGGAGGAGTGCGCATCCTCAGATGCGCATCTGAGGATGCGCACTCCTCTCACCTCCATTTATTGAGATGATACGGTCAGAGTCCCAAAATCTGTCGCTTCTTGGCCTCAAACTCTTCATCTGTGAGAATGCCTTGATCGCGCAGCGCGCCCAGCCGCTCCAGTTGGGTAATATAGTCGTCTGGGGGCGCGGCGGGCGCCGCAGGGGCAGACGGCGTGGCCGCTGCTGCCGGTGCGTCGTCATCGGCTTCCATGGCCGCCACCTCCGCATCGGTCAACTCATCCGTGTCAATTTCCAGATCATTGAGCGCCTGTTCCAACTGTTGTTCGCTCAAATCTTCCGGCTTCATGCCTGTGTGTTGTTCAATGCGCTGCGCGTCTTGCTGGCTCATTTTAACGGCCGTAGACGTACCCGCCACCGCAATCGCCACCATTCCCCCCACCAGCAACATACGTCTGCGCCGCATCCGCCGAATATGCCGCCGCCGGGCGCGCCGCACGGTGCGCCGCACCGCTCTACCACCAATAGGCCCTCGTCGTCTCATTTTTCGATCTCCTTTTAACCTTCACTTTTATCAGGTCACCCATCACTCGTCACCCATCACCCATCACTTTCTTCGCCTTCTTTTCTCCGCTGGCTGCCCATCAGGCATAATCTCCCCCGGTGTGTAGTGGGGCAATCCCATGGCCGGTACCAATGCTAATAACGCGATACCTGCCAGAATCAGGAACGAATCCTTAAGCGCCTGCAAACGCGCCTCTTCGTTGATGCGCACGGCTTCGGCTATCTGCGCCGGGGTAGCCGTCGTTTCCGCTAACACGGTCTCTAACTGATCGTTGGTGATGAAGTTGACGTTGTCCAGGTCTACCTGCAACTTCAAAGAGTCAGGGATGCTGGATTGGGTCAGGCTGCTAAAAACAATGGCGCTCAACAATCCGACGGCAACCACCCCGGCAAAGGCTGTGCCTAAGGCGGTGGAAAGATTGTTGGCCACGCCGCGCAGCGCCCCCACATCCCCGGCCAACTCCTTTGGCGAAGCCGAAACCATCACGTTAAACAACAGGGTCAACAGCGCACCTTCCCCCAACCCCACCAGAATCAGGCTAAAGATAACGACAGGTGTACTCCACTCATTGTTGATGGTCACCGCCAGCAGGGTCAGGCCGCCGGACACAACCACAAAGCCGATAAGGGCGATCTGGCGCGGCGTCAGCCGGTCAAAAAAGCGGACGATGAGGATGGCGGCGGTGGCAATGGCCAGGGTATAGGGGATGACGGTTACGGCCGTGAACAGCGAACTGCGGTTTTGCACAATCTGGATATAAAGCGGGATGAGGAAGTTTACGGCCGGCCCCAACGCCCCAATCACCATGAGCGCCACAATGTTCGCCCGCTCCGCCCGCGAATCCAGCACTTCCAGCGCCAGCAACGGCGTTTTCTTTTGCTCCACCCGCCGGTGGGCCCAGGCGAAAAAAGCCTGCACCAGCACCAGACCCACGATGATCATAAACGGCGCAGGCGACAACCCCAGCAGGTCAAACGGCGCGGCCGGTTTGGCCACCGTAATCCCCCAGGCGTTCAAATTGTTGAACCCTAGCGAGATCAGCATGATTGCCAGCGCTGCCAACACCACGCCTACAAAATCAATCTTCACCCCTGGCTGGCGCGGAATGGGCTGCAAACGAAAACTAAGGACGAAGACAATCAGCGAAAGAACGCTGAGAATGCCAAAAGAAAGCCGCCAGCTTAACAACGTCCCCAACAAACCGGCAATAAAAAAGGCCAGCGCCCCGGAAATAGCCGGTGTGCCCGCCAGGATGCCCAACGCCTGCGCCTGCTGCCTCTCCCGGTAATTGGCAGCAATCAACACCACCAGCGTGGGCACCAGCGCTGCCGCCGCCAGCCCGGCCAACGCCTGTGCCAGGTTCATCGTGGTGGCGCTGTTGCTCAGGGCCATCGCGGCCATGGCCGCACCATGCGCCAGCACCGTCACCTGAAAAACCAGGCGGTCGCCAAACACCTTGCCCAGTTTCGCGCCTAACAAGACAAAGGCGGCCACAAACAGCGAATAGAAAACAAGTGCCGTACCCACGCTGGTCGCCGGTACTCCTAATTCCTCCACAATCGGGCCAATGGAAACAGGAATGGCATTGACGTTAAAAGCCATTTGAATTTGCGCCAGCAGAATAACCACTAACGGCAGCCAGGAGGCGGTTTGAATGGTATCACCGTTCTTAGTTGCCTGAACTTTTTGTGTCATAAGATGTGTCTACCAAGACCCTAAGGGTTTATCAAACCCTTAGGCTCTTCACTGTCTAAATGCTTACCGGATACCCTGGCCCTAGCGGGATGCCCAACACAAACCAGAGGATGAACAGCAGCAACCAGGCTACCAGAATTACAATCACATAGGGCAGCATGAGCGCCACAATGGTGCCGATGCCCGCCTCCTTGTCATACCGTTGGGCAACGGTGACGATAAAGGGAAGATACACCATCAGCGGCGTGATCGAATTGACGGGCGAATCACCGATGCGGTAAGCAGCCAGCACCGATTGGGGGGCCACCCCCAGCCGGATGAAAAGCGGCACAAAGATGGGCGCAAAGATGGCCCATTTGGGGACAGAGCCGGGCATGATGAAATCCAGCAACACAATGACCAGGGTCATCAAAATCAACAGCGGCAGTGCACCGATGTTGGCGCGTTCCAATAATTCGGCCAGATTAACGGCGATGACCGTTGGCAAATTGCTGTAGTTAAAAAAGGCGATGAACTGGCTGATCATCAGCAGCATGAAGACCATGCCGGCCAGCCCGGAAAAGGTTTTCACGACGCCCTTGATGACATCGGCGCTGCTTTTGATGGTGCCGGCGCCTTTGCCAAAGGCGATACCTGAAATCAAAAAGAACAGCATGATGACAAACAACAGGCTGTCCATCAGCGGGGAGTTGCCACCAATTTGCTCAACTGGCCTGCGCAGCGGCGCACCCGGCGGTAACGTCAGGACAAGGATGACGGCGAGTACACCTAGAAAACCATAAAGAGAAAAACGCAAGCCACGCGCCTCGGCTTCCGGGGTGATCTCCTGCTTCTCCCCTTCTGATGCAGTTGCGCCTGCCACTGTGCCGGTGTAATCACCCAAACGGGGGGCGACGATGCGCTCTGTCACTATCGCGGCGACGATAGCCAGGATGATGGATGAGCCGATGTTAAAGAAAATGTTGGCGGCAATGGTGATGGATTCGCCTCCGGCCAGACCGATGGATTCGTTGGTGATCTCGGTCAACATGGCGTCTATGGGGGTGGGGATGAGATTGACCGTAAAGATGGAAGCCACACCGGCGAAAGCCGCCGCCAGCCCCACCAATGGATGCCGCTTTACGCTGTAGAAAGCGGCGGCCGCCAGGGGAATCAGAATCAGATAACCGGCATCGGAGGCAACGGAGGAGAGGACGCCCACAAAGATGATGATAAAGCTCAGCCCCCCGGCCGGAGCCACGGCGACCAGCTTGCGGATGAGGGCGTTCATCAATCCCGCTTCTTCGGCTACGCCTGCACCCAGCAGGGCGATGAAGGTGATGCCGAGGACGGCAAAGCCGGAAAAGTTAGGCACGAAGGAGGTAAAAATGAAGCGGATGCCCTCCACCGATAGCAGACTGCGAATGGGGATGGTGCGCGTTTCAATCTCAAACTCTGCCTGATAGGGGTCTACCGGTACAATGTAGCCGGGGTTGGCGGTGTCCTCATAAAAATCTGGTATGGCTGGCGCGGGGACAGGCACGGCTATCTCCTCGGTGACGCTGACGCCCAGCCAGGCCATGATTTGCGAGAGGATGATCACGCCAATGATGAGATACAGGAACATCATCACCGGGTGGGGGACTTTATTGCCAATCTTCTCGACAGTTGCCAGCAACCCGGACTGGGCCGGGGGCGCTGGTTCCTTCTCCTTCTTTTTTGCCATTTTTACCTCCTAATGAAAATAATCCACAGGTTGCACAGATAAGCAGTTTTATATGACATCCGTCCAGTCAACGGCCGTGCCCGTATCGGCTGGCGATTCGGGAGCATGGTATGGTTTCGGCTCGCCCCGCCCGGCCACAGCCCAAAGCTGCACCAACTTGATGCACACCTCAGTTGCGGCCGCCATGTCTTGCAGGCTAACCCATTCCAGCGGCCCGTGAATCTCCTGCATCCCGGTGAACACATTGGGCGTGGGCACACCCAGTTCGGTCAGCCGCGAGCCGTCGGTGCCGCCGCGCACGGGTACGGAGAACGGCTCGATGCCAACCTGGCGGCAAGCTTCACGCGCCAGTTCAACCGGGCGCATATCATCTTCCAGCCAATAACGCATATTGCGGTACTGGGGCGTGATGGCGCAGGTGATCTCGGCACGCGGCTCGCCAGCTTGCACGGCCGTACACACCTTTTGCAGAAGATCGCCCTGCGCGGCCAGCAGGTCGCGCTCGAAGTCCCGCAGAATAATATCTATGCTCATCTCGGCCGCAGACCCACTCATGCCCACGACATGCAGAAAGCCCTGCCGCCCGGAGGTTGTCTCCGGCGTCAGCGTGGCCTGGGGCAAGGTATCCACGATCTTGGCGGCGAGATGCGTCGCGTTGACCAGCTTGTCCTTGGCCCAGCCGGGGTGGATGGGTACACCTTTGACGGTGACTTTGGCGGCGTCGGCCGAAAAGGTCTCGTAGACAATCTCCCCCCGATGTGCGCCGTCGAGCGTGTAGGCAAACTCGGCCTTGAGATCACCCGGCAGGTTGGCGTGGACACCACGGCCGATCTCCTCGTCGGGTGTGAAGCCGATGCGGATTGGGCCGTGCGGCAGATCTGGATTTTGCAACAGGTGGCCGGCCACAGCCATGATGATAGCGATGCCCGCCTTGTCATCTGCGCCCAGCAGTGTTGTGCCAGAGGCAGTCACAATGTCGTCGCCAATTTTTTCTGTGAGGTAGGGTAGCTCTTTGGGCGACAACACCTGGCTGGGATTGTCTGGCAAGACGATGTCCGCGCCGCTGTAATTGCGGTGGACGATGGGCTTGACGTTTGTGCCAGAGAACTGGGGGGCCGTGTCCACATGGGCCAACAGGGCGATGGTGGGCACATCTGTTGGCACTGTTGCCGGGATGGTCGCCAAAAGTGCGCCATAGTCGGTCAGACTCACATCTTGCACGCCGATCTGTTTGAGTTCATCTACAAGTAGATTGAGCAGATCGAACTGGATGGCTGTACTGGGCGATGTGGTTGAGGTCGGGTCGGCCGTGGTGTCAATCTTCACGTAGCGCAGGAAGCGTTCTTCCAATTCATGTAAGAATGTGGTACTCATGGCCGGGTTTCCTCGCTCTGTAGTTGGGCCAATTCCTCTAGATAGACAATCGCCGTTTCGATTCCCCGATGGAACATCTCAATGCTAAACCGCTCGTTGGGTGAATGCAGGCCGTCGTCATCCAACCCATAACCCATCAACACCACCGGAATGTGCATCAGATCGGCAATCTCGGCCACCACCGGGATGCTGCCGCCGCCGCGTGTGAAGAGCGGCGTGGCACCCCAACCCTTCTCGTAGGCGCGGGCCGCGGCCTGCATTTCAGGAATGTCAAAGGAAAACAGGGCCGCTTTGCCGGTGGTGATCAGCCGCACTTCCACGCGCACGGTGGGCGGGGTGATGGCTTCGATATAGCTTTTGATCTGCTCAAAAATCTTGTGTGGGTCCTGGTTGCCCACCAGCCGGGAACTGAGTTTGGCCCCCGCTTTAGCGGGCACGATGGTCTTAGGGCCGGGACCGCTCCACCCGCTCCACAGGCCATTGATG
The DNA here is from genome assembly GCA_019637635.1 of Anaerolineae bacterium. Lineage (GTDB taxonomy): Bacteria > Chloroflexota > Anaerolineae > Promineifilales > Promineifilaceae > CAADGU01. Next base: position 40,268 of record JAHBVI010000058.1, read on the forward strand.
TCCAGGGTGGGCCGGGCGGAAATACGTTCGCGGATGGTATAGTTGGCGTCGCCCCAGACAGCGGGGACGCCGGTAGATTGTTTGTATTGGGCGTCCGACAGGTCGGTCTTGGCGATCATTTCTCGTTCGACGGCCGTCAGCGGTACCACATCATCATAAAAACCGGGCACGGCAATGGTGTTGTCGACGTTATAGAGCTTGCCCAGGATTTCCACCAGCGCCAGCGCCGGGTTATGAACCGCGCCGCCCCACAGCCCGCTGTGCAGATCATCGGTGGGGCCAAACACCTCCACTTCCAGATAGG
>JAHBVI010000059.1 GCA_019637635.1 Anaerolineae bacterium
TTACCACTGGCGCCCTCTTTGGTTTCATGCTCGCCTGGCTCATCCTGCCCCACGTAGATGGCGGGATGAAGGTTTCAGAAGAAGAAGCGGCAATGAGGCTGGAAAGACGCGGTGGGTAGGGGCGAGGCAGTTGGGTATTACCTTGTCTGGTGAAACCAATATCGCCCCAACTGCCTCGCCCCTACGGATTAAATTTCTCCAAGATCAAAACAGAATTATGCCCGCCGAAGCCGAAGGCATTGGTCATGGCGACGTTGACCTGCGCCTGGCGTGGCTCGTTGGGCACGTAGTCCAGGTCACACGCCGCGTCTGGCGTTTCATAGTTGATGGTGGGTGGGATAATCCCCGTTTCCATCGCTTTCAGGCAAAAGACCGCCTCCAGCGCACCCGTCGCCCCTAACAAATGGCCGGTCATGGATTTGGTAGAACTCATGGGAATCTGGTAGGCGCGGTCGCCCAACGCCCCCTTAACAGCCAAAGATTCCACCCGGTCATTCAACGGGGTGCTGGTGCCGTGCGCGTTGATATAGTCAATATCTACGGCCGTGACCCCCGCCTCACTCATTGCCATCTTCATCGCCTTCATCGCCCCCGTGCCATCCTCTGCCGGCGCCGACACGTGGTAAGCGTCTGAGGTCATGCCATAGCCCAACACTTCACCAATGATGGTCGCCCCTCGCGCCTGGGCATGGGCCAATGATTCCAAAATCAGGATAGCTGCCCCTTCGCCGGGCACAAAACCGTCTCGATGCAAGTCAAACGGCCGTGATGCCCGCTCCGGTTCCTCATTCCGGTTAGACAGCGCCGTCATGGCCGCAAAACCGGCAATGGTGATGGGGATGATGGCCGCTTCTGTGGCCCCCGCCAGGATCACGTCTTGCAGCCCCCACTGAATCATCCGGCACGCCTGACCGATGGAATCATTGCCGGTGGCGCAGGCCGTCGCCAGGGTAAAGTTTGGCCCGTGTAAGCCGTAGGCAATGGAAATAGCCGCGCCCGGTGTATCCGGCAGCATAATCGGAATCAGAAACGGGCTGACGCGATTTGGCCCCTTTGTTTCCATCACCTGCCAGGAATCAAAGACCGGCTCCAACGCGCTCATGCCGCTGCCCACCAGCACGCCCACGCGGTCCCGGTCTTCGTGGTCAAAGTTCAACCCGGCGGCGGCGATGGCCTGCCCGGCGGCAGCCATGGCAAACTGCGTCTGGCGCGACATGCGCCGGGCGTCTTTACGGCCGAATAGGGCTTCGGCGTCAAACTCTTTCACTTCACCGGCCATCTGGCAGCGGTATGGTTCTGGGTCAAAGGCGGTGATGCGGTGAATGCCATTTTGACCGCTGCTAATCCCTTGCCAGGTACTTTCCAAATCATTCCCCAGTGGGCTGATGATGCCCATGCCGGTGATGACAACTCGTTGTTTGTCCATAAATCCTCCAAAAGATAGAGATGGGGAGATTGAGAGATTCTCGAACCTCTCAATCTCCTTTTCCATTTTACATCCAACTTAAACCCAACCCAAACGGGCAAGATGCGGTTTGTCTAACCAGCAGTGCCAGGCACAGGGCATAAGGTATGGGAATGACCAGGGCGTTTTGCCCTGTGCCTGGCACTACAAAACTCAAGATTTCGTATTGCACATCACCACGAGAACGGCTAACATGTGTAGCCATGCGCGAGAAATTGTTCCGGCAACGGCCGTTACTCACTTTTCCTCAGATATTGATTCTGGTTGTCATGTTGGTGGCTCTTTTTGCCGCCCTCAATTTGAACCGGCGGGCGCAGGCCGGACGGCAGGTGGGCGCCGGTGAGGCCGTTTTACAGGCTGAACTGGACCTGGAAGTGACCCGCCAGGTTGAATTACAGGTAACCCTGGAATATGTGCAAAGTGAGGATTATGTGGCTGCCTATGCCCGCGATGAAGGCGGTTATTTGCTGCCTGGTGAAAAGCGGGTTGTCCCGCTGACTATTGAGGTCACGCCGCAGCCGACGCCCCTGCCGCCACCCACACCAGACCCGGCCACGCGCGCACGGCCGTGGCAGGCGTGGTGGCGCTTGTTAACCGACGCGCCCCAACCCACGCCTTGATCAAGTTTAGCCTTTAGAATTTCAATCTGGCGTGATGCGTGAAGCCTTTAAGGTCACGCACAACTCGTCACGCATCACGCCTATTCCCAAAACTCCTTCAGGTTGTGACCATGAACATCTGGCCGTATTATCTCATCACATTGGTTGTGCTGGTGGTCACGGCCGTGTGGCTGAAGCGCCAGGGACGGGAGCGCAGCCAATTTGCCCACGCGCTCTATTATTTAATGGGTTTGTAGGTGGCGGGCGCCGCTGCTTATCTGGCGCTGCGCACAGCGCCGGGCATATGGCTGGTATTGGCGCTGCAACTGGTGGCCTGGGCTGTGCTTTTATGGGGTTTGGATCTAGATTGGCGCTATGCGTGGGGCTTGTTGGTGATAGCCGTTGTGGCCACACTGTTTCCCTTTTTCCCCGTCCTTGATTTACTGACCTGGGGGTTTGTTATGGCGCTGCCTTTTGCGGCTGTGGCCGACTTGCGCCAGCGCACCGCATTCCCCATTTTTGCAGCCACACCGATGGGACACACACTGCGTCCGGTGACGACCGATGGTCATATCACCGCTGAAATGGTGTTAACCGAACAGCCGATTTTGGAATGTCTGGTAGATGGTGTATTGATATGTGGCCCCAGCGGGCTGATTTACTCAGTCAATCAGGCCACGACCGTTATCCTGAACATGGGGGAAAATGCGCTGGTGGGGCGGCCGATTACGGCGATTCTGGCCCATTTCCCGGCGCTGGATGATGTGGCCCAGGGTCAGAAAGAGCGGCGGTTTGATGTTCACGGCCGTATCGTAGAAGGACAGATGAATATCATTTATGACCAGGAGGGGGTGGCCGAAGGCACCGTCGTCATCTTGCGGGACATTACCCAGGCATACCAGGCCGAACAGTCGCGTGACGCTTTTCTCACCACCATTTCCCATGAACTGCGCACTCCGCTTACGGCCGTGAAAGGCTATACCGAACTGCTGCAATCTGGTACCGGTGGGACGCTCAATGAGACACAGTTGGCCTTTTTGCAAACCATCCAGCGCAACGTTTCCCGCATGGTACAGCTCATCAACAGTTTGCTGTTTGCCGCCTCTGTGAAAGGGGGCCATATGGAAGCGAAAACGGGTCAGGCCAACATCCCCCAAATTGTGCAGCAAATTGCCAGAGAAATGATGCCTCTGGCGGCCAGAAGCCAACAAGTGATCCGGCTTGATCTGGACAGCCGGTTGCATTGGGTGGAGGCAGATCCCATTCATGTGACCATGATTGTAGAGGAACTGGTATCGAACGGCATCAAATACGGCCGTGCTGGAGGCGAAGTGCGGGTAATGGCCGTGTTGGAAGCGGATGAATTTGCCGTCGTCAGTGTGGCCGACCAGGGCATTGGCATTTCTCCTGAAGACCAGAGCCACATCTTTGAAGATTTTTTCCGCCCGGAGTGGCGAGAAGAGCAGGTGCGTACTGAGGGCATCGGCATGGGGTTGTCGGTAGTGCATTCATTGGTGGAGGCGTATAACGGCCGTATCTGGTTTGAGACCGCCCCTGATCAGGGCACAACCTTTACCTTCATCTTGCCGCTGCATCAGGCGCAGCAGCAGCAGGGAGCCTTCTCCTCGCCAGCCGAGGACTACGCTGTTTCGTAGCCGGTGTTCACCTGGTATTCTGATTAGAGCCAAAAAGGCCACGTTTGATAGTTCGCTGGTACTATCTTTCTCTGGTGACATAATGTTCAATACTTGCTATTCAACTTTACATATGATAACATAGCGGCGTTGGTAGTTTACATATTATGGGCGACATAATGTTGTGACAGGTAGTACGGCCGTCTTTTTTTGTCACATACCCTTGTTTGCCGGATAAATTTTACCCAACACATACACACCAGAAGGGATAAGAGTATGAGCCGTCGAACAATCGCCATACTAATACTAATCATAGGCCTGGGATTGCTCTCTCTCGTAGGTGTCTTCTTGATTCTTGGGCAAGACCAGCCAACTACGCCAACCCCCACAGAAGAAGCAAGCACCGAAGGAAGCGAAGGCGCTGCCCCCCCAGATAATGGCGGGGGCGTTTCCCAACCAGAAGCAGTTGGTACGCCTATGCCAACAGATACCATTGGCGTTGTTGTTTCTTTGCAGACCGTTCCGCGCGGTCACGTTATGACCGAGGATATTTTAGCCATTGATAGACGCCCGGTTGGCAGTGTAGGCAGCAATGTCATTACAGACACAAAGGACGTGATTGGTATGTTTGCCCGTACCGATATTTATCAGGGGCAAACATTAACCAAAGACAAACTCGCCAATGACATCAGGGAAATTGTGACCTCAGAGTATGGACCCTCTTCCTTGATCCCCCCCGGTTTTGTGGCCCAGGCCGTTCCCCTTTCCACCTTCCGCCTTGATCCGCGTGGCAGCATTTCCAGTGTCGGCTACGGCATTAGTGAAGGGGATTATGTGGATATCTTGCTCCTGTTTGATATGCGCCAGATTGATGAAGAGTTCCAGACCCTGTTACCCAATGATCTGGCGCTTTTTATCACCGTTAAATCAGAAGAAACAGATGAAATTCGGTTCCTGGAAATAGACCCCTTTGGTTACTTTGAAGAACTGCCAACCGGGGATACGGTGCATATCCGGCCACGTGAATTTCAACGGCCGTATATCGTCGGCCTGGTCATCCAGAATGCAAAAGTCATTCAGGTGGGCCAATATACCCTGCCTGATTCTGCGGCGGCTCAACTGGCTACCGCCACGCCAACACCCTTACCGGAAGGCGCCCCCACGCCTTTGCCTGAACCTGTCGCTGCGCCAACGGCCACCCCCATGCCGCCAGAAGTATTGGTAGTCGCTTTGCAACCGCAACAACAATTGCTGCTGCGTTATGCTCTTGAAGTCGGCGCGGATGTAGACTTTGCCTTACGCGGCATTAATGACGGTCAATTGTATCCCGTGCAAAATGTTGACCTCAACTTCTTGTTGCAACGCTTTAACATTGAAATACCGCCCAACTTTGGCTACACATTGGATACACAGTATTATCGAATCACGCCTACCCCAACGCCTGATGAATCATCATTTATTGGTGGCGAGAGCTAAACTTGAGGCTGGTATAGTAGGGACTCAATTATGCGACCCAGAACATTCATACTCCTCCTTCTTGTGCTGGTTGTATTTGCCTGTGCGGCCATACTCGTAGTGGCTCTTGTTACCGACTCTGGAAGCGCGCTGCTCGGTAACATCTTGCCAGGGCAGACACAGCAGCAACCAGAAGTTGCTGTTATCCAGGACACGCCTGTTCCCACGCCCACGGCTACGCCGGCCCTGCAGCCCGTTGTCGTGGCCAAAGTGCCACTGCCTGTGGGCGAAATTCTTTCCCCGGATGTATTGGATGTAGAATTTCGGCCGATTACCAATGTGGCCCTGGTGGGGGGGTACACATTCACCAGCACCCAACAGGTGATAGGGCGTATTTTAAGAACCGACGTAGCCCGTGGGCAAGAGATTTTGCAGCCCATGTTGGCGCTTAATCCCACCGATGTGGCCGCATTTGGCTCAGACCTGGCACTGTATGTACCGGCAAATCAGGTGGCTGTGGCTTTTCCCATAGATCAGTTTTCGGGCGCTGCCCTGGCTATGCGTCCGGGTGATCGTGTTGATGTTATTATGACGCTGCGGTCCGTACCGATTGATCCTGATTTTCAATCGGGTCTGCGGAATTATCTGGAGTTGGTGGATGTGGACGCCCTGCTTGAGGGGGATGATTTTCTATTCCCCAAAATTTTATACGGCCGTCTTGAATTCATTGATGCCATCAACCAGGTTGGCGTGATTATGCCCAACGAGTTTAAGGACCCCACCGTTAATCCTGACTGGCTGCCGGGGAACCCGGTACCCAAGCGAGTTACCCAATTGACCATTCAACAGGCCAATGTGCTTTACGTGGGTCAATGGGTAGACCCACGCCGGCTGGAACGCGAACAAGAGGCCGCCAGATTGGCCGCAGACGCTACCGCCCAGGCCATCAGCGAGGGCGGTGAGCCGGCGCCGGTCGTCACGCCCACTTCGATTCCTTCACGTCTGGAGGAAACACCAGGCATGGTTATTTTGAGCATGTCGGTACAGGACGCGCTGGTGTTGAAGTATGCCCGCGAACGCAATGTGGATATCGATCTGGTCTTGCGTTCACCAGGGGATCAGACAGTTTTTGTCACCACCAGTGTCAGCCTGTTGCAGATGGTAGATCAGGGAATCATTGGCCTGCCAGAACCCCGACCGGAAATCGATCTTTTTGATCCTATTCTTGAGCCGACGCGCGCCCTGCCAGATGGTGGCGGTGGTGGCGGCGGGTAGGGTCATCATCTGGTGGCACAGTTTAATGAAGGTCTCTGGCTGCATAAGCTGGGGACTTTTTGTTTTCGTGCGAGCAGGGGGATTCAATGATGAATTCGGTAGAACCATATGATCCTTCCAAATACGAACGGCCGTCCGTCACCGTAGATGTTGTCGTCTTTTCATTGGTCGCCGACGATCTGAAAGTGCTACTGGTCAGGCGCAAAACGTCGCCGTTCTCCGAGATGTGGGCCATCCCTGGCGCGTTTGTGCGCCTGGATGAATCGTTAGCGGCTGCCGCTACCCGCGCCCTGGTAGAAGAGACCGGCGTTGAAGAGGTGTATACCGAACAGTTATACACCTTTGGCGACCCCGCCCGTGACCCACGTATGCGGGTGATCACCGTTGCTTATTTTGCCCTGGTTCCCTACGATGCGGTGCGCCATGCGCCGGGCCGGGAAACATCGGAAACCGCCTGGTTCTCCATGTTTGCTTTGCCGCCATTAGCCTTTGATCACCACGAGATTTTGGAGTATGCGCTGACGCGGCTGCGGTATAAATTGGAGTACACGGCCGTTGGCTTTCAACTACTGCCCGATGTGTTCACCCTCACCGAACTGCAAAAGGCGTATGAAATCATCCTGCAAGAAAAATTGGATAAACGCAACTTCCGCCGCAAAATCCTGTCGGCAACTATTCTGGAAGAAACGGGACAAAAGCGGCAAGAGGGAGAAGGGCGGCCGGCGATGCTCTACAAATACCGCGAGGACGCCGTAGCCGAGGTCAAAACGCGGCGACTGTTTCCATAGTGATTGATTAAGAGCCTGAGCGATTCAATCTCCTAATCTCCCAATCTCTCAATCCCCTTCATTTGTTACCCACAAAGACTTCGTCAGTTCCACCCCAATGACCACTTCTTCCCGTTCTACGCGCAGGCGCATGGGACCATTAAACGGCGCACGACCTAGAATTTCATAGTTTGCCCCTGGCACCAGACCTAACGTCGCAAAGTATTGCAGCCGCTCTGGCTCATGGGTGCGTACCCGGCTGACGCGCCCCTTGGTGCCTACGGCCAGATTCATAATGCAGCTATCCACAACGGGTGGCAGCAGGCCGTTATCATCTGGAATTGGTTCACCGTGCGGACAACGGCTGGGATAGTCGGTCATGGCGGCCATGCGCTGCGTAATGGTATCATTCAGCCCCTTACTCATCTCATCGGCCAGTTCATGCGTCTCGTCCCAGCTAAACCCCATGATGTTAACCAGGAAAACTTCCAAAATGCGATGACGGCGAATTTCCTTTAATGCTTCCTGACGACCCAACTCCGTCAGTTCAAAGCCCTGGTAGGGAACATGCTTGACATAACCAGCATTACGCAGCCGTTTGAGCATCCGGGGCACGGCCGGGGCGGAAACATTTAGCCTGTCAGCCAGGCTGGTGGTACTAACGGTGGTCGTTTCTTCTTCCAGGCGATAAATTTCGGCCAGGTATTCGCGCATCGCGGCGCTGGGTTGCATAACGATTACTCCCGGATTTTTATTATATTTTTGATAATATCCTATTTGGCCGGGGTGTGCTAACGGGATCCGTAATCGGTTATCCGTAATCGGTTCACGGTTTACGGTTTACGGCTCACGGCTCACGGATTACGCTAACGCCGCCTCTAGCGTCTCAATTTCCTGTTCTACCAGCCCAATCAGTTCCGTGAGCATGGGCGTGTCAAATCGGAATTCAGCGCCGGCGGCGGCGAATAAGGCTGGTAGCGTCTGTGTGCCGCCCAGTGAGAGGGCATGGCGATAGGCGGCCAAGGCGGCGTTGTGGTCCCGACGGCCGTTGCGCCATACCTGCATCGCCCCCACCGAAGCCATGCCATATTCAATGTAGTAAAACGGGGAACCAAAGATGTGGGGCTTACGGTGCCAACCGCTCCGGCGCACTTCTTCATACCCCGTCCAATCCATGTCCGGGATAAACCGCTGCCATTGCGCGTCCCAGGCCGCGTCACAATGTGCCGGGTCGAGTGCCTCTTCCGGGTGGGTATAGACCCAGTGTTGGAACGTATCCACCACCGCCATGTAGGGCAAAAAGGTGATGATATTCTCCAGGTGTTCCAGGCGGGCGCGGGCAGCGTCCGTCTCCGTATAAAAACCGCCATTAGCCTGTGTCAGGTTGGGCGCTGCCAGTAACTCCATGGCCATCGAGGCAACTTCGCAGAATTCCATAGGCGCGTCCATCTGCCAGACCAGCGGCAATTGCACCGTCTCAAAGGCGTGGAAGGCGTGTCCGGCTTCGTGCAGGAGTGTCTGCACGTCATCGTGCATTCCAGTACCGTTCATAAAGATAAACGGCCGTCGCCGCACCGGCAGCGTACTACAATAACCGCCCAATGCCTTGCCGGGGCGGGTATCCAGGTCTAACAACCCTTCTTCGGCCATTGTGGCAAAATAACGCCCCAACTCCACATCCAGCCGATTGAACATATTCAGCCCACCCTGAATCAACTCATCTTGGTTTTTGTAGGGATGGAGGGCAGCGTCATCCACTGTATCTACCAATAAACTGCGCTCAGGAATCCAGTCATACGGACGTATGCTCTCATACCCCAATCGTTCCCGTCGTTTAGCCAGGATTCGCCGTGTGGCCGGCACAGCCACCGCTTCAATCGCGTTGTGAAAAATGGCGCAATCTTCCGGCGTATAATCAAAACGTCCCCGCGCCCGGAAAGCGTAGGCCCGATAATCAGGCAGCCAGGCATTGACCGCGATTTGCTGACGTAACTGGAGCATCTTGACATAAATTTGGTTCAGGTTTTCTCGCTGTTCTAGCCATAACGCCGACATCACGTCCCAGGCGCGCTGCCGGGTGTCCCGGTTTTTATCTTTCAGAAACACGGCAAGCTGGCTCAAATTCTTCTCTTCGCCATCCCAGTTGGCTTGCATGGCCCCCGTAATCTTGTCGTATTCATTGTCCAGCTTGCTTACCTCGGTTTGCAGGGGGATATTTTCCTCGCGGTATAAGTCGGCTTCATTGCGCAAATTGCGCAAGACCAGCTCCATACCGGGTATGCCTAAATCGGCCGGTTCCAATGCCAGCAGCCGCTCTTTAAGGGCCTGATCCGCCATTTGCGCCGGCGGCACGACGTGGTTGATCAGGTCGAGGAAGGTCTGTTCTTTTTCCGCATCGGTGGTGTCCAGCGATTTTTCAATGTAGACCCAGGTGACCGTTTCCCAGACCAGGCGGCTGAGATCAGACCAATAGGTTAGCCATTCGTGAACATTTTGTTGCGTGAGTGGGTATTCTTGCAGGGCGGTGAAATAGGGGGCAAATGAGTCCCAACGATGAGGGTCAATATTTTCAATGGAAGTAGGAAGGGTGGGTAAAGTCACGCGGTTGCTCCTAAAATGTAGCGCGATTTGACCAATCGCGTTACAGCCAGATACAAAAATGCCCTTGCTCAGGCAAGGGCGGGTTTAAGAAGGCGACGACCGGATTCGAACCGGTGATGAAGGTTTTGCAGACCTCTGCCTTACCACTTGGCCACGTCGCCGTAAATGCAACCGGCAGGCTGGGCGCCTGCCGGGTTGTGCGAGAGCGGGCGACGAGATTCGAACTCGTGGCCTTCTCCTTGGCAAGGAGACGTTCTACCACTGAACTACGCCCGCCTATGGTGGGTTAAAGTAACCCCAATGCCAGGACCCAGACTCGAACTGGGGACACCTGCATTTTCAGTGCAGTGCTCTACCAACTGAGCTATCCCGGCCAGCCCAGGTTGTTAATGACGACCGGGATTCTATCCAAACGGGTGGGGGCTGTCAAGTCTTGCGCCGCCGCCGGAAGGGGATAAACTAACCGGTGGGAGTGGTTGTGTCCCGGTGGGCGCCCCAGTCTTCAAAACTGGTGGCCGGTTGCGCCGAGCAAGCGGCGGTGGGTTCGACTCCCATCCATTCCCGTATCTGCCTGGCCTTTAACCCCGTCAGGTTATGAAACGAAATCCGCACCTGGTTCAAAATGCTCTGGCCGGCCAGAGGGCCAGGTGGCATTGGCAACGGGCGCTAAAATGGACAAGACGGCCGTGAGCAATGCCGCGTCCGGTTCTTGTTCCAGCAGCAACAGGCTTTGCCGTAGTTCCGCTTCGGTGCGTGTGCCCAGCAGGGTCACGTCTACCTCTGGGTTTTGCAGCGCAAACTGGATCGCCAGTTCGGCAATCGGTCTGCCGTGTTGGCGGCAATAAACGGCCGCTTCCGCCGCCGCAGCCTTGACGCGCGCCGCTGCCGGATGCCAGGGCTGCGGCCCCTGGTCGGTCAGCAGCCCCATGTTGGTGACGGAGGCGTTGATCAAACCCATACCTTTTGCTTTGACGGCCGGGGCCAGTTCGTTATTCAAGGTCTGGTTGAGCAGGTTGTAATGGCTGTAAGAGAGGGTAACGTCCAGCGCCTGCGTCTCCACCATCTCGCGCAGCAACGGCAGAGGGAAGCCGGTGACGCCAATAAAACGCACTTTGCCGTCGGCTTTGAGTTTATGCAGCGCCGGTATGGCTTCGTTGACTATCTGAGCCTTGTCGGCAAATTCAATGTCGTGCAACTGGTAAACATCAATCCACTCCGTTTGCAGCCGCTCCAGGCTGGCCTCGCACATGCGTAGAATCCCCTGAAACGAAAAGTCGAACTCGTCCCGGTCAATGCGCCCCCCCTTTGTCGCCAGCACAATGTGATCGCGGCGGCCAACCAGGGCTTTGCCCAGGCGTTTTTCGGAGAGGGTACGGCCGTAATAAGGCGAGGTGTCAAAAAAAGTGATGCCGCTGTCTACGGCCGTGTGCACCGCCCGTATCGCCTCCCGGTCGTCAATGTCGCCGTATTGGTTGCCCAACGGCGCGCAGCCAAAACCCAGTTTGGAGACGGTGAGGCCGGTTTTGCCAAGTGGGTAGTAGAGCATGATGCGTGACGAGTGATGGGTGACGAGTGACGAGTGACGGGTGAAATCACTCGTCACTCGTCACTCGTCACGCTAAAGTGAAAGCCTGTAAAAAGCCCTGGCGTTTTCGTAAAAAATACGGCCCATTTCCGCTTCATTCAAATGGTTGAGGGTGGTCACGGCCGTCTGCACCCATCGCCCATAATCCGCTGCCAGTTCGCAAACGGGCCAGTCGCCGCCAAACAGCAGCCGCTCCGGGCCAAAGACGGCCAGTGCGTGGGCAATGTACGGTTGTAAATCGGCTGCTGTCCAGTGCTGCCAGTCCGCTTCGGTGACCAGACCGGATAATTTGCAACAGACATTGGGCAAGGCGGCCAATTGGGCCAGGTTCGTGGCCCAGGGTTCCATTAAATGTGCTTTGATGTCTGGCTTACCAAAATGATCCAAAACAAAACGCACCTGGGGGCACTGTTTGACCAGGGCAATCGCTGCCTCCAGTTGATGGTGGCGGATGCAGATGTCAAAGGAGAGGTCAAAGTCGGCCAGCGCTTGCACGCCGCGCACAAAATGGGGTTTGGTGGCAAAGGCGGTCGGCTCATCCTGAAGCAGACGGCGCACCCCTTTAACCAGGGGATATTGGCGCAGTTGGGAGAGGTAGTTCACGGCCGTTTCACCCTGCTCTAACGGGGCAAAAGCGACGATACCCTGAATGCGCGGTTCTGCCTGCGCCAGCTCGGAAACCCAGGCCACTTCGCCCAGGCCATCGGCGGCCACACAATCCGCCTGCACAAAGACAATACTGACCAGAGGAAATCCCTCTGCTGCCCGCGCCAGATCAGCCGGTTCATACGGCCGATTGATCGCCGGCACACTGGCCAGCCACTGATAACGAAGGTGATCCGGCTGCCAGAAATGAATGTGGCTATCTATCAGTCGTTTGATCATACGTAAGCATTCACTAATTTTGTAATTGGGTAATTGAGTGATTGAGTGATTGGCTGCTTCAATTACCTAATACACAATCTCGGAAACCGGCGTGACGCCTTTTTTGAGGATGATGTTGGCATATTTGCGCGTGTCGCCGGTCATAACTACCGCAAAGGCGGTCTTGGCCCGCTCGTAAAAGGCGAAACGTTCGATAAAGTGGATGGGCGGCGTGCCAGGGCTGTGGTCATCGAGCAAGGTCTGGTAAGAGGCGGCAACGGCGGGATCGGCCGTGTCATGTGCCATTGGTGCCATCATCACCACCGGATCAGGCACGTAGCTGTCGAGGGCAAAGAGGGGCAGGATAGCACCTAACAAGTCGTCAATCGGCAAACCGTCAGCACGGATGACCAGCGGATGAACAGAGTGGCCGGGAAAGTGGGCGTCGGCCAGCACAATTTCGTCGCCATGCCCCATCCGGTAAAGGATGGCGAGTAGTTCCGGGCTGAAAAGGGGAGAGATGCCTTTTAACAAGAGAGTTAACTATCAAAGATTACGCAGATTTCACCGATTTTTATCTGCGCAATCTGCGTAATCTTTGATTATTTTCTGTCCCCATTATTGCCAGGCACGGCCGTTGGGGAATTCGTAGTGGGCCAGGCTTTCCGGGTGCATGGTGATGCTGTAGCCGGGGGTGGTGGGGGGCAGGTAACGGCCGTTGCGAACCACCACCGGGTCCACAAAATGCTCATGCAAATGGTCCACATATTCCACAATGCGATCTTCCAGCGACGCGCTGATGTAGATGTAGTCAATCATCGCCAGGTGCTGCACATATTCACAAAGACCCACGCCGCCCGCATGGGGGCAAACGGGGACGCCAAACTTGGCCGCCATCAGCATCACGGCCAGCACCTCATTAACCCCGCCTAAACGGCAGCTATCAATCTGGCAAAAGCGAATAGCCTCCGCCTGTAACAACTGCTTAAAGAGGACGCGGTTCTGGCAATGTTCGCCCGTAGCCACGCCGATGGGAGCCACAGCGCGGGCAATGCGCGCATGCCCCAACACGTCATCCGGGCTGGTTGGTTCTTCAATCCACCAGGGGTTAAATTCCGCCAGGTGGCTCATCCATTCAATCGCCTGATCAACGTCCCAGACCTGGTTGGCGTCCACCATCAGCTTGCGCTCGTCACCAATTTCGCGGCGAATCAGGCGGGCGCGGCGGATGTCGTCGGCCAGGTCCCGGCCAACCTTGATTTTGAAATGGTTCCAGCCCTCAGCCACCCCTTCGCGGCAGAGGGCGGCTATCTTTTCATCGGAGTAGCCGAGCCAGCCGGCCGAGGTGGTATACGCCGGGTAGCCCTCTGCTTCCAAATAGGCAATCCGTTCGGCTTTGCCGGCTTCATTGGCCTGCAATAGGGTTAGGGCTTCGGCCGGGGTGATGGCGTCGGTGATATAGCGAAAATCAATGCAGCGCACGAACTGTTCAGGCGACATGTCCGCCACCAGCCGCCAGAGGGGTTTGCCCTCCGCTTTGGCATACAGGTCCCACACGGCATTGACCACGGCCGCCGTGGCCAGATGAATGACGCCCTTCTCCGGCCCCACCCAGCGTAACTGGCTGTCGCCGGTCATCATGCGCCAGAACGCGCCCATATCGGCCGTAAACGATGCCAGCGTTTTGCCCACCACCAGCGGGGCCAGCGCGTGGCAGGCGGCCACGCACAGTTCGGTGCCCCGGCCAATGGTAAAGGTCAGCCCGTGCCCCTCCAGGCCGCTATCCGTATGCAAGACGACGTAAGCGGCCGAGTAGTCGGGATCTGGGTGCATGGCATCGGAACCATCCAACGCCTGGGAAGTAGGAAAGCGAATGTCGCGGGCAGTTAAGTGGGTAATGGTTATGGTCATATGCCAGGGGGTCATTCCGAACGCAGTCTGCGGAGTGAGGAATCTCTTGCGATTACGTCGAAGGGATTCCTCGTCGAAGATTCCTCGGAATGACAATTTTTAATCTCCGATTATTTTACACCTGTTTTCCAGCCGGCCGATCCCTTCAATCTCCACCACAATAATATCGCCGTCCTGCATGTAGACCCTGGGGTTACGGCCGAGGCCGACGCCGTGTGGGGTGCCGGTGAGGATGATGTCGCCCGGTTCCAGGGTGAAGGCTTGCGAACAAAAGGCGATCAGGTTGGCCACGGAGAAGATCATCTCGCCGGTGTGGCTGTTTTGCATCACCTGATCGTTGAGCAGGCTGCGAATGGCTAACACCTGCGGGTCGGGAATCTCGTCGGCGGTCACGAACACCGGGCCGAGCGGGCAAAAGGTATCCAGGCTTTTGCCGCGCACCCATTGGCCGTCGCCCAACTGGATGTCGCGGGCGCTGACGTCGTTGGCGGCCGTGTAACCGGCGACATAGGTCAGTGCGTCAGTTTCCTTCACCTGGCGGCAGGTACGGCCGATAATGACAGCCAGTTCCGCTTCAAAATCTACCTCGTTAGTCAGGCCGGCCGACCAGGTGATGTCGCTGCCGGGGTGGGCAATGGTAGTGGTGAATTTGGCAAAGAGCAACGGCCGTTCCGGGACAGGCGTATTTGTTTCGCGGCAGTGATCCAGATAGTTGAGGCCGACGCAAACGATTTTGCCGGGGCGGTCAATGGGGGCGAGCAGCGTGACTGCGGCCAGGGGGATAGCGCCGTTGGCCGCCGCGGGCGGTTGTTTAGCGGCCAAAATATCTTGCCAGCTATGATTCGTTGGCCGGATGGTCTGGCCATCGAGAATGCCGTAAGCAGGCTGGCCGTTTTGGTAGCCGGGCTGGCTGAATCGAACCCACTTCATGCGTTGAATCTCCTGAAAATAATCAAAGATTACGCAGATTTCGCAGATAGAATCCGCGTCATCCGCGTTCGTCCGCGTCCCATTTCCTTTCTATGCCAGACGGCCGTCTGCCAACGCCTGCCGAAAATGGGCAATCGTCTGCGCCACGCCCTCGGCCAGTGGGGTATCGGCAATATCGTCTCCTAGGAGGGCGCGCAGGGGGCCATCTTCCTGGCCTTCCGGGAAGGCCAGGGGGCGCTCCTCAAAGGTGATGCGGCCACGCGCGCCGGGTGCGGCCGCTTCAATGGCGGCCACCACGTCGCTGATATGGGCGACGGCCCCTTTGAGATTAAAGACCGCGGCGCCCTGGAAAGGGGTGCGGGCGGCCTGGATGAAAATTTTGGCTACGTCGTCGGCGTATTGGAAGCCGTTGGTGCCGCCAAAGGAGATGTGATAGCTTTCGCCCCTGGCGGCGGCCAGCATTGCCTGGGTGGGGGTGGAGGTCATGCCCTGGTCACGGCCGGGGCCGTAGATGGTGTACGGCCGTAAGCCAATGCTGGCCACGCCGTCATCCTGCCAGTAGATACGGGCCGTGCCTTCGTTGGCCTGCTTGTAGACGCCATAATGGGTGTGCGGGTGCAAAGGAGCGTCGGGTGGCAGGAGGGGGGTGGGGTATTCTTCGGAACGGCCGTAGACGGCCACGCTGCTGGCATACACAACCTGGCGCAGACCGGCCTTTTTGGCTGCTTCAAAGACGTTGACCGTGCCCACCACATTGACGACCGCGCCCAACGGGGGATTGGCCCGGCAAAAGGGAACTTGCAGCGCCGCCAGGTGAATGAGGTGGGTGGTCCCGGAATCGGCGACGATCTGGGAGACGACGGCCGTGTCTGTAATGTCCCCATAGACAAAAGTAGCCCGGGCGATTTCGGCCGGGGTCATAATCAGTTCCAGCCGGTGGCGATCACGGCTCAGGTCAAAAACGGTTACGGGTACGCCTTCTTGCACCAGATTGCGAATGACCCAGGCGCCAATACAACCCATACCGCCGGTAATAAAGAAGTGTTCAGGCATAATTATTCCTTGATGCGTGACGGGTGACGAGTGAGATCACTCGTCACCTGTCACTCGTCACTTGTCATTTGATAGCCCCAATCAGCAGGCCACGAGAAATATAACGTTCCAAAAAGATGGCGACAACGATAACCGGGATGATCATAATCAAAATCAGCACCGACATATACCACCATTGCGGGCCGCGCACGGCGTTTTGGGCGGCAATGACGTAGGGCAGCGTTTGCGCTTTGGCGCTGGACAGGAAGAGAGCCAGCAGATATTCATTCCAGGTGAAGACCAGCACAAAGAGAAAGGTGGCCACCAGGCCAGGTACCGAGAGTGGCAAGACGATTTTGGTAAAGATACGAAAGCGTGAAGCGCCGTCAATAGCCGCACATTCTTCCAGTTCGATGGGAATCGTCAGAAAGTAATCGCGCATGAGCCAGACGACAATGGGCAGGTTAATGGTGACGTAGGTGATAATCAGGGCGGTGCGGGTGTCAAGTAGCCGCAACTGGAGAAAAAGCACGTAGATAGGGATGATAACGGCAATCGGCGGCAGGATGCGCTGCGAGATCATCCAGAAGGCAATGTCATCATTGCCCAGGGCGCGGCGAAAACGACGGCCGATCGTGGTCAGCAGCACCACAAACAGGGCAAAGGCCGCCAGGAGCGCTAATTGCCAGGGTACCCCCAGGGAGATGGCAAAGGTAGCCAGCGCCAGGCAGCCGATAAAAGAGGCAATGCCCCCCACACGCGGTTGATATTTGAAGCGAGCCAGGGCATAGGCGCTGGCCGAGCCAATGATCAGCGCCAGGAGCGCGCTGGTGGGGCCAACAATGAGGGTGTTGGTGTAGGTACGGGTGGTATCGTGGCTCAGGTCGCCTAGTAGAATGTAATACCAGGGTTCGCTGGTTGGCTTAAAGTCTACGAAGGGCACGTAGAATGGGCCTTGATGAACCTGGATGGGGCTTTTTAAGGAGGTGACAAAAAGCCAGTAGAGGGGAAAAAGGACCACCAGCGTCCAGATACCCAGAATAATATAAGAAGCCAGCGTCCCGGCCGGTGAGGGCTTAAACGTTGAGCGGCGGTGGAAAAATCGGGAATGGTAGCTCATAGTCTGGTTATGGCGCGTTGCCGGATCAGGTGAACAAATACCAGGGCGAAGAAGGTGACAATAAATAAAAGCATATAAGCCAGCGCGGCCGAATTACCCAGGTCAAAGGCGCGCCAGGAGATAAAGGCGTGCAGGGTCAGCGACTCGGTGGCCGTACCGGGGCCGCCATTGGTCATGACGTTGGGCAGGTCAACGATTTTGAAGGCTTCGATCATGCGAATCAGCAAGAGGGTGAGGCTGATGGGCAGGATGGCCGGCCAGGTAATGTGGCGGAAAATTTGCCAGGGGGTGGCCCCATCTACCGTAGCCGCCTCCACCACGTCTACGGGCTGGCTCTCCAGGGCCGCCAGCAAAACGATAAACATGAAAGGCGTCCATTGCCAGGTGTCGGCCAGGATAATGGCCAGCCGCGCCCCCCAGGGGTTGGTGACCCATGAGAGGTCGGCCAGGCCCAGGGCCAGCCAGATGGGTACCAGCGGCCCTTTGCCGGTGTCGGTGATCATGCGGAACATGTAGGCGACGCCGACGGGGGTGATCATCATGGGTAAGAGAAAGACCACGCGGAAGAAGCGGCGGCCTTTGAGGTCCTGGACGGTTAGCAGCGCCAGCCCCAATCCCAGGATGAATTGGAGGACGATACCGGCGAAGACGTAGAGCAGGGTAACACCGAGGCTGCCGGGCCGTCCGCCGGGCGTCAGGGTGCGCAGCAAAACCCATGCCAGGGCGGCAGAGCATATAATGAAAAGGAGCCGCCCCATGACGCCGCTGAAGGAGAGACGGCCGTCGCGCAAATAGCGGCGCAAATAGCGTATGAAAAAGAGCAGAAGGGCAATGATAACGGCCGTCAGAATAATCCAATGCACGGCCGTTGTCGGCGCCAGGACGCCCAGAAAACGGCTTTGCTCTTTGCCAGACAGCAGCGCCTTGTAGTTATCCAGGCCGATAAATTCCAGGTCAAAGCCACCGCGCGTAAATTTGAAGCGGCTTAAGGAGAGATACAGGGAGAAAAGTAACGGGAAGATGGACAAAAAGAGCAAAGCGAGGACGGCCGGCATCACAAAAACTTGCCTGGCCCACCAGTCGGCCAACGCAAACGGCCGGGTTTTGGGAGATTTGCTGCCTGCTTTAGCCATTAGCCAGTTGATCGGTTTACGCTCCACTTCCATTTTTACTTTCCTGGTTTGTAGTAACCACTTTAGCCGGTCTCCCCGCTAAAGCGGTTACTACAAACCTCTGAGTCAGTCTACTGGGAAGCGCCGATGGTGGCAAGGTAAGCGCCGTGTTGTGCTTCGCGTCCCTGCTCGTCGCTAATGGCCTGCCAGGCGTCAAAAATAGCCTGGGCCGCCTGGTCGGTGTCTAATTCGCCGGCCAGGTATTGGGACAGGATGCGGTCCAGTTCCACCTGCTGATATTGCTGGTTGCCGGGAATCCGTAAATCCAGAACCATGTTGGGGCTGTTGAGGCTGTCTTCAATAGCGCCCAGGTAATTGGCGGCTTCCTCCGGGCTAAAGCCGGCTTCAACCCAGGGCTGGCGGTTCAGGAATTGGGAGATACGGTATGGATTGTAGCCGGTGGCGCCAATCGTCACGTCCTTGTTGGCCTGGGCGGGCGCGGCCATATAGGAGAAGAAGGCGTAGGTGGCCTCTTGAACGGCCGGGTCAGCGCTGGCGTTGACCGCTCCGGCCCAGCCACCAAAAGAGGCGTAAGGGGCGTAGTTGACGCCGCCCACAGCATAGGGGCAGGTCTCTTCATTACAGTCCACCAGTTCGCCGGTTGTGCGGTCAAGTACCTGGCGTGAGCCAGGAGTAATGCTGGAGCCGGTGATGCCTTTGACCGAGGAGTTTGCCGGATCGAGGGCCAGTGTGCCGATGTCGCCCCAGTCCAGGGCGAGGGCGCAGCGGCCAGATAGAAACAGGCCACGAATGTCGCCCAGGCCCAGATTTATCTCATCCGGTGGGCCAAATTCGGTTGAGTCCCGGTAGACTTCCAGGGCACGTTTGAAGGCAGCGTTGTTGACTAATGGATCAAAGGTTTCCAGGTCGAAAAAGACGCCTTGAGATGTTCCCTGGCTTTGCAGATAGGGGGAAGCGATGGTGAAAATCCACCAGTACGCCTGCTGGGCGCGTGCCTTACTGATGCAGGAACCATAATCAGGCGTGCCATCGCCATTCAAGTCCTGACCGTCAAAGGTCTCGGCGGCGGCCAGGTAATCGTCCCAGGTCTTGGGAGGTTCCAGGCCAGCTTCTGCAAACAAGTCAGTTCGGTAGTACATCATATGGAAGTCACCATCAAGGGGAATACTGTAAACCCGCCCCTGATAGGAGTTAAACTCACGGAAGAAGGGGGCCACGTCTTGCCAGTTTAACTCCGCGTCGGCATTGGCCCAATCCGTCAGGTCGGCCAGATAACCGGCCGGAGCAAAGTCCACAATCCACTGCGGGGCAAAGAGGAAACCATCAAAGCTGTTGGTTCCGGTCGCCAGGTCGGTTAAGGCTCTTTGATACAGATCACTGTTGGGCACGGTGACGACGTTAACGGTAGCCCCGGTCAACCTGTTGAAGTCTGGGGCGCGCCGCTGCAAGGGTTCGGCCACCTGGGGGCCAACAAAGGTGAGAATGTTAACTTCGATCCCTTCAAAGGGACGGCTTTCTGCGGCTGGTACTTCAACCGGTACCTCAACCACACGGGTCACTTCCACCTGCTCGGTAACGATTTGCTCCTCCCCGGCGACCTCAACGATGCGGGTTACTTCTACTTGCTCGGTTACTACCTGCGTTTCGGTAACAACCCGCGTTACTTCAACGGTCTGCGTTTCAGGCGTGCAGGCAAACAAAAAGAGCAGCGCCATCAGTAATGCCAACAATGCAATTTTTTTCTGGTTGTGAGCCATTAGATATTCCTCCTCTATAACAGTGAGCGGTCATGTATAAATTAAGCGGTGAGTGCTATCGGTTTTTTTGTTCATTGTCTTGGGCTATGGCCCATCACGCCTCCTTCGTGAACAGTAAGCAGTGAACGGTAAGCAGTAAGCAGTCAAGCTCATGCTGCTCACTGTTTACTGCTCACCGCTCACCGCTCACCCTCATTCATTTCCGCCAGCCGTTTTAGTTTTTCTTCGACATTTTCCAGGTGGGCGAGCATGGCGGCGCGGGCGGCGACCGGGTCGCGGTTAGCCAGGGCGTCCACGATGCGTTGGTGATCGGCCGTGCTTTGTTCGGTAACACCGGGCAGATGACCGGTGCGGCGGCGGCTGGCCAGACCCAATTGGTGAATGGATTCCATCAGACGGAGCAAGATAGGGTTACGCGCTGCCCTGGTAATCTGGGTATGTAGTTCCAGATCGGCAAGGAGGAATAGCTCCGGGTCGTGCATACTCTGGATAGACTCTTCCAGACATGCCTGTAGCTCAGTGATCTCGTCGTCGGTAATACGTTGCGCCGCCAGTTCGATAATGCCTGTTTCGACAATTTTGCGGGCGTCGAACAGGTCGAGAATGGCGGTATCGCTGAGAGAAAAGACAAAATCGAGGTGTTGTACCAGTTGCGCCGTTTCTAGCTCGGTGACATAAGCGCCGGCGCCCTGGCGAATCTCGATGACGTTCATCATGGCCAGGGCACGCAGGGCTTCGCGCAGGGCCGGCCGGCCGACGTTCATCATGGCCGCCAGTTCTCGTTCGGCCGGCAGTTTGTCGCCCGGCCGTAACTGGCGCTCTTTAATCATGTGCAAGATGCGTTCGGCAATCTGCTCTGGCAGGGCGGCCCGCTCAACGGTACCAAAATCTGTTGCTAAGTTGGTCATTTTTCAAGACTCATTGGTAATATAGTAAGGTGGTAAGACCACTTTACCAGATATTAGCAAAACGGGGCCTGTTTGTCAATTGTTTCTGCAAACAAACTGCCATTGCTTGCGCCGGGTGATGATTCAGCCGCTTGCTGGCGAATAGCCGAATTGCGGCTGCCTGAAGATAAAGATAAACTAGCCAATGGGAGGAACTAAGATGCCCAATGTTATCTCTGGATGAGCAGAATGCGTGGCGGGAGCAATACAGACAACGGCGGCCAGGGTGGCGGCCGGCGACGGAGGTGTATGCGGCGCTGGTACGGGAGCAGCTACGGCCGTCTACCCTTCTGCTTGATCTTGGCTGTGGGCGCGGTGGGTTGGTGGAGCAACTTGACCACCCGCTGCCGCAAATGGTGGGGGTGGACCCGGACTGGCTCTCTCTCCATGAGCATCGCCTGAATTTGCCGCGTGTGGCGGCCCAGAGTGAATGGCTGCCTTTTCAAGGTTGCTCGTTTGACCTGGTGTTTGCCAGTTGGGTGTTGGAGCATCTGGCGGAACCGGCGCGGGTGTTCACGGCCGTGTCCCATACCCTTAAACCCGGCGGCGCATTTGTGTTTATTACCCCCAACGGCCGTCACCCGCTCACCGCTTTCAATCGCGCCCTGGGGCGGGCCGGGCGGGGGCAGGGGCGGCTGGTGGATTGGCTGTACGGCCGTGCCCCTGATGACACCTTTCCCACCTTTTACCGCGCCAATGCGCCATCTCAAATTGAAGAATTATGTCAACAAAGCAACCTGGCGCTGGAACTGTTGCACCTGATTCCTGATCCAACTTATCTGGCCTTTAACCCCGCCATGTTCCGGCTGATGTGTTGGCTTGAAGAGCGTTTGCCCATTTCGCGCAAATTACATCTGGTTGGTCTGGCGCGTCGCCCGTACAATTAACCCCTATGCACAATTTGTCATTACCGAAACGACTGTATTATGCCTATCTAGGCTGGGCGTTTGCCATGACTTTCCGCACCACGCGGCGGCAATTTTTAGGGTATGCCATCAGCAGTTGGTTCAAATTCACGGCCGTGATGTTATTTATCACCACACTGATTTTCCGGTTGGGCCAGCCCATGCTGACCCTGACGCTGCTGCTGGTGGTCTGGGTTTATTTTTCTTATTGGCGGGCGGCCAAATTGGGGTATTGCCGTTTTGTACCGGATGACAGCCTGGCCCTTCCCCCTGATAGTTCCCCATTGCCACCCAACCACCATGTGCCGTTGTATGCCACCGGCGTCTTTGCGGTGGTAGACCGGGAACAATCGGTGCTGCTGCGCCCCGCCGAATACTGGCTTACCGGCAATGGGGAACATGGTGTCATAGTCAACGAGTATGACAAGAAGTATCTGTACCAGTTTTTCCGGGCGGAGACGTTGCGGGCGGTGCAGGCCGGCTGGATGATTTTTGGCCGACGGCCGTTGCGCGCCCTGGCTATCACCTTTTTACCCACCTGGGGGCCAGATTATGCCGACGATGTGGTCACTTACATGGTCGGCGGCGGCGTCAATCAAAACCACAAAGGCAAAGGGCGCACGATTTATTTTGCTTTTGAGGATACGGCCGTTGAACACCAGGTGTGGCAGACGCTCAAGAATGTGTCAGGTGGTTAGGTGTCAGGTGTCAGGTCAGCAATTCTCAGTTTGATTTGCGGCGGCAGATAAATCTGCACCAACAGAAGGCAAAGCCGACCTTCGTCGGCTGGAAATAGTCGGCGAAGGCCGACTTTGTTTTTTGTTGACGCGATTTTAATCGCCGGATTTTGCCAAACTGAGAATTGCTGGTGTCAGGTGTACTCGCTTGACACCTGACACCTGATTACTTGACACGCTATGGCATTGGCGTGGCCTCTGGTATGGTGGTGGGGGCGGGCGTCAGGCTCAGGAGAACGGTACTCAATCCACTGATAAACTCATTCAGCGTATCGGAGGCGTTGCCGGCGCTGGCAATGCGGGTTTCCAGGTATACGGCCGTCACCCGCAGGGCGGCCATATCGGCTTCGGCCGTAGCCATCGTCTCGTTCATCCGGTTGGTGGCCTTGTCCATGGCATAGATGGCTGTGGCCTGTTCGGCAGCCAACGCCTCGCGCGTAGCAATTTCGCTATTCAACTGCATCCGCAAGGTCACGTTGGCGTCATTGTAGGCGAGCAGGCCATTATTCATCCAGGCCAACAGCGCCAGCGTCAGCGCCGCCCCCACGATGGCCCCCAAAGCCGCGCCAAAAATAATGGAAAAACAACCGCGCCGCATGGCGCGTTCTTCATAGGCCGGGTCACGCGCCGGCGCGGTGGGGGCGGCTGCTGCCGGGCGCGATGGTGATGATGACCGTGCAGTGGTAGACGCAGGCGGTGCGGCTGCGGGCACCGGGGCGGATGAAGGGCTGGTACTTTCGGAGGATGGAGTGGGGGGAACGGCCGTTTTATTTTCTGTTTCTTCTGTCATAGGATTATCACCTTGTTGGATTTTAGCCGGAAATGGGCTTGACGCTCCAATTTCTCTGTGCTACCCTCCTGCTACGTTGGCAATCAGGCATGGTTGCAGACAGGGTTAATTATCATGGAACATTTGTTAGCTGACCACCAATCGCTTGTTTTATCTGGCCTCTTATTACCCGGCGCAGATAACGGCTGCTCGTGCAGCTGCTGGAGCAATTCGCCCAGGTCGGCTTAACGTTATCCTTTTTCACCCGTTTAATAAGCCACAGGCGCTCCGGCCCTGTGGCTTTTTTATTTTGAAAGAGAGATCGGAGATTGGGGATTGGAGATTAAAGCATCCAATCTCTAATCTCCAATCTCTAATCTCAATGGATCCAAAATCTGATGAAAGTGTCATTCCGAGGTCTTCCGAGGAATCCCTACAAGCCGGTCATGAGGGATTCCTCACTCCGAAGACTCCGTTCGGAATGACAAATTAGGCAAGCTTTGGGATCTACTGAATCTCACACCATGTGGAATCTGGTTTCTTCAATTCAACTTCTCGTCTTACGCAGCCCGGCGTTGACGGCCGTAACGCACGGCCGTCCTGCGTCGGGCCATCTCACAGTGCCAGGCACGGGGCGTGCCCGTTCCAAATGCCCAAAACTTTTCGCCCCGTGCCTGGCACTCCCGCACACCAATTACCGATTACCGATTACCGACAAGACGAGGAACCTGACATGAACAATAAATACGATTTCCGCGCGATTGAAGCCAAATGGCGACCCTACTGGCAAGCCATTGACCTGTACAAAACAGGCGAAGACCCCCAAAAACCCAATTACTCCATCCTGGATTATTTCCCTTATCCCTCCGGCGAAGGGCTGTCGGTGGGACACTGCCGCAACTACGTGCCTTCCTGCATCGCCGCTCGCTACAAACGCATGACCGGCCATAACGTGCTGCACCCTATGGGCTGGGACGCCTTTGGCCTGCCCGCCGAAAACTACGCCATCGCCCACCACATCCACCCCCGCGAAAGCACGGCCCAGTTTGCCGCCAATTACAAACGGCAAATGCAGCTGGTGGAATGTTCCTACGACTGGTCGCGGGAGATAAACTCCACCGACCCGGACTATTACCGCTGGACGCAATGGTTTTTCCTGCTGCTGTTCCAGCGCGGGTTGGCTTACCGAGGCATGAGCAGCCAGTGGTGGTGCGACCAGTGCCAGACGATTCTGGCGAATGAACAGGTGGAACACGGCCGTTGCTGGCGCTGTGACTCCCCGGTGAGCAAACGGGACCTGATGCAGTGGCACTTCAAAATCACCGCCTACGCCGACCGGCTGATCGCCGACCTGGATACGGTCAACTGGCCGGAGCGCATCAAAACGATGCAGCGCAACTGGATCGGCCGTTCTGAAGGCGCAGAGGTGGTGTTCGCCGTCGAGACATCCGATGTCTCAAAGACATCGGATGTCTATACAATCACCACCTTCACCACCCGCCCGGACACCCTGTTTGGCGTCACCTTCCTGGCGCTGGCCCCAGAGCATCCATTGGTTGGGGAGATTGTGACAGAGGCGCAGCGCACGGCCGTAACCGCCTATATCCAATCCGCCCGCCGCCTGAGCGAGATCGAGCGCCAATCCACCGACCGCGCCAAAACCGGCGTTTTCACCGGCGCCTATGCCCGCCACCCCTTCACTGGCGAACCGGTTCCAATTTGGGTAGCCGACTATGTGCTGCCCGGTTATGGCAGCGGCGCGGTCATGGGGGTGCCCGCCCACGATGAGCGTGATTTTGCCTTTGCCCAAACCTATGACCTGCGCATAGTGAATGTGATTGCGTCGGGTGGTGAGGTGCAGGTTGGTACGGGATGTTTTACGGGTTACGGCCGTCTAATCAACTCCGGCTCCTACACCGGCATGGATTCAGCGGCAGCGATAGCGTCCATCACCAATGATCTGGCAGGGCAAGGCAAGGGGCAGGCGCAGGTGACGTACCGGCTGCGCGACTGGCTGATTTCGCGGCAGCGCTATTGGGGCGCGCCGATTCCCATCATCCACTGCCCGGATTGTGGCCCGGTAGCCGTGCCCGCAGCCGACCTGCCCGTGCGGCTGCCGGAGATGGACGACTTTGCCCCGGCGGGCGACGGCCGTTCCCCCCTGGCGCGTGTGTCCGATTGGGTGAACACGGCCTGCCCGCAGTGTGGCGGCGCGGCGCAGCGGGAAACGGATACGATGGATGGTTTTGCCTGCTCCTCCTGGTATTTCCTGCGTTTTGCCAGCCCACATGAAGCGGCACGGCCGTTTGACCCCGAAGCGGTGGCGCGTTGGCTGCCGGTAGACACCTACATCGGCGGCGCGGAACATGCCGTCATGCACCTGCTGTATGCCCGCTTCTGGACGAAAGTGATGGCTGACGCCGGGCTGATTGATTTTGTGGAACCGTTCAGCGAACTGAAAAATCAGGGGATGCTGCACTCGGCGGTGGATGGGCAGAAGATGTCCAAATCAAAGGGCAATGTGGTCACGCCGGATGAGGTGATCACCCGGCATGGCACGGACGCGCTGCGGCTGTACGTGGTCTTCCTGGGGCCGTTTGATGCCGACGTGGTCTGGGACGATGCCGGGATTCGGGGTATGACGCGCTTTCTGGAACGGTTTTGGCGGCTGGCAAACTCTCGTTTTAACGCCGAGGCGCAGAGGCGCAGAGAGGAGTTTGAGCGGGAGCGGCATCGGGTGATTAAGCGGGTGACGGCCGATATGGAAGGGTATCGTTTTAACACGGCCGTTGCCGCCCTGATGGAGTACCTGAACTACCTGCACGACCACCGGGATGCGCCCGCCGAGCAATGGCAGGCGGCGCTGGAGAGTTTTGCCATCCTGCTGGCCCCCTTTGCCCCTTTCATCACTGAAGAGGTGTGGCAGGTGGTATGGGGGCATACCGACTCCATTCACCGGCAAAGCTGGCCCCCCTATGACGAGGCGCTGACAACGGCCGTGACCGTGCGCCTGGCCATTCAAATCAACGGCAAAGTGCGCGACCACATCACCATCCCCGCCGACATGGCCGAGGCGGAGATCCGGCAACTGGCGGTGAATCAGGTACAGCGGTATGTGAACGGCCGTACCCCCCAAAACGTCATCATTGTGCCGGGGCGGCTGGTGAATATCGTGGTGTAGTGTCGGGCAGTGCCAGGCACAGGGCGTCATTATTTGGTCGTCCGAAACGGTTTTGCCCTGTGCCTGGCACTACTCCGATTGCCCCATTCCCCCCCAAAGCGGTAAACTTCCCTCCGTCACAAACAAGGAGGATATGATGAAGGGATGGAAATGGTGGCAAAAGGGATTGGTGGGGCTGGTGGTGCTGCTGGCATTGGCGGCAGCGTACATTTTTTGGCCGCAGGGGGTGTGGCCGTTTGTCATCAATTTGGATGACATCGCCCCGCCGCCGGGCGCGTATAATGCCACCATTTTGCGTGATACGTGGGGCGTACCGCACATCTTCGGCCAGACGGATGCCGATGCTGCCTATGGCCTGGCCTTTGCCCACGCCGAAGATGATTTTGTCACCATCCAGGACACCTTGCTGGCGGCGAACCAACTGGCAGGGCGGGTTCACGGCCGTGACGCCGCCCCCATTGATTACTTTGTCCATCTGCTCCGCCTCTGGGACACCATTGAAGCCCATTACGACGACATGGCCCCCGAAGACCGCGCCATTTTGCAGGCGTATGCCGACGGCATTAACCATTACGCTTCCTTGCACGAGGCGGAAGTGCTGACGGCCGACCTGTTCCCCTTAACCGGCGAAGATATAGCCGCGGCCAATATGTTGGTGGTGCCGGTCTTTTTTGGGCTGGATACGGCCGTTGGCACTCTCTTTGCCGGGCCGCCGGAAGGCGAATCAAGCTCTTCCTCCTGCCTGCCGCCTGTTTGCATTGATACCGCCTACGGCTCCAACGTCTTTGCCGTCAGCCCGGCGCGTTCGGCCAACGGCGAGACGCTGCTGGCGGTGAATTCCCATCAGCCGTGGAGCGGCCCGGCCGCCTGGTACGAAGCCCACTTGCACAGCGAAGAAGGATTAAACGTCATCGGTGGCCTCTTCCCCGGCGCGCCCCTGGTTATTTTGGGGCACAACGAACACCTGGGCTGGTCATTCACCGTCAACCACCCTGATTTGGTAGACACCTACCGGCTGGAAATCAACCCGGACAATCCCGACCAATACCGTTTTGACGGCGAATGGCTGGATTTGGACGTGCGCGACGTGACCTTATGGGTGCAGATTATCGGGCGGCTGGTCATCCCCGTGAAACAAGAAACGTTATGGTCGGTGTATGGGCCAACGGTGCGGCAGGATCATGGCACGTATGCCCTGCGCTACGCCAGCATGGGCGATGTGAACCTGCTCACCCAATTCCGGCGCATGAACAAGGCCACCAATTTCAGCGAATGGCAGACCGCCATGCGCGAAGGCTCGCTGCCCATGTTCAACACCGGCTACGCCGACGCGGACGGCAACATCTACTACGTCTACAATGCGAAGCTGCCACTGCGTGCGGAAGGGTATGATTGGCGGGGCATGTTGCCCGGCAACACCTCGGAGACGCTGTGGACGGCGTATTTACCCTTTGACGACCTGCCGCAGGTGTTGAATCCGGCCTCCGGTTTTGTGCAAAACGCCAACAGCACCCCCTTCCAAACGACCATCGGCCCGGAAAATCCGGCGGCGGCCGATTATTCGCCGGTGTTTGGTATCGAAACTTTTATGACTAACCGGGCACTGCAATTGTTGGATTTATTTGCGGCCGATGACGTCATTACACCGGCGGAGTTCAATACCATCAAATACAACATGGGCTACCACCCGGATTCGGATGTGGCGCGGGTGGCGGCGCTGCTGGCGGCTAATCCACCGGCGGGGGATGAAAATGTGGCCGCTGCCGCCAACCTGTTAGCCAGTTGGGATTTGCAAACCACGCCGGAGAATGAGGCCACGGCCGTTATCGTGATGACCTTTTACTACCTCAGGGAATCGGACGCGGTGGATTTGAACCCGTCGCGGCTGGTGGGCACGGAGATTCCGTTGGCGGTGGCTCAGGATGCTTTTGTGCAGGCGGTGAATTGGCTGGTGGAGCATTTTGGCCGGGTGGACGTGCCCTGGCAGGAGGTGAACCGGTTGGTGCGCGGCAGCGTGGATATGGGCATAGGCGGTGGCCCGGATATTATTCATGCGGTGTATGGGCAGTTGCAGGAGGACGGCCGTCTACACGGTTTTGTCGGCGATTCCTATGTGATGTTGGTGCAGTGGGATGCGGACGGCCGTCTCACTTCCCAGAGCATCCACCAGTTTGGCAGCGCCACCTCCCACCCCGAATCCCCCCATTATGCCGACCAGGCCCCCCTCTTTGCCAACCGCCAACTCAAACCGGTCTGGCTGACCGAAGCCGACATCCGCGCCTACCTGGAGCGGGAATACCGGCCGGGGGAATAGAAGTTCAACTTTTGGGAAAAGTTGAACTTCTGAAAACGCATTATCCGCTGGCTGCCGGGTGGGAAACAGTGTCCCCTGGTGGCTCGCCTACGGCCATGTTTGGCAGCTTTTGTACGTACCACAGCGCCAGCAGGGCAAACAAAGCAATGGCCGCAAACGCCGACTTCAGCGCCGTGATCTGCGCCTCGGCATATTGTGTGGTGACGGCCGTCACCTCCGCCTCGCTCAATCCCGCCTCCTCTGCCGCCAATGTCACCTGCGTCACGCTCACAAAGTTGGCATTCTGCTCAGCCTGGGCGGCCAACGCTGGCGCAATGGCCGCCAGCGCCGGGTCGGATATGACCGCCTTCTGGAAGTTGGTGACCAGGGATGCCAGCAAGATCGAGCCGATGAGCGCCGTGCCCAGTGAGGCCCCTAAATTCTGCGCTGTCCCTTGCAAGCCACCCGCCTCGCTGCCCCGCTGGGCGGGAACAGAAGACATGATGATGTTGCCCAATTGCGAAGCCAGCAAACCCAAACCGGCGCCAACCAACGCCAGGGCAACGGCAAAACCAACCGAGCGCAAATCGGGGCCGGTGAACCCGATCAGCAACACCTCGCCGACGAGCATGGCCAGCAAGCCCACCAGCACGATGCGTTTAGGCGCGTAGCGCGCCGACAGCCGCGCCCCGCCCAGGGCAAACACAAACAGCGAGGCGGATAAGGGGAGCAGGATAATCCCCGTTTCCAGCGAATCGTAGCCCAAGACCGTTTGCAGATAGAGAGGCAGCACAAAAAAGGTACTCATGATGATGAACTGCTGGCAGAGCAGGGTGGTCAGGCCGGCCCGCAGCGGCGGGATATGCAGCAGGCGCACATCGAGCAGCGGCTCCTTTTCAGCCGCGATCAAGGCTTGCTCGTGGCGCATAAAGAAGCCAAGCAGTACCAGGCCGACGGTGATCAGCCAAAACACAGGTGACAACCCCAACGGCGTGAACGGCGCGGAGGCGCTGGGCGCAATCCAACCCCATTGGCTGGAGCGGAGGATGCCAAACACGGCCATCCCCAGGCCGGCCGCAGACAGAATCGCCCCGGCTGTGTCCAGTTTACCCTGGCGGCCTGGCGTGGCGGGGATCAACCGCAAAAACAGCATGAGCGCCAACACCACCACCGTTTCCCCGGCAAAGACAATGCGCCAGGTGTAGTTGGCCGTAACCCAGCCGCCGATAAGCGGGCCAAGCGCCGCCGACGCGCCGCTGACACCGCCCAGGATGCCATACGCCAGGGCGCGTTGGCGGCCCGAATAGGTGGCGGCGGTCAGGGCGGCGATGGCCGGGATAACCAGGATGGCCCCAAACCCTTCGACAAACGACCAACCGACGAGCAGCACCGCAAGATTGGGAGAAAGCGCCGTAGTTAACGACCCCGCGCCATAGACCAGCAGGCCAACCATATAGGCGCGCTTAGCACCCCAACGGTCGCCCAGCTTGCCGCCCAATAACATGAAGGCGGCCATCACCAGGGTGTACATGGTGATGGCCGTTTGCAAGCCAACGATGGTGGTGTTCAGGTCGGCCGCGACTTGAGTGATGGACACATTCATCACCGTTGTGTCCAAAACCATGATAAATTGGGCTGCCGCCAGCATGGTGATAACGGCCCAACTGGCCGTTTTTTCTTGGGGATTGTTGGTCACAGGTTATTGCCTCGTTCGGGTTTGTAGAGTTCGTTTTTGATTTGGTGATGATGCGTGACCCAACCAATCACGGGTCACGCATCACGTATCACGCCTGATGCCGGCGGCGCAAGACGAATTTTACCGCTTCGTCAATCAACAGCAAGGCCAGCGCCGCCGCAATGCAGGTGAGCCATTGCTCGCCGTTGAGGGAGATGGTGCCCAGGATGCGCTGCAAAAAGCCCAACTCGGTCGCCAACAGGATAAACAGCAGGGACAGACCGTACAACTGCAACTGCCGCTGGTCGGCTACGGTATCACGGATGAAGACGGTGCCAAATTCGGAGCGGGCGCTGAGGCCAAAAACGATATTAAACAGGCCAAACACCACAAAGCCCATGGTGGCTGCCAGCGCCATGTCGGTGGCCTCAAAGGTTGTTTCCACGGCCAGGGTGCCGATGGCGATCAAGACGCCGGTCAGGATGAGGCGAATCCACTGCGAACGAGAGAGGACGGGTTGGCTCAACGGCCGTGGCTTACGATCCATCAATCCCGGCGACGGTTTGTCAAAGCCCAGGGCGATGGCAATGGGCACCTGGACAAGGAAGTTCACGTACAACACCACCAGCGTGGCAAAGGGGACGCCGCCTAGAATTTGAAAGAGCGACGCGCCCAGATAGCTGATAATGAAGGCCGAAAGCATTCCCATCTGGAAGCGGATATATTTTGCCAGATTGTCGTAAATGGCACGGCCGTATTCCACCGCCTGCACAATCGTGGCAAAGTTATCATCTGTCAAAATCATCACCGCCGCTTCTTTGGACACTTCCGTACCGGTGATGCCCATGGCCACGCCGATGTCGGCCTTCTTCAAGGCGGGCGCGTCGTTCACGCCATCGCCGGTCATGGCCACAATGTTTTGTTTGCGTTGCAGCAAATCCACCAGCCGAATCTTGTCTTCCGGGGCCACGCGGGCAATCACGCCAATGTTGGGCAGATCATTCATTAACTGCTCGTCGCTCAGGGCCTTGAACTGCGCCCCGGTGAGCGCCTCGCCTTCGATGCCCAATTGATGCCCGATGGCGGCGGCCGTAACGGCGTGGTCGCCGGTAATCATGCGCACCTGGATGCCGGCGCTGTGGCATTTGGCAATGGCGTCCCTCGCCTCAGCGCGGGGTGGGTCTACAATGCCCACCATAGCCATCAGCGTCAGCCCATTGATCAGTTCAATCAGATTGCCTTTGGGATCAAAGGTCTGGGGGTCAAAATCCTTGTGCGCCACCACCATCACCCGCTCGCCGGAGGCGGCCATGCGGTCATTTTCCAGCAGCGCCAGGTGGCGGTTATCGTCGGTTACGGCCACGGCATCCCCTTCCGGCATCCAGAAGTAGCCGCCGCGCCCGATCAATACATCCGGCGCGCCCTTGACAAAGGCGCGTACCACCGGCTGGCCTTTTTCATTTTTCATGTTGTGGAAGGTAGCCATGAACTTGTAATCGGAATCAAAGGGCACTTCGGCCACACGCGGGTACATCTGGCGAGCATCATCTACGCTGACGCCGCCCTTCTCGGCCAACACAATCAGCGCGCCTTCGGTGGGGTCGCCAATGAGGGCTTCCCCATCCAACCGGGCGTCGGCGCACAAGGCCATGCCCAGCATCACCTGTTCCAGGTCAATTTTGGCGCCGCCCGCGCTCTTGATCTGCCCTTCGGTGGTGTAGGGGGTGGTGCCTTTTTGCCAGGGCTGGCCGGCCGGAAGGCCGCGCGTCAGTTGTAGTTCGCCGGCTGTGCCATACCCTTCGCCGGTGACGCGGTAGCGGTTTTGGCCGGGGATAGAAAATTCAACGGCCGTCATCTTGTTCAGCGTCAGCGTGCCCGTTTTGTCGGAGCAAATGGCGGAAACGGAACCGAGCGTTTCCACCGAGGGCAGTCGTTTGACGATGGCGTTATGCCCGGCCAGGACGCGCGTGCCCATCGAGTACATGGTGGTGACAACGGCGGGCATACCGGTGGGAATGGCGGAGATGGCCAGAGCGATACCGGCCAGGAAGATGGTGTCAAATTCCTGCCCCTGGGACAAACCCAGGATAATCATGAGCACAAAGGTGATACCGGCCATGCTGGCAATGATGATGACCAGCCGATCCAACTGCTTTTGCAATGGGGTTTTGTCCGCTTCGGTTTTATTGAGCAGGTCGGCGATGTGCCCCATTTCGGTAGCCATGCCGGTGGTGGTGACGATCATTTCGCCGCGGCCGCGGGTCACGGCCGTGTTCATATAGGCCATGCAATGCCGGTCGCCCAAGGGCACATCGTCTTTGGTAATTGTTTCCGAATCTTTGGACGAAGCCACGCTTTCGCCGGTGAGGGCCGCTTCTTCAATTTCCAGGGTGGCGGTGACAAAAAGACGGCCGTCGGCCGGCACCCGATTGCCCGCTTCCATCAACACAATGTCCCCCGGCACTAACTCTTCGGCGTCAATTTCAATGGCCTGCCCGTCGCGGCGCACACGGGCGATGTTTTTCATCATCTTTTCCAGCGCCGCCAGACTGTCGGCGGCTTTGGCCTCCTGGTTCAGCCCCATGACCGCGTTGAGGACGGTCAGGCCTACCAGCACCAGGGTGGTGCCCCATTCACCCACGATCACCTGATTGATCACGGCCGTGCCCAACAGGAGGATTTGCATAAAATCTTTGTATTGGCGCAAAAATGCCTGCCAGCCCGGCTCTTTCTTTTTGCCCGCCAGCTTGTTGGGGCCGTATTGTTGTAAGCGTTGCTGCGCTTCGGCCGCGCTCAGCCCCTTGGCCGGGTCAACCTGAAGCTGCTGCGCGGCCGCCTCAGTCGTCAGACTGTACCACTTTGGCTGTGTATCCGTTGCTGCTGTCATAATTTTTCTCCTCTAACAAAAAACTAGAGATTGGAGATTAGAGATTAGAGATGTGTCAATCTCCAATCTCTAATCTCCAATCTCCCCAATTTATTGAGCCACCGACAACATCGCTGCTGCCAGAAATCCCATCACCGTAAAAAGCCCCACCAGTTTACCACCATGCTCAAATGCCTCGGGCATCATGGCGTCGGCCAGCATGGTGAGCATGGCGCCGGCGGCAAATGCCTGGGCATACAGGCCATCCAGTTCGGGTCGCTGGTGGATGAGGAAATATCCTGCCCCGGCGGAAAGGGCGGAAACCAGGACGAGTAATACCCACATCCAGAAGATGCGCTGGCGGGAATACCCGGACGCCGCCAGATTGACGGTACCGGCGACGCCTTCGGGCAGGTTGGAGATGAACACGGCCGTGATAAACGCCACATTCACCGCCCCCCCCAGCGCCAGCCCAATGCCCAAAATGAGAGATTCCGGCACGTTATCCAGCAGTGTGCCGATAAAAATGGCCGCGCCGGAACCCGTTTGCTCGCCGGTAATATCCTTTCGATCCGCGCCGCCCTGGTGGTCTACCAGCCAGTCGCCCACAAAAAACGCCAGCGCACCCAGGGCAAACGCCAGCGCCATGCCCCGGCCGACCAGCGCCGATTCCGGCACCAGTTCATAGGCAATGGCGCTGATCAACGCCCCCGCGCCAATACCCATGATCAAACCAATTGCCCGGTTGGAAAGGCCACGATTCGCCAGCACATACCCCACCAGCAAAGAAGCCGCCGCCAATCCACCCCACCAAATTGCCGAAAGCATAGATACCTCAATGAGAAGTAAATTGTCGGAGGGGAGGCTTTAGCCGAAACGAAGTCGGCTAAAGCCTCCCCTCCGACACCAATATCAGTAGATCTCCGGCACATACCGAAACGGATGGTCTGGTTCCACGTAGTCGCCTTTGGCCTGCCGCTTGGGGAACTTCACCGGTTCACGCGGCACTTCTTCATAGGGCACCACACTGAGTAAATGGGCGATGCAGTTCAGGCGCGCCCGGCGTTTGTCGTTGCCGTCCACCACATGCCAGGGGCTGTCGTCCGTATCGGTGGCGGCAAACATGGCGTCACGGGCGCGTGAATAATCATACCAATGGCTGTAGCTCTTCAAATCCATGGGGGTGAGTTTCCAGATTTTACGGCCGTCATCGTCACGTGCTTTCAGGCGCAAGGTCTGGTTCTCCATGCTCACTTCCAGCCAATACTTGATCAGAATGATGCCAGAGTTGATGATGGCCCGTTCCACCGGCGCAGCATATTTCAAGAAGTATTCCACCTGTTCCGGTGTGGCAAAACCCATCACCCGCTCCACGCCGGCCCGGTTGTACCAACTGCGGTCAAAAATCACCACTTCCCCGGCGGCCGGCAAGTAGGGCATGTAGCGCTGGAAATACATTTGCGACTTTTCCCGTTCTGTAGGGGCCGAGAGCGCGACGACCTTAAACACACGCGGGCTGGTGCGTTCGGTAATGCGTTTGATGACGCCGCCCTTTCCGGCCGTATCTCGCCCTTCAAATACGATGCAGATTTTGGCCCCGGTGTATTTCACCCACTCCTGCATCTTCACCAGTTCTTCCTGGAGCGGCCGCATCTTCTTTTCAAACTCCTTGTTGGAAAGAGGTTCAGAGGAGGCAACCTCAATGGAGGCAACCTCTGCGGAGGCAACCTCCGTGGAGGCAACCTCAGCCACCACCTCCTTCTCCTTTCCCTTCTTGCCCTTCTTTTTGCCCTTTTCCTTTGCCATATCCGCCTCCTCGTAAATGAATTTGAGGAGTGGGCATCTGAGGATGCCCACTCCTCCATCTTTAACTACACCGGATCGCGCCACACGGGGCAGGTCATACAATGGCCGCCGCCGCGCCCGCGTCCCAATTCCGAACCGGGAATCGTCAGCACGGTAATGCCGGCTTTGCGCAGCCGGGCATTCGTCCACTCATTGCGGTCATAGGCCACTACCACGCCGGGTTGCAGCGCCACGACGTTATTGCCGTCATCCCACTGCTCCCGCTCTTGCTCAAACGCATCACCACCCGTCGGCACTACCCGCAGCTTTTTCAGCCCTAATGCTTCTTGCACAACGGCCAACCACCCCTTCTCTTCCACGGTCACATCCATCGTCCCTTCCTTGCTGCCGGGGCGGTAGCTGATGGGTTGGATGCTGTTGACGGCCGTTTCGTAGATGGTCACCAGGTCGCGGTCACAGAAAGTAAAGATGGTGTCCAGGTGCATACTGGCCCGGTCACGTGGCATCTTGGCGGCAATCACGCGGTTGGCCGCGCCCTGTTTGAACAACACCTGCGCCACCTGCCCGACGGCCTGGTAGGTGGTACGTTCGCCCATGCCCACCAGCACCACGCCGTTACCCACCGGCATCACGTCGCCGCCTTCAATGGTGGCGTTGCCGTGATCTTCGTCCGGGTCGCCCCACCAGATTTTGAAGTCGCCACCTTTGAACTCCGGGTGATATTTGTAAATGGCGGTCAGATGCAGGGTCTCCTTGCGGCGGGCGGGCCAGTACATGGGGTTGACGGTGACGCCGCCGTAAATCCAGCAAGAACTGTCGCGGGTAAACAACTGATTGGGCAGTGGGGCGACCACGAATTCGTCACCGCTCCACGCCTTTTGGGCAAACGCGCCTAATTCGCCGGGCAGTTCGGCAATGGTCACGCCACCAATGAGATGAGCCACCAGTTTGGCGGGTTCCAGGCTGTCCAGCCACGCCCGCAGTTCCGGCACGACGCCCACGCCCACTTCATTGGCCGTTATTTTGCGGTCGAGGATGTAGGCTTTGCCTTCCGGGTCGGTTACCACCTCTTCCAGTAACTCGTGGACGCGCATCACCTTGACGCCCGCTTCTTCGCGCATCAAGTCCACAAAGGCGTCGTGGTCTTGCCGCGCTTTGCGCGTCCAGATCACATCGTCAAACAGCAGTTCCTGGCAGTTGCTCGGCGTCAGCCGCCGCATTTCCAGCCCCGGCCGATGCACAATCACTTTTCGTAATTTGCCTACTTCTGAATAAACTCCATATTCGCTCATGGTTTTTTGTTCTCCTTTCTCTTTGTTCGTAGTAGGCGATTTATCGCCGTTTGCAGGCGATAAATCGCCTACTACGAACGGTCGGTTTGTTATTTGATGATGTTGGTTCCGGCAGCACCTTCGACAATTTGTTCAATATCTTGCAGTGCGCCAATGGCCGCCCGTTTGCCGGTGTTTTCCACGAATTGAATGGCCGCGCTGACCTTTGGCCCCATGGAACCGGCGGCGAAGTTTTGGGCTTTCAGCTCGGCCGCCGTCACGTGTTCCAGCTTCCGTTGCGTTGGTTTACCCCAATCCAGGTAGACGCCATCTACATCCGTAGCCATGACAAACAAGTCGGCATCCAGTTCGCGGGCCAGTAGTTCGCTGACCAGGTCTTTGTCAATGACTGCTTCCACACCCACCAGCGTGCGCGTTTCGTCGGGCAGATACATGGTGGGAATACCGCCGCCGCCGCCGCAAATGACGACCGTGTGGTGTTCCAGCAACCATTTGATCGGCCGCATTTCAAAAATGCGTTTGGGCAGCGGTGAGGGCACGACCCGCCGCCATTTATTGCCATCTTGTTTGAACACCCATCCTTTTTCGGTTGCCAGTTTGTCGGCATCTTCTTTGTCATAGATGGGGCCGACAAATTTGGTGGGGTTTTGGAAGGCGGGGTCGTTGGGGTCCACTTCCACCATCGTCAGGATAGTGGCAAAGGGGACTTCAAAGGGGAGCAGGTTGCCCAACTCCTGTTCGATCATGTACCCGATCATGCCTTCGGTCTGCGCGCCCAACACGTCCAGGGGATAGGCTTCTACTTCTTTGTAAGCAGCGCCCTGTAAAGCCAGCAGCCCCACCTGTGGCCCATTGCCATGTGACAGAACCAGTTGGTGTTTTTCAGCGACGGGGGCGAGGGCTTGCGCCGCCACTTTGACATTGGCGCGCTGCACCTCGGCCGTCATCGGTTCCCCTCGTTTTAATAAGGCGTTACCGCCTAATGCAACTACTACTCTCATCGTTCACCTCCAGTGTAAATTTAGCGCGATTTGGCAAATCGCGTTACAGATTAGGATTGTAACCAGGCCCAGGCGGCGTCTCGTTCAGTGGTGGGGAAGTATTGCGCTTCACGAGCGTAAAAGGGGTCGGCTAATGCGGCCAGCCACTTTTGCCACTTTTTGTCGCCTACGATAGCCATTTTTTCAATTTTCTTGCGGAACTCATGCCCAAATTTCAGATCTGCGCCCCAGGCTTTCATTTCTTCCCCCTCGAATTCTGCCAGGTCTAGCAGCAAACGCAGCGAATCGACTACGGTTAAGGCCGCTTCTAGTTCTGTGGTTAGTTGGGCATAGTCTTCCTTTTGGATGTTACCCACCGCTTTGAAGCCGATGATGTTCCCGGTGCTTTCAATCATTTTTTCGATCATGGTCATTTCTCACTCGTTCTAGCCAGCGTCTCACCCGGTCAACGTTGCCCAGTTTAGATGCCGGCGACCAGCCACTATCAGGCGGAGTGGACAACTGAGGATGCCCACTCCGCTGCGATCTACTGATTATGCCTGACTGCCATATGGCAGCCGGTTGCGATTGCCATAACCACCGCCCAGGTACATGCCCACGTCCATCAGGACAGCCAGCCCCAGCCAGACCCAGTCAAAACCAATGACGCCGTTGGCTCCGGCCACAGCTACATACATCAAGGTGGTCCAGGGCAGGAACAAAAAGCCCAGGAACGGCCAGATGAACGTTTCAAACGCGGCCTGCCAGCGCACAGGCTGGATGAGCCACCAGACCAGAATACCGGCGCGAGGGCCTAAGAACAGCAGGGTCGTGAATAAACAACACATATCAAAAATCTCCTTTTACCTGATTATTCGGTGGCAAGTGGCAGGTTGCAGGTGGCAAGTGATGACCTGCAACTTGCCACCTGCAACCTGCTACAAAACCATCTCTTTTGTGCCCCATACCTGCATAAGTTGGGCATAAAATGTGACCATTCGCGCCATGCCCGCGATGGGGATGCGCTCGTCAATACCGTGTTCCAGTCCCCGGAAACTCTCGTCCATGACGAG
Organism: Anaerolineae bacterium; assembly: GCA_019637635.1. GTDB lineage: Bacteria > Chloroflexota > Anaerolineae > Promineifilales > Promineifilaceae > CAADGU01. The sequence continues at coordinate 38,653 of JAHBVI010000059.1, forward strand.
GGAGGTGAAGCGAAAAATATCATCACAGACGGGGACAAAGTGCTGGCAGTCCGTGCCGCCCAACATGACGAAGGGGGCGACGGGTGGGTTGTCGAAGACCTGGCGAATGACTTGCTTGAGTCCTGCATACACGGCCGTCTGATGCGACGATACCGGCAGTGCTTCATTAAATTTGCCGGGCACGGGGCTGAACTGCACCCGTTCATCTTTGACCACTTTTTTAATGTGCTGTAAGACGTCGGCGATGGTGTCGCCGGGCAGCAGGCGGAAGTTGACGATGGCTTTGGCTTCGGCGGGCACGGTGTTGTCTTCGACGCCACCCTGGATGATGGTCACGGCCGTTGTCGTCCGCATACTGGCATTCATCTCCGGGACGGGCACGAGCCAGCGCCGTAGCAGCGGGCTGAACAGCCAGACGTTGGCGAAGGCCACCTGAACATATAGAGGAGCCGCCCGGCCAATGCCGTGATAGAGCGACCGCAAGCGGCGCAAACGGGGTGGCAGGGGATGGTTTTCCAGATGGGCAATGGCCTGCGCCAGAATACCGATGGCCGTCTGGGGTGGTGGGGTGGAGGAGTGTCCGGGTGTGCCTTTCACGGTGAATTCTACCGTCAGATACCCTTTCTCGCTGACGCCTATCAAGGCCACCGGGCCACGCACGCCGGGAGCCATTCCTTCAATAATGCCACCGCCTTCGTCCACAATCCCGGCCAGATGGATGCCGCGCTCTTTGAGCAGTTGGCCCATGATTTTGCAGCCGTTGATACCGCCGGTTTCTTCGTCGTGGCCCAGGCCAAAGAGGATGGTGCGTTCGGGCCGGTAGCCCTGCCGCAGCAGCGTTTCGGCCGCATCCATGATGCCGATGAGTTGGTTTTTAATGTCCAGTGTGCCCCGGCCCCAGATGAAGCCGTCGGCGATTACCCCGGCGAAGGGGGGATGTGTCCACCCTTCAGGCGGGGCGGAAACGACATCCTGGTGGGCCATGAGCATAACGGGTTCCAGTTCGAGGTTACGGCCGTGCCAGGTATAGAGCAAACTGTACC
>JAHBVI010000006.1 GCA_019637635.1 Anaerolineae bacterium
GCGTCAGCGTGAATGACCACATCAGCAATGTGATCCAGATGGGTTTCGTCCAGGTTGACAATGATAAGCCGGGAACCCTGGCGTTTGGCCTGCCAGGGCAGTTCATTCACGGGACTGACCTCCAACGATGAACCGGCAACCAGCATCAGATCGCACACGGCCGTTTCATATTGCGCCTGCTGCAACACCCGCAGCGGCAGCACCTCGCCAAAAAGCACCACGTTCGGCTTCAAAACGCCGCCACAATTCAGGCACAGGGGTACATCGCCCGTTTCCAAAAAACGTGGCGTCACCAGGTCAGCGTGAACAACATCATCACAATCCATACAGATAAATTCGCGCATGTGACCGTGAACTTCATACACCGTTTGCGAACCGGCTTTCTGGTGCAGCAGGTCTATATTTTGGGTCACCACGCAGGAGAGCGCCCCGACCCGCTCCATGTGGGCCAATGCCAGATGCGCCGCATTCGGCTGCGCATTGAGGACGGTTTGGGCTAACGGATAAAGCCATTGGTAAAACGGCCGGGGATCATGCTTAAAGCCATAAATAGAGGCCACTTCCATGGGGTTGGCCTGTTCCCACAGGCCAGAGTGGGGGCTGCGAAAGTCGGGAATGCCCGAAGGGGTGCTGATGCCGGCCCCGGTGAGGGCTACAATCGTGTGGGCTTTCTGCACCAAAGCAATTGCTTTGTGGAGAAGAGAATCTAGTTCAGACATATCCCTTGCCTACGTTTTTGCCAATTGGCGGGATAACTGACCGATCACGGCGGCCACTTTGCCTTCGGGATTGAGTTGAACCAGGGGGATGCTTTTGTTGACGGCGCGGCGCAAATCCTGCGGTGGAATGGGAATAACGGCCGTAACCGGCCATCCCAAAAACGATTCAATCGCCTGTTGGGGGATGGTCAGGCTGCCGCCAAAATCGAGCAAAATCAGGTGTAGCTGGGTGTGGGGAAATAACGTATCTTTCAATTGGGCCATGAACAATTTGGCCGCCGCCAGCCCCACGCGCTCTGGTTGGACGCACAACAGTAAGTGATCGGCTTGCTCAATGACGGGGCGATTGACGGCCGTGATCCCCAACCCACAATCTACTACCACCGTGCCCCCCAAAAGCGCCAGCGCTTCCATGATCTTCTCCACCTGCGCGGTTGAGGGCACATCACCGGCCGCCGCCAGATCGCTTTCCGTCAACAGCAGTTGCAAGTGGTCGTTATAAGGCATGAGCCGGGCCGATATATCCTTGACCAGGATAGTCTCTGAATGGCGGGCCAGCTTGTTCAAGCCATTACCCACTTTTTGGTTCAAATACAGCGCCACATGCCCCTGGCGCACATCCAGGTCTACCAATGTAACCGGATGTTCTGGCGCAGCCATGACAACGGCTAAATTGATGGCTAACTGGGTTGCTCCCGCACCGCCCCGCGCTCCTACCACGGCAACAACCTGGCTGCTGGGGGCCAGCGCCACCGTGCGGCCCATGGCCGCCGCCTTGGGCGCCGGCGGCTCCACCACTGGCGGCACGGTGCCCGCCAGGTCTGGGCGGGGCGGCACATTTTCCAGCAAGGTCTGCACGCGCTCTATTAACTCCACCGGTTCTGTGGGTTTAGTCAGGTAATCATCCGCGCCGGCGTTAAAACCGGCCAATTTTTGCTCGGCCACATTTACGGCCGAAAACATGATGATGCGCGTCTGGGCTATTTTGGGATTGTTGCGGATGCGGCGGCACACTTCCCAGCCATCCAGGTCGGGCATCATGCCATCTAGCAGGATGAGGTCTGGCTGTTCGGCGTCAGCCAGGGTTAGCGCCTGTACGCCGGAGGCCGTGGTAATGACGGCATAACCCTGCTGCCGCAATACGCGGGAGATAATTTCTAAGGTTTCGGGATGGTCATCTACGATGAGTAGCTTGTGTGTCATGACGGCCGTTTCACACCGGGGGCCAGGGATAATGACGGCCTGGGCCGGGCGTGATAAATCTTCCTTCCTCAACAACAGTGCGTATGCGGCGCCGGAGCGCGGTTAGCTCCTGCGCCGATAACAATTGCGACAACTCATCATACAGTGAACCAGATTTTCGTGCCAGCGTTTGCCCCAGGTGGGTCATGTCTGCCAGCAGCGGCGCGGGTACGGCCGTGCCCGCAAACTCCCAGATGACGGTACGCAGTTTGTATTCCGCATGAAAACAAATGCCGTGATCGATCAGCCACAGCCGGTCTGATTCGGCCGGCGTTTCTGGCTCTTCAATGAGAACATGGCCTGACTTGCGGTCGGCATTGTTGATTAAAATGTCCAGCAAGGTGATTTTTTGTAATTGGGGGGCAAAGGCGGCGTTGCCTTCAATGGTAAAGTAGTGGCAGTCGGGGTCATGCGGGATGAACAGTTGTACGGAACCCATACCATGCGGCCCATCTCGCAAGACGGTGGGGGGTACGAGGCCCCATTGCAGCGCCTCGCTCACCAAAAAAGCGGCCCTTTCCCGTTGGTGCAACGTGCCCTGGGGAAAATCCCACAACGGCCGTTCGCCCCGGCGTGGTTTGTAAACGGCTTTCAGTTCTGTGAGTGGGGGATTGGAAGGGCCAAGAGCCTGGGTTACGGCCGTGTCCGGGCAAATGCGCACCAGAAAAGTGTAGTTAGAACTCCAGGGCAGCAGCCCTTCCAGGTGCATAACGCCAGATTGCAGAAGTGTGGTAATGACGGCCGTGTCCATCATCATGCTGCATGACCATTGCGATGCGGGCAAAAATGACCATCCGGGTCAATCGGCCGGCCACAATTGCCACAAATGGGGCGGCCGGCCCGGACAACCTCGTTGGCATGTTGCACCAGCGCCTGCACCTGGGCGCGGGTGGCCCAATAGCTAACCACATTCGGTTCCTCGCCCTCCTCCACCAGTTCATAGGCCACCAGCACCACCTGATCGCTGTCTTCGTTATACCCCAGCCCCATATTTCCCACGCGAAAGAGGGGTTGTACCGGCTCTTTCAAGCGCATGTCTGTCCACACCGGGGCTTCCTGAGCAGGCTGGGGGTATTTGGTGTTCAATTCGGCCAGAAGTGACTCGAAACTGCTGGCGAGCATACGCGCCTGCTCTTTCTCAATCACCAGCGAGATGGTTTGTGTGCCCCGGCTGCCCTGCACAAAAAATGTGCGCTGGCCCGGTTCGCCAACTGTGCCGACTGTGAGATGCGTCACCGGATTTAACTCAATATGACGCGCCATGTGCAAAATTCCTTCAGGAGATTAGAGATTAGAGATTGGAGATTCGGTAAATCTCCAATCTCTAATCTCTAATCTCTAATCACATTTATGCTACTTTCGCATCCATCTGTTTCTTACCTGGTTTTTTTGGCCGGTGGTGATTGTAATGGGCCGTCATCGTTAATGCGGCCAATACGCACAGTGCCATTTTCCGGTAATGTTATCACACTAATAGAAGCCGGGGCGATGGTCAGCCGTTGGAAGAGGTCTATATGCACGCCCAGGTAATGGGCCAGCACCAGCTTGATCAGATCGGCATGGGAAACGACGATGATCATCTCTTCTGGGTGCTGCTGCGCCAGCTTTTCTAAGGCTTGAATGGCGCGGAACTGGACTTCGCGCAGCGCCTCCCCGTTGGGAAAACGGAAACGGCTGGGGAAAAATTGCACCCCAAACCAGAGTTTGTTTTTGGTCAGCGTTTTTATCTTTTCGCCTTCCCAATCCCCATACCGGACTTCGCCCAGATCGTTAAGTTGGGTGATTTCCAGTTGGTGCGAGGCGGCAATGGGCACGGCCGTTTCCAGACACCGGGTTATGGGGCTGCTGTAGATCGCTTTAATGGGTAAGTGGCTCAATCTATCGGCGGCGGCAGCGGCCTGGGCACGGCCGTTTGCATTCAAATGGACTCCCTCGATCCAGCCTGCCAGCCGGTTTTTTTTCACCCAATCATTTTCGCCATGCCGCACCAGGATAATAGTTGACATAGGCAGAATAATAGCACAATTGCTGGTTTGGGGTTAGCCGCTTAGGGGGAAAATAAAAACGGCCGTCCTGTGCAGGACGGCCGTTAAAAGAAACAAATCAGGCGAATCAATGGGTGGTTGATTGGTTAGAACTGACGACAAAAGAACCGTCCAGGACTGAAAAACCTTGAATGGCATCCATATGTTCCAGTAGTTTCATAATACAATCACGCGCACCCGTCAGTGTGAGATTAAGAACGACATCTTTTTGTTCCGGGTCCCTCTCTGTTCTTTCTGTTAGTTGTACAACCTGTTCTTCTATCATCATGCGCAATTTCCTGCCGATCACTTTAATCTATAAAAGAGTTATAGGATTGAACACTGCTATCCCAAGTTTTGATTAAACCAAGCGCAGTTAATGAATAGCTTAATGCAGTTGGCAGCCGATGCCAACAGCAAAAAGGTCATATATCGTGGCGTTCAGAACTGACAGGCCAAAAACCTGTCAGGTCTCCAATTGTTATTGTTGATTAAATGCTGAATAAGAAGGGGGAGAGGGGGAGGGGAATACGGCCGTGTCTCTGCTGGCGCACGGCCGTGTCAGTTTCAGTTTTAACCAGCCGCTCAGCCGCTCACTCTGCTTTGCGGCTGCCCGGCCACAGGCCCATTCCAGGTGGTACTCAAAAGCTCAATCAGCTCCGTTTTCTGCTGGCGCACATCATGTAATTCCTTCAACGTTCGTTCCATGTTATCTTCGTAATACTTCACCTGCGCCCGCGCCATCTGCAATCGCCGGGTATCTTCGGTTAGTTGATCATGCAATTCATGCTCCCGCTGCTCCAACTGTAACCGTTTTTCAATTGCATTTGCATTTTCCATTGGAATCCTTCCTTTAACTACATGTGAAACCATCAGATTATTCCATCCTTCAAAATAAAGAGGCGATAAAGAAGCGCTTTCGTGGAAAAACATGAGGGAATAGACAGCGCCCGTACCTTGGTACTATATAATATACAGGGATTAGCCGCTGTCAAGTGAAAACGATGTGAGCAATGTCATTGTTTTCTCATTTCCGCCAGGTGAACCCCACCTTAAGCGAGTGGTCTACTGCCTGTATATATGGCACAATGAAGGGACACTTCTTTTTTGGAGTGAGGAATTAAGCCTTTGTCAAAGTTAATTCGGCTGCTCATCATCATTATTCTTCTTTTCCTGGCAGCTTGCCGCCAGACCATAGCAGAGACGCCCACGCCTACCGCACCGGCTGCATCTACCCCTACCAGCATACCTGCCGCTACCCAGACGCCGGCGCCTACCAGCACCATCCCCCCCACACCGACCACCAACCCAACACCCGTCATCCCCCACATTTCTGTCAATGACCAGGTGCTAACAGACGAAGGGCAGGTCACCATTGCTTCGGTACTGAGTCCGCAGCCAGGTTGGCTGGTCATTTACACCCTGCCAGGTGATGAATTGGGCGAGTTATTGGGGTATACGGCCGTACAACCCGGTAGCAACACCAACTTAACCATCCGCATTGACCCGCTGACCGCCACCCCCACCCTGGCGGCGGTGCTGCATACGGACCAGGGCGCTGCCGGTGAATTTGAATTCCCCGATGGGGCCGATGTCCCGCTCATGTTTGAATCCGGCATTATCGCCCAAACCTTCAATCCCCAATTTCAATTGTCCCTGCCTGTTATCACGGTGAACGATCAAGAAATTTTGGAGGATGGGCTGGTGCATCTGGAAAAAGTGGTGGCGCTGGCACCCGGCTGGTTGATCATTCAAGCCGACGCCGACGGCCAACCGGGCGCTTATCTGGGATCAACGCCACTCACCGCCGGCGCCAATGACAATCTGGCGGTGCATATTCCCTGGCAGCAAGGCACCACCATCCTTCATGCGGTGATATATGCCGACAACGGCCGTGCCCGCCAGCTAGAATTGCCTGACATTGATATCCCCTTTCAGGTCAATGGGCAGCCCGTGGTCGCCTCTTTTCAGGTTTCCTATCCTCCAGATTTGTATGTGCTAGACCAGCCCATCGTTGATGGCGAATTTCAAGTGGAAAGAGTCACCAGCAATGGGCCAGGTTGGCTGGTGGTTTATTATGATGATGGCGGGCAGCCCGGCCTGATCATTGGCTACGCGGCGCTCAAAGATGGCGTGAACGAACATGTTGCCGTGCGGGTTTTGCACACGGCCGTGACCAACCCCCTACACATTCGCCTGCATGAAGATTCCGAACCCGGTGACGCCTTTGACTTCCCCCGCGTAGACCCCCCCATCGTATATCAGGGTCGGCAATGGCTGCCATACAGCTTCAACACTGAACCCGGCAGTTACATCATCACCCGCGATCAGGCGCCCCAAGAGACCGCGGACGCCAGACAGCAAGTCATCATCCCCTACGCCATTGTCGAGCAACCATCATGGGTAGCCATACATGCCGACGCCAATGGCGCACCCGGCGAAATCCTGGGTGTGGCTTCGCTGCACGCAGGGCTAAATCGGGAGATTGTAGTGGAAATTGACCCGGCCGCCGCCACAGAAACGCTGCACGCTGCCTTGTATACTGACAGTGGTGAAACTGGCGTCTTTGAATTCCCCAACGGCGCCGACTCACCCATCCAGCGTAATCGCCGCGTCCTGTCTGCGCCATTTGTGCTGCTAAACTTTAGTGAACCGCCCCCACCCACCGACGAATAACTGTACAGACCGGGGAGGTTTTCCAAACTCCCCGGTCTGCACAACGATCAATAAACTTCGCGCACCAGGGCCAGCATATCGCCCATCACCCCGGCGGCCGTCATTTCTACCCCCGCCCCTTTGCCGCCAATGAGCAGCGGCTCATCATCATAACGCTCGGTACGGAAGCTAATGTATTTGAGATTTGCCAGGGCGCTGCCAGCCGGAATTGCTTTCAAGCCCACACTGCCCCCTTGCGCATTCACCTCCGCCACATAACGTAGCACCTGTCCGTTGGCTTTAGCCGCGGCCACCCGCGCCTCCATTGTTTCATCCAATTGCGAAATAACCCCCATAAATTCGGGTATGCTTAGCGAAGCCATCTCTGGGGCATAGAGCGATTCGACGGTGATGTCGCTTTCTTCTAGCGGCCAACCGGCCATACGGCCTAAAATGAGCAGTTTACGCATGGCATCCATCCCCCCCAGGTCATCACGCGGATCAGGTTCGGTGTAACCGTTGTTTTTGGCTTCCTGCACGGCCGTGCCAAAGGCCACGCCCGCATCCATCCGCTGGCAAATGTAACCCAATGTCCCGCTCATCTGCCCTTCTATCTGGAAAATGGGATCGTTGGTGTCCAGCAGGTAACGCAGTGTGGCAATAATGGGCTGCCCCCCGCCAACCGTGCTTTCATGGCGCACACGGGGATGATTGAAGAAGCCGGCGGATCTCTCCCTGGGCGCCGCCAATGGTTTCTTATTCGCCAGCACCACACTGTAACCCAGGTTAATCGAGCGTTTGAGGATCGACTCCATACCATCCGCCGCCGTTGTGTCCACCACCATGACGTTTTCTAACTCGGCTTCGCTGGCGGCGTCTAACACGCCATGGTCAGACGGCCGTTGCATCTCCACCGGCTTTGTCTCCCGCCATTGCGGGTCAACTGACTGCCCTAGCTGTTTAGCCGCGGCTATATCCAAAAGCTGCTCATCTGGCAGGCCACTCACCGCCCACTGCCACGTTTTGCTGTCCGTCACCGCTACCACGACAAAATGACAATTATTGCGCGCCGCCATCCGGTCACGGCCGTACACAATCTGCCGCAGCAGCGCACACCCCACACCCCCGGCTCCATATAAAATCACCGGTATCCGTTTCATCCTCCAACTCCTTCAAGCAGAAATTATGAATTATGAATTATGAAAACGTATTTCAAAACAAAAGCCCCGTCCGAAGACGAGGCCTTTGCTTACACCGTAGCGCTAACTTTCTAAAGGAGGCAGCGCTACGGTGTGTTCAGGTAAATAACTATCCATGAGCACCACCTCCTCATGATATAAGATAGCAACAATAAATTGAGGAAATGATGTAGGCATTATGGCACAGATGGCGGATGGTGTCAAATAGGAAATAAGGCCAATCCTGCCAGCGCCGCCAACACCTGCTCCACCTCATCATGGGTGTTGTAATGCACAAACCCAATCCGTACCAGGCCACCCTTGTCCACCAGACCCAGGCGCTCCATCACCGCCACCGCATAATAATCGCCATGCCACACAAAAATGCCCTGCTCCCCTAACCGCGTCGCCACCGCTTCCGGTGAATGCCCCTCCAGGCTAACGGCAAACGTGGGTGTGCGTCGTTCCAGGCTTTCCACATCGGTAATGCCATACACCCGCAGGCCGGGAATCCTGGCGGCGCCTTCCAGAAAATGGTAGCTCAGACTCATCTCGTACTCTTTAATGTGGGCCATCGCCGGCACCAGCCGTTCCCGGCGTGTGCCGTGATCACCGCCAAGCGTGGCGATGTAATCTACCGCCGCCGTCACGCCGGCCAGGCTTTCAAAACTCTGCGTACCCGTTTCCCACTTACCCGGTGGTTTGGGGGACGACGGCCGTACCTTATACGCCTGCAATGTATCCAGCAGTTGATGCTTGCCATACAGCGCCCCCACGTGCCCGCCGAAAAATTTATACACAGATGCCGCTAGAAAATCACAATCCAACGCCTGCACATCAATCAGGCCATGCGGCGCATAATGCACCGAATCTACAAAGGACAAAGCGCCCACCTCGTGCGCCATTTGCACCACGCGCTTCACGTCGCTGATGCTGCCAACGGCATTCGAGGCATAGGTCACGGCCAGCAGCCGGGTTTTTTCATTGAGCAAACCGGGCAGCAAATCCAGGCGCAAGGTGCAATCGGCGGGATCAAAATCCAGCCAGCGCACAGTCACGCCGCGATCTGTGGCCGCCATGACCCAGGGGGTGATGTTGGCATCGTGGTCCAGCCGGGTGACGACGATTTCGTCCCCCGGCTGCCAGGTTTGCGCCAGGGCGCGGCTGAGGGCAAACGTCAGGCTGGTCATGTTCTGGCCGAAGACAATTTCTTCGGGCCGCCGGGCGTTATAAAAGTCCATCATCGCCTGGCGCGCCGCCGCAATGATGGCGTCGGTGTATTGGCTGGTGTAGAAGGGGCCACCCTGGTTGCTGCCGCCATGCGCCAGATAGCCGGCAATGGCGTCAATGACAGGCCGGGGAACTTGCGTACCGCCGGGGCCGTCCAGGTACACGGCCGTGCGCCCATTCACTTCTAATTGCAGAGCCGGAAACTGGCTGCGGATTGTCTGTAGATCAAAGGGGGTTTGTGTTTTCATGCGCCAATTATAGAGGACAAGGCAACAGGGTAACAGGGTGAAATACATCAGGCATTGCCAGGCAAGGGGCTGTATGGCTTTGGTCAATCAAAATGGTTCTGCCCCTTGCCTGGCACTACCAATCAGATTATGCCCTTTCTACCAGACAGGCTATCATTGTCCATAGCTGGCGATAAATCGCCTACTACGAACGATGAACAAGGAGCATGAGATGACAGAAACGAAACGGCCGTTAACGGCCGAAGACCTCTATAACCTGCAACTGGTCAGCGACCCGCAAATCTCACCCGATGGACAGTATGTCATTTTTGGCTTGAGCCGGGTAGACCAGAAGACGGAGAAGAAATATATGAACCTGTGGCTGGCGGCAACAGACGGCCGTACCCCGCCCCGCCAGTTTACCTATGGCGACCAGACCGACACCTATGCCCGCTGGTCGCCGGACGGCTCAACCATCGCCTTCCTCTCCAACCGCAAAGACGAAAAGCAGATGCAAATTTACGCCATCCCCTTGGGCGGCGGTGAAGCCCGGCCCGTCACCAACGCCCAGGGCAGCTTTGCCAGCTTTGCCTGGTCGCCGGATGGCACACGCTTTGTAGCCCAATTTCGCCAGAAAGACGAAGAAACACGCGAGCGGGAAAAAGATGAACAAAAGAAAAAGTTAGGTGTGGTCGCTCGGCACATCACCAGCCTGAATTACAAATATGACGGCGCCGGCTACCTGCCGCAGGAAAAGTGGCACATCTGGACGTTTGACGCCCAAACGGGCGAGGGAACCCAATTAACCAGCGGCGATACCCAGGAAACAGAACCATGCTGGTCGCCCGACGGCCGTACCATCCTCTTCATCTCCAACCACCACCCAGACCCCGACCTGCACCCCGACGAGACAGAACTGTACCTGATCCCGGCAGAGGGCGGCGAGATGGTGCAGGTGGAAACGGGGCATCACGGCCGTAAATTTTCCCCTGCCTTCTCGCCCGACGGCCAGACCATTGCCTACCTGGGGCGCGCCCGTTTGGGTGATTGGGGGCAAAACAGTTGCCTATACGTCATCCCCACCGGCGGTGGGCAGGCGCGTAATCTGTCGGCGACCCATGACCTGCACCTGAACCTGGCCACGTTGACCGATGCGGGCAGCAACACGCCGCAGCCGCCGCCCACCTGGTCGGCCGACGGCCGTCGCCTCTTCATCCAGGCCACCGAATTGGGCAACCAACCGCTGCTGGCTTTTGACGTACAAACCGGCGATTATGAACGCCTGATTGATGAACCGGGACTGGTGGGCAGCTTTAGCCTGGACGCGGCCCAAAACCGGCTGGTCTACCTGTGGGGCGACCAGCACAGCACCGGGCAGGTGTGGCAGCGCCGCCTGCAAGAGCCAGACGCCGCCCCGCTAACCCATTTTAACCAGGCGCTTTTTGCTGAAATCAACTGGGGGCAGCTAGAAGAAGTATGGTTTGATGGCCCTGATGGCAATGAACTGCACGGTTGGGTTTTAACGCCACCTGATTTTGACCCGGCCCGGCAATACCCGGCCATCATCGAAATTCACGGGGGGCCTATGATGCAGTACGGCCGTGTCTTTATGCACGAATTTCACTTTTTGGCAGCACAAGGGTACGTGGTCGCCTTTAGCAACCCACGCGGCAGCCAGGGATACGGCGACGCCCACGCCGCGGCCATTGCCAACCGCTGGGGCACGGTGGATTACGCCGACATGATGGCCTGGGCCGATTACGTGGCCGCGCTGCCCTACGTAGACGCGCAGCGCATGGGCGTTACCGGCGGCAGCTATGGCGGCTACATGACCACCCTCATCATCGGCAAGACCCACCGCTTCAAAGCGGCGGTGGCCCAGCGGGTGGTGAGTAATCTGCTCAGTTTCTACGGTTCGGCAGATTTCAACTGGATGACGGAGTATCTGATTGGCGCGGACACCCAACCCTGGGACGATATGGCCGGTTACTGGCAGCAATCCCCCATCAGCTACATCGGCAAGGCCCGCACCCCCACCCTGGTCATCCACAGCGAAGCCGATTTTCGTTGTGACCAGGAACAGGGGGAACAGGTGTTTGTGGCCCTCAAGCGGCTAGGCGTGGACACGGAACTGGTCTTGTTCCCGGAAGAGTCACACGGGTTAAGTCGTGACGGCCGTACCGACCGCCGCATCCAACGCCTGCACCATATCAAACGGTGGTTTGATAGATACCTCTAAAGAGATTGGAGATTAGAGATTAGAGATTGGGTAATCTCCAATCTCTAATCTCTTACACCCAGCCGCGCAGCCGCACTGCTTCCGCTACCCGATCAACGGCCACCAGGTAAGCGGCCACACGAGTGTCCACCTTCTTGGATTGGGACATGGCGTGGACAGCCTGGAAAGCGGTCGTGATCTTGCGGTCCAGTCGTTCCGTGACCATGGCCTCGTCCCAGTAAAACTGGTAGCCGTTCTGCACCATCTCAAAGTAAGAGACGATGACGCCGCCGGCATTGCACAAAAAGTCAGGGATGATGTAAACGCCCTTGTCATTGAGAATGTTATCCGCTTCCGGCGTCGTGGGGCCGTTCGCCAGTTCGGCCACAATTTTAGCCTTCACGCGGTCGGCATTCTGGCCGGTTAGCTGGTTCTCGATAGCTGCCGGAATGAGAATTTCCACCGGCAGTTCCAGCAGTTCGCTATTACTGATTTCTTCAGTTTCCGGGCAGTTGATCACCTTGCCGGTGCGGCGCACATGGTCGCTCACAACTTTGGCGTCCAGGCCGTGCTGGTTGTAAATCGCGCCAAATTCGTCGCTGACGGCGACCACTTTCAGGCCAAATTGGGCCGCCAATTGGTGGGCATTGCCACCCACATTGCCATAGCCCTGAATGGCGCAGGTGGTATCGTTCAGGGGCATGCCCTTTACTTTGGCTGCTTCGCGGATGGTGAACAGGCCGCCTAAAGCGGTAGCCGGGGTGCGCCCTTGCGAGCCGCCCAATGGCAGCGGTTTGCCGGTGATGACGCCGGGTTCGTGCCAGCCCATCAGGGTTTCATATTCATCCAGCATCCAGGCCATAATTTGGGGATTGGTGTTTACGTCGGGAGCAGGCACATCCTGGGTGATGCCGATATGCCGGGCGATGTTGCGCATGTAACCGCGGCTGAGCCGTTCCAGTTCGCCCTGGGAGAGTTCGCGGGGGTTGCAGATGACGCCACCTTTGCCACCGCCGAGGGGAATGTCGGACACGGCCGTTTTCCAGGTCATCCACGCCGCCAACGCCCGCACGGTGTCTATGGTTTCGTCCGGGTGGAAACGAATGCCGCCTTTGGCCGGGCCACGGGCGTCATTGTACTGCACGCGGAAACCTTTGAAGGTCTGGGTACGGCCATCGTCCATGCGCACCGGAATGGTGAAATGGAATTCCCGCATCGGTTCCCGCAAAAAGGCGTGCATGTCGGGGTCGAGTTGTAAAACTTTCGCAGCTTCATCCAACTGAGCCTGCGCGATTGCAAATGGGTTCAGATTCTCTTTCATTTTAACTTGTACTCCGTTTTCAAAGTGGGTTTAATGGGCTTGGGCCACCCATATGGGGAGTGTCTACGATTCTGGGTACAGTGTCAAGTGATTTAGATCAGGGTAGAAGCCGGTAATCCGTTACCCATGATGCGTGACGAGTGACGAGTGAGGCGCGAGGCGTAAACCGTGAATCCCAAAACCGATTACCGATTACCGATTACGGATTACGGACTACGGTCAAAGCCGGCACTCCGATTTTGTCATCCACTGGCGCGCCGGTTTCGTTCAAAACGGGCAGGCGGGCGCCGGAAGCGCGGTCATAAATGCCGACAATGGCCGGGTATTCACCGGGCGCGGCATCGGCGGGAATGGGTATGGCGTGGATTTGCAGGATCACATCGCCGCGCTGCCAGCCCCAGGAAGGCGCTTCCAGGGAGTCGCGTTGGGCAAAGGGACGGCCGTCTGCCCCCAACACCTGCGTAAACAGCACCACATCGGTGGTAAAGGCAGGCGGCACCATTGGCCCCACCCGCGCCGGGTCTTGTACCTGCCAGATGGTTAGCAGTTCGGCCACACCGCCAGGGGCGACGGAATCGGCCAGCCAGCTTGCATGGCGCAGAGTGACGGCGTTGTTTAGGTTGACGCCGGTGCCAGGCGCAGTCGAAGCGGCCGTGTCCCATTCCCAGGGCATAACATTTGCATCCAGTTCCACCAGGTCAAACGACGGGTCTAAATCGTCCGGGCGCAAAGCGACGGTTGCTTGTGGCCGGGCCAACACCGTAAACGCCGGATGCAGCGGCGTGGAGGCGGGGATGATCGCCAGCGTATCCTGCCCGCCGGGTAAAACCAGGGCATAGCGGGCATCGGCCCAACGGAAATCGGCGTCACCGGCCAGCACCAGGGCGATGGAGGGATCATGCGCCGGGCCGGGATAGACGGTGGAGAGCAGCACCGGCCCGTCTATCTCCTGGCTGTTCAAATAAGCCAGCGCCTCTACCAGATTGCGCTGGTACGCGCCGCGCACATCGGGCGACTGTCCCCAGCGGAGGAAATAATCGTTGATGGTGGTCGCGCCCACCCAAAGCAGCCAGACGGTGAGGGCAACGGCCGTGACCCCCCGTCCATAACGCGGCCAACGTTGTCCAAACCATGTTGCCACCGCCCAAAAACCAATAGCAGGTAGCATGAACACGGCCGGCAGCGCCGCCAGATTGCGCGTGGTGTTGGCCGTGGCCCCGGTGATGAGCGAGGGCAAGACGCCCACGCCAAACCAGAGCAGTAGAAAGGCCGCGTTCGGCTGCCGCCAACGCCACAGGCAGACGGCAATACCGATCAGGAAGAACACGGCCGTGACCACCTCAAACACCGGCCGGCCCGGAATGTTGTACGCCAGAAACTGATCTCCCTGCCCCGGCCAGACAAAGGCCAACAGCGCCCCGGCGGCATTACGCACCACCGGCAGCAGATTCCCCTGGCGCAAATCGTTCAGCGGCCTGTCCAGCATGTCCAGCCGCGTCAGGGCATAGGGGTACCGTTCCAGGTAAAGAAACATGGGCGCTACCAGCAGCGCCGCCAGCAGCAGCCCGGCCAGGGTTGGCCGCCACATCCGCCCAAAAGCAGGGCGATGCGCCAGCAACAGATACAACAAAAAGAGCGGAAACAGCAGCCAGGCTACCCGCGCCGCCAGATAAATATGCAGAGTCACCGCCACACACACGCCAAACCCGATCACCAAGAGGGTTGTAGGATGATCCGCGAAGAGCGCGAAGGTTCTTTTTCCAGGCATATCCCCTCTGCGACTCTGCGACTCTGCGTTAACAAAAAGCTGCCAGAAAAACCAGACTGCCAACGTCATAAACAGGGGCAGCAGCCCGGCGCGCAGGGCTTCGCGGCTGGCGGCCAGGGGCCAGAAGGAGAGGGCAAGCAGCACGGCCGTCACCAACGCCACCCGCCTGTCAAAAGCCCGGCTGGCCCAGGCATACACCGCGGCAATCACGGCCGTGCCCGCCATCACATTCACCAGCCGCAGCGCCAACAGCCCCTCGCCCAACAGCGCCATAAAGCCGGCGACGGTATAGCTGTAGAGCGGTTCGCTGCCATAGTTGAGGGGGAAGTAAAAGAGCAGAATGCCGTCGAGGATGCCAATGGCTTCACGGCCGTGATTGGCTTCATCGTGCGTCAGACCCGGTGGCAGGCTGGTGAGCGCCGCCAGCCGCAGGCCAAACGCCAGCAACAAAATCAGAAGGATAGGCCCAACTCGTTTCCACATGCGGGCGGCATTATACTTGACAAGGTGAAACGGTGACACGGTGAGGTGGTGACAAGGGTTCCGAAAGGTGGTAGATTCGTAGGGTGATTTTGAAAATCGCCCACCCATATTGAAGGAGGTAGAGTGATGCCTGAGAATTTAGAAACCTTGCGCAAACAACGCAACATGAAGGCGGGGCAGTTAGCCGCCAAATCGGGTGTGCCCATCAAACAAATTGCCGCCTATGAAAAAGGGGAACGCATTAAGGTGGCCGATATGCCCAAACTGGCCCGCGCCCTCTTTGTGGACGAATCGGCAATCAACTGGGTCTCTGTGCCCCCACCGCCGCCGCCGCCCAAACCGGTAGTGGAAAAGCCCAAAAAAGTGGAAGCGCCGGACAAACCCCAGGTGGACAAACCCCAGACCGAAGCGCCACAAGAACCCCAAAAGATGAAAAAATCGCGCTGGCCGAAACAGAAAAGGGCAGAAGCTGACCTGCCGGCACGGCCGTCTCAAATAGACCATGCGCTGATGATGGCTGCCAAAGTGGGGGAAGATGAAACGGCCGTGACCGAAAAAGCGGGCAAACCACTGACCGAACTCACCCAGACCGAAGCCAGCCAGCTCATTATGACGTACCAGAAAGCATGGTTGGAATATAAAAAATCGCGGGGGCCGGGTGATCCCGCCTTTCCTGACAACCAGGGCAAACGCGCCCTGACGCCGGAAGCGGTTGACCGCTATGAAGTGGATTACTTACAGGCGCGGCAGGAAGCCGGCGATGAATTGACCTTCACCCTGTTTGATGGCTCCACGCGGCACGGCCGTGTCATTGGCTTCTCCCCTTATAACATCACCATTCAGGAGGCCGATGCCCGGGAAACGACGTTGCAAAAGTTGGGCGTCGCCTATTATTCGGTAGCCGGTAATCAGCAGACTGATTACCGACTACAGGAGCAAACCCCATGAGTTTATCAGACCATTTGCGGTATTTGCGGGCCATGAAAGGGGGGCTGCACATTAGCGAAGTAGCGCTGGCAGCGGGCGTGGCCAAGGTAGTGGACGTCAATCTGGCCGAAAAACAGTACCGCCCCCTGGCGGACGAGGGGTTAATGGAAAAGCTGGCGGCCTATTACGGCCGTTCTCTGGACGAATTCCACTGGCACAATGCCCGTTCCCGCAAACAGTTCACCTACTTCATCAGCCAGGCGATGCAAAATGAGACGGCCGTTTCCCTGGTCATGCGGCACGGCGAAACAATAACCGGCACAGTGGAAGATTGGGACATGGCCTGTGTGGCGCTGCGGCTGGCAAACGGCCGTCTGCTCATCGTCCAGCGCCACGCCGTTATTGATTGGTCAACGGAGTAGTGCCAGGCAAGGGGCTGTACCGCCCAGGTCAACCAAGATGGTTTTCCCCCTTGCCTGGCACTGCCGGTTGCGATGGGGTACGGCCGTTTGTTACAATGTCAGCAACGGTGAACGATTGAGAGGTGAACCTGATGACCTTAGAAACGGAGTATTTCCAAAATCTGCTGCACTCCCCCCGGCTGGCGCAATATGCCCGGCAAATTCAGGCCGTCTTACAGGACGAAGCCAACCGGCGGCAGGGCTTTTATGCCCAAATCAGCGAAGGCGACAAAGCCGAATTCATCAACGGTGAAATCGTCTTCCATTCGCCAGTGAGACTGTGGCATAACAACGCCTCTGGTAATCTATACTTTTTGCTCAAAGCGTATGTCATGCACAAAGGAGCAGGCTTTGTGGGGCATGAAAAAATCATGGTGTCGCTGACGCGCAATGATTATGAGCCGGATATTTGCTACTTCAACAGCCAGAAAGCGGCCTTATTCAAACCAGATCAGATGTGCTTCCCCGCGCCGGATTTTGTGGTGGAGGTACTGTCTGCCAGTACCGAAGCCAATGACCGGGGTGTGAAGTTTGAGGATTATGCCGCCCACGGCGTGGCTGAGTATTGGTTGGTTGACCCGGACGCCGAAACGATTGAGCAGTACCGCCTGCAAGATGAGGTTTATACCCTGGTTATCAAGGCAAAAACAGGTTTGATTGAGAGCTTTACCATCCCCGGTTTTACCATTCCGGTGCGGGCAATTTTTGACGAGGCGGAAAATCGGGCAGCACTGTCAACGTTATTGGCCGGTTAACGACGGCCGTTTCCCTTCCAGTTCTGGCGGTTTTTCCCCATAGTATTGGTAGTAGTTCACCTGGATGTTGCCGTTGTACAGCTTGCGTACCCGGTCGGGCTGGGCGCGTTTGAAATAGTGGGGAAACTGGGGATCGGCCGTGAGAATGTATACCGACCAGCCCGTTTTTTTGCGGAAAATCTTGTTCACGGCCGTGTAAATCTGGTTCATCGCCTGCTGATCGGCCAGGCGCACCCCATACGGCGGGTTAGAGATAAGGACGCCGTACTGTTGGTCAATCCACAAATCACGCACATCTTTAACGGCAAACTGAATATCCTGGCCCACGCCCGCTTTGGCGGCGTTTTGTTGGGCAATGGTGATGCTGGCGGGGTCATTGTCGTAGCCGATCAGGTGCAGGGGAGTGGTGGGGTCTACGGCCGTACCCGCCGCTGCCCGCGTTTCTTGCCAAATCGGTGCCGGAATAACCGGCCACTGTTCCGCCGCAAAGGAGCGCTTGAGGCCCGGCGCGATATTGCGCCCCAGGAGCGCCGCTTCAATCAAAATAGTGCCGGAGCCACACAGCGGGTCTAAGAGCAGCCGCTCCTTGTTCCAGAAGCTGAGCATCACCAGCGCCGCCGCCAGCGTCTCTTTCAGCGGCGCTTCGCCCGCCTCCGCCCGGTAGCCGCGTTTGTGCAGCCCCACGCCGGAGGTGTCCAGCGTCAGCAGAGCCACGTCGTGGTGAATGGAGACGTGGATGGGGAACGATGGCCCGGTTTCGGCAAACCAGTCGGTGTGGGTGTGCGTTTTCAGCCGCTCCACCACCGCTTTTTTGACGATGGCCTGGCAGGTGCGTTCGCTTTGCAGTTGGGACTTCACGGCCGTCGCCGTCACCGTAAATTTGCCATCGGCCGTGATCCATTCCTCCCAGGGCAGCATTTTCGTTTGCTCGAACAGGTCATCGAAGGTGGCGGCGGTGAATTCGCCCATTTTCAGCAGCACGCGGTCGGCGGTGCGCAGCCAGAGGTTGGTGCGGGGGATGTCGGCCAGGGTGGCGGGGAATTGCACACGGCCGTTGCCCACCTGCAAATCGGCAAAACCCAGCGCCAGCAGTTCTTGCTTCACCAGCATTTCCAGCCCCAACCGGGCGGTGGCGATCAAGGTAATGGTATGCATACCGGGGGATTGTACCGCAAAGCATACGCAATTCCCGACGATAAAAATCGCCGGGTTTTATCATATTTCGAATTGCGGGGACGTATGCCATCGCCCTTTGCCCTGGCGGGGGGATTGTTACCGGCGTGCCCTGGCGTTAGTGGCCACCAACCCATCTGCCTGGCCGGATCGCCTGGTGATGAATCACCAGGCTAGTCATGGTCGCCCCATCAATGGGGCTATACGGCCGTGCAGCCCATTGATGGGGCAACCGTTGTCTAGCCAGGGCATTGATGCCTCCATTTTTAACGCCGGTTAATTTCACTTTCACCAGTTGGTAAACCTCAAAATTAACAACTGCCCTTGTTTCCTCCTTTATAACTGCCATAATCGCCTGTAGATTGGTTCAATCTTCAAGATCGAACCAATCTTTGAAGAGGGTATACATGGCAGTAAATGAATTGGGCGGCATCCGTTCGCTTCCCCAACCCACCATTCGCATCCAGAGCCGTTGGCGGCACGGCCGTCACGTTTCCCCTTTTTATCTCCTGTTAATTGGCGCGGCGGTGCTTGTCTCCGTGTTGATCCTGCTCGTGCCCGCGTACTTGTTGCTGCGCACCGCCACCGGCTGGCAAAACGCCGCCGATACGCTGCTGCGGGTGCAGACCTGGCAGGTGTTGGGCAATACCCTCTGGTTGGCGCTGACGGTCACGGTGGCTACGGCCGTGCTCGCCGTGCCGCTGGCCTGGTTGACGACCTGCACTGACCTGCCGGGGCGGCGTATCTGGGCCATCCTGCTGGCCCTGCCCCTGGTCATCCCCAGCTATGTGGCCGCCTTCCTCTTCGTCTCCATGATGACGCCGAAGGGGTTGTTGCAGCAGCTCACCTATCCCCTGTTGGGCATTGACCGCTTCCCCAATATCTATGGCTTTCCGGGGGCGTTTTATGTCCTGACCATCATCAGCTACCCCTTCACCTTCCTGACGGTGCGGGCGGCACTGCGGCGGATGGACCCGGCGCTGGTGGAGGCCGCCCGCAGCCTGGGGCTGTCGCCGCGCAAAGCGTTTTTCCGGGTGACGCTGCCGTATCTGAAGCCCTCCATCCTGGCCGGTAGTCTGCTGGTGGCGCTGTATGTGTTGCGCGACTTTGGTGTCGTCACCTTGCTGCAATACTCCACCTTCACCCGCATTATCTACAACCGCTACACCGCCTACCGGCTGGACGCGGCGGCGGCGCTGGCGTTGGTGCTGGTGCTGGTCACGGCCGTCATCCTCTATTTTGAGTACCGCAGCCGGGGGCGGGCGCGCTATGAGCGCATCTCCATTGGCGCGGCGCGGCGGATGCGTGCCACACCGCTGGGTATCTGGCGCATCCCGGCGTTGGCGTTTGTCACGGCCGTTGTCGTGGCCGCCCTCATCATCCCCACCGGGGGATTGGTGTATTGGTTCTGGCGCGGCTGGAATCAGGATTTTGGCCTGAAGGATTTGGGGGCCGCCCAGAGCAACGTGGCCGCGCTCTCTACCTTGCTGGAACCGGCCATGAACTCCTTTACGGCGTCATTGGCGGGGGCGGGGCTGGCCATGCTGCTGGCGCTGCCCATCGCTATCCTGGCGGTGCGGCGTCCGGGCAGGGTCAGTGCGTTTTTTGAACGGCTGACCTATGCCAGCTATGCCCTGCCGGGTATTGTGGTGGCGTTGGCCTTTGTCTTTTTTGGCATCAACTATGCCCGCCCGCTGTACCAGACGTTGCCGATGCTGCTGCTGGCGTATGTGATCTTGTTTCTGCCGCAGGCGGTGGGGGCGCAGCGGAGTTCGCTGCTGCAACTGTCGGCCGGGCTGGAAGAGGCGGCGCGTAGTTTGGGCCAACGGCCGTCTGCCGTCTTCACCCGCATTACCCTGCCCCTGGTCAAGCCCGGCATGATGGCCGGGGCCGCGCTCGTGTTCCTCACCTGCATGAAAGAGCTGCCCGCCACCCTCATCCTCAGCCCCATCGGCTTTAGCACCCTGGCCGTACAGGTGTGGAGCACCATCAGCGAGGCGTTTTTTGCCCGCGCCGCCGCCCCCGCACTGCTATTGCTGCTGCTCTCTTCCATCCCCCTGGCGTGGATGACGCTGAGGGAGAGGGAATTATGAATTAGGAATTATGAATTATGAAGCCGGAGGCTCTCCCCTTCATAATTCATAATTCATCCTTCATAATTACTCCCGTGTCCACCGTTACCTGCCGCAACCTCAGCAAAGCGTTTGATGACCAGCCCGTTGTTTCCGGGGTGAGTTTTACGGTGGAACCGGGGCAGATATTGGCGCTGCTGGGGCCGAGCGGCTGCGGCAAGACCACCACCCTCCGTCTCATGGCCGGCTTTGAACAGTTAGACGGGGGCACCATTGAGATTGACGGGCAGGTGGTAGCCAACGGCCGTATCCATATCCCCCCCGAACGCCGCCGCGCCGGTATCGTCTTCCAGGATTACGCCATCTTCCCCCACTTGAGCGTGGCCGAGAACGTCGGCTTTGGCTTAGAGCGGCGCGGGCGGGCGGAACGGGTGACGGAGATGTTGGCCTTTGTGGGATTGCCAGGGGCGGGCGAGCGTATGCCCCATGAACTGTCCGGCGGGCAGCAGCAGCGGGTGGCATTGGCGCGGGCATTGGCGCCGCAGCCGGTGGTGCTGCTCCTCGATGAGCCGTTCTCCAACCTGGATGCGGCGCTGCGGGCGGAGATGCGGCGGGAGGTGCGCCACTTATTGAAGCAGGGGGGCATCACGGCCGTGTTCGTCACCCATGACCAGGAAGAGGCGCTCTTTATGGGGGATACGGTCGCCGTGATGAACCGGGGGCGGATCGAGCAGTTGGGCACGCCGGAAACGATCTTCCACCGGCCGCGCACGCGCTTTGTGGCCGATTTCCTGGGCAATACGGACTTTGTACCGGGCACCGTCACGGCCGTCGGTGTCCAGACCCCCCTCGGCTTGCTGCCCCAGACGCCTGACTTGCCGCCGGGTACGGCCGTCACCATTGCCGTGCGCCCTGACGATGTGCGGCTGACGGCCGCCGCCGACGGCAACGGCCGTGTCACCAACCGCCGCTTTATTGGCATTGCCTTCATCTATGAGGTCACGCTGGCCGACGGCACGGCCGTGCATAGCTGGCAGTCGCACCAGACCCACCTGGCCGAGGGCACGGCCGTCCACGCCACGTTTGATGATGCCCATTCATTGGTATTGTTTTTGGGGGAGACGGCCGTTTAGATGATGCGTGATACGTGAGGCGTGAATCACGTGTCCGCATCACGCATCATGCTTGCCAATCCCCTTGTTCCCGTTACAATGGGGAGAAGGGACTTGTATCATGTTGATTGAAGAACTGGTTTTAGAAAAATTACGCGGTTTGCCGCCCACCCAACAGCAAGAAGTGTTGGATTTTGTCGAGTTTCTGGAATACCGGCAGCGTCCCTTATTTGATGCGGTGGTGAAGCGGATTCGTGAACGGGCGGCAGTGTATGAGGCCGGGGAAATTGATGCCTTAGTCACTGAAGCCCGCGACGATTTTTATCGTCAACAACAGCCTGACCATGCCGATTAGTGCGGTACTCGACACCAACGTCCTGATTAGCAGCCTCATCGTCCCCCCTCCCCCGCCATTGCCCGGTGTGACGCGCGACCCCAAGGATGACCCCGTTGTGGCCTGCGCTGTAGCCGGGAACGCCGACTATGTGGTCAGCGGCGATCAGGATATTTTGGCGCTCCACGTTTACGGGGCCGTGCGCATGGTGACGCCCGCGCAGTTTGTACAGCTTTTGGGTGGATGACGGCTGGCCCCATCCGCTTATCCGCTTCCCATCCGCTGTGACACGGTGACAGGGTGACGGGGCTTGCTCAAAGCGGCAGATAAATCTGCACCAACAGAAGGCAAAGTCGGCCTTCGCCGACTGCAACCTGGCCGCCGCCCCAGCCTCCGAAGGTGACCGCCCAGCCCCCGAAGATAGCTGTCCCGCCCACAAAGGCACCCGACCAGCCCACGAAGGTGGGCTTCGCCTCTTGTTGCCGCGATTTTAATCGCCGGGATTTCAGCTTACTCCCCCTTTGCCAATGCCCCCGTTGCCGTTACAATGGGGGGCACTGGTTGGAACCTGCAACCTCCCGGAGCTTGTCAAGCTCCGGGAGGTTGGGTTGGTGGTGTGCAATGGAGGACATGTCGTGCCGGGAACAACAGCGCTTGCCCAACTGGCTGAGTTGATCAGCAAACATTTTAGCGAGGAAGAACTGCGTGGCCTGTGCCTGGAACTGGGCATGGAGTATGAAGAGCTGGGTGGACGAGGCAAAACGGCCAATGCCCGCGAGTTGGTACAGTGGGCAGAGCGGCGTGTCCTGCTGCCACTGTTACTGGAGCGGGTGAAAGTGCATCGCTCCCACCTGGCAGCGCAGATAGACCAACTGGCAATGGGCCTGCCCCAACCGCCACCGGTCGTGCGCCTGCATCATCTACCCCACCTACGCAACCCGCTGTTTACGGGGCGGGAGGAGTGGCTGAATGTCCTGCACACGCAGTTGGGGCAGCGGGGTACGGTGGCCGTGACCCAGGCGGTGGCGGGGCTGGGCGGGGTGGGCAAGACCCAACTGGTGCTGGAATACTGCTACCGGCATGTGGCCGAGTATGATGTGCTCTACTGGCTGCGGGCGGATGAGGCGGCGACGCTGGCGGGGGAGATGGCCGAACTGGCATACAAGCTGGGGGCGGCCCCACGCAGTGTGACCGACCAGACTGCCCTGCGCGAGGCGGCTTTGGCCTGGCTGCACGGCACGGCCGGGCGCTGGCTGCTGGTCTTTGACAATGTGGATGAATGGGAACCGGCCGATCTGCAACCCTATCTCCCCCGTTTGGGCAATGGCGGCAGCCTGATCACCTCCCGCAACCCGCGCTGGCAGGGGCTGGCGCAGATGGTGCGGCTGGACGCCCTGCCGCCGGAGGAGGCCGCCGCCTTTTTGCGGCAGGCAAAACCGGAGGCAGCCGACGCGGAGACGGCGCACCTGGCTCAGTTACTCGGTTATTTGCCGCTGGCGCTGGAACATGCACGGGCGTATGTGGTGGCAACGGGCTGTACGCTGGCGGATTATGCCCGCTACCTGGAGACGGCACGGCAGGAACTGTGGGCGGGGGCGGAAGCGCCGCTGGCCTATGACCAACGCACGATTACGACGACCTGGGAGGTGGCCTTTACACGGGCGCGGCAGACGCCGGGGGCGGCGGCGCTGCTGAATCTGTGCTGTTTTTTAGACCCCGACGCCATTCCCCTGGCGCTGCTGCGGCAAGCAATGGAGAAGCCGGACTTTTTGGAAAAGTCCGGCTTCTCAGAGGAAAAGCCTGGCATCTTGGGGTTGGAGACCGCCTTGAAGGAACTGGGGCGCTACTCCCTGGTGCAGCGGGAGGGGGAGGTGGTGCGGCTGCACCGGCTGGTGCAGACGGTGGCGCGAGACCAGATGCCGCCGGCAACGGCGCAAAACACGGTGGCGCTGGTGGTGGCACTGCTGGATGAAGCATGGCCCTATAAACAACAGGAGATGGACACCTGGCCCGCCAGCGCGACCCTGCTGCCGCACCTGCTGGCGGCCGCGGCGGCGGGGGAACGGGCCGCGCCGATACCGGAGCGCACCGGGTATTTGTGGAATGAGGCCGGTTCTTACCTGCATGACCGGGCGGCGTATGCCCTGGCGGGGGATTGTTACCGCCGTGCCCTGGCGATTGATGAAAAGGTCTATGGCCCCGACCATCCCGACGTGGCGAGAGACCTCAACAATCTGGGGACGCTGCTGCAAGCGGAGGGGGATCTGGCCGGGGCACGGCCGTACCTGGAACGCGCCCTGGCGATCCGGGAAAAAGCACTAGGTTCTCATCATCCAGACGTTACCCAAAGCCTCAACAATCTGGGGATGCTGCTGCAAGATGAGGGGGATCTGGCCGGGGCACGGCCGTACCTGGAACGCGCCCTGGCGATTTTTGAAAAGGTACTGGGTGCTGACCATCCCAACATTGCCACATTGAACAACAATCTGGGGCTGCTGCTGAAAGCGGAGGGGGATCTGGCCGGGGCACGGCCGTACCTGGAACGCGCCCTGGCGATTGATGAAAAGGTCTATGGCCCCCACCATCCCGAAGTGGCGACAGACCTCAACAATCTGGGGATGCTGCTGAAAGATGAGGGGGATCTGGCCGGGGCACGGGCACATCTGGAACGTGCCCTGGCAATTTTTGAGAAGGCGCTGGGGCCAAACCATCCCAATACACGCACGGTACGCAATAATCTGGCGAATTTATAACAATGGCCGCCACCGCCCGGCTCGTTCCCACGCTCCGCGTGGAACGGCCCTCGGTCACGCTCCGCGTGGCGGGTGTGGACGCGGAGCGTCCGGGTGGTTCATTCCCCGCGGAGCGTGGAACGAGGGGGTGGATACCCGCCTGCGCAGGCATGACCATGACCGCACCGTAGGGGGGAGAAGGGAAACGAGACTACCAGATGGTCTGGGGGTAAAAAGCGCGAATAGTGTGGTCGGAGGTAATGAGGGGGGCATGGTGGCGCACGGCCGTAGCCACAATGGTGCGGTCAGCCGGATCACGATGTGCCCAGTTCAGGGCCAGGTTGCCAAGCCAGGTTTCTAAATCCACCGCCACAATTTCTACTCCTTGCACCCGTGACAATTGGCGGGCATAGCGATCAACCGGCAGGGGTAAATGCAGCGTTCCTTTTTGTACCTTGATGCCAATTTCCCAGATGGAGATGGAACTGATGATCAGGCGGGAAGCCTGCTGAATGCCGGTTTGAGCGGCCAGGGTCAGTTTGCCCGGATCGAGCGTCCAGTAAATGAGGGCAGCGGTATCGAGTACGGCCGTCATACTTCCCCCCATTCGCCGATGGTTGGCTCATCCAGATCGCCAGCATAAATCACTTTTCCCTGCAAATCGCCAAAAACCTCTGTTACGCTCAATCCCTGTTGTATGGGCACAATGCGCAAGACAGGTTTATTGTGATGAGTCACGATCAACTCCTCGCCACTGATCTCGATCTGGCGGAAGATTTCCAGCATATTGGTTTTTAATTGGCTTTTAGAGACAGCTTGCATCGTTTCATTTCCTCGCACAATGTGGTCATAATTGTGACTATATTTTACTTGAAACAAAAGTGTAAATCAACGCTGGTTTGCCACTGCCCCGGCGGGCATGACCATGAGCGCACGGTAGGGGCGAAGCGGTTGGGTATAACGTTGTCGGTTCACCATCACCTCGCCACCAACCGCTTCGCCCTCCCCCGGTGGCATGAATGGTTTCCTATCTGGCGCGGGGGGGCGAGGCAGGCGGGACATAGGCTTCACGTTTTTCTGAGGTTCTACCCGCCTGCCTCGCCCCTACGGGTCACGCATCACGCATTACGATTTCCCATGACATCTATCACGCCAAAGCCTGCCTAAATTCACTCACCCAAGCACACCTGAAAAGATAATATAAGGGTAGCCTTAAACCTGTATGTTGGGCGACCTTATGAAACACGATTCCTTTAACGAAAGCGCGGAGATGTATTTGAAGACGGTCAGTGAACTGGCCGATGGGGATGAGCCGATCTCCATTGCCGCGATTGCCGGGCGGTTGGGCATTTCCACCGTCTCGGCGACGGAGATGGTGCATCGCCTGAAGGATCGGGGGCTGCTGGAACATACGCCGTACAAGGGGGTGCATCTGACGGAGAAGGGGCAGCGTAAGGCGAACGCCCTCATCCGCGCCCACCATTTGTGGGAAGTGCTGCTGGTGGAGCGGCTGCACCTGCCCTGGGCGCAGGCGCATGAGTATGCCTGCCGGTTGGAACATGCCACGGACACGGCCGTGACCGAAGCCCTGGCCGCCTACCTGAACCACCCCATCACCTGCCCGCACGGCAATCCCATCCCCACCGCCGATGGGGCCATCCCACCCACCACCGATGTACCGTTGGCGGCATTGACGCCGGGCCAGCGTGGGGTCATCACCCGCATTGCCCCGGAGAGCGTATTGTTGTTTGAGTATCTGGCCGCGCGGGGGTTAACACCGGACACGGCCGTGACTATCGAAGAGATCGCCCCCTTCAATGGCCCCCTCATGGTGGCCTGCGGCGAGACCGTTCACCCGTTGGGGCAGGAAGCGGCGGGGCATATTTATGTAATGCGTGATGCGTGACGAGTGACGAGTGAAATCACTCGTCACTCGTCACGCATCACAAAAGACGGAGAGAATTTATGACTACCACTCTTGCCACCACCCCCACCGGCCAAAACGTGCGCCTGGTGGGAATGCAAACGGAAGAGAAGCTGGCGCGGCGGCTGACGGCGCTGGGCATGACGCCGGGCGTGGAAATGACCGTCTTGCAGGATGCGGGCAGCGCATTGGTGCTGTCGGTGCGCGGCTCACGCATTGCCCTGGGCCGCCCTATTGCCCATGACCTGTTGGTGGAGTGTTTGTAGTTTGTAGTAGGCGATTCATCGCCTTCTGACGGCGATGAATCGCCTACTACGAACCTTATGCCTATGGATACCATGACCATTGCGTTGGCGGGCAACCCGAACGCGGGCAAGACCTCCCTGTTTAACGCGCTGACCGGTTTCCGGCAGCACGTGGGCAACTGGCCGGGCAAGACGGTGGAGAAGAAAAGCGGACAGGTGCGGCTGGACGGCCGTATGCTGGAACTCATTGACCTGCCCGGCACGTATAATCTCACTCCCTTTTCGCCCGAAGAAGTGATTACCCGCCGCTATTTACTGGAAGAACGGCCCGATGCCATTATCTGTGTGCTGGATGCCGCCAATCTGGAGCGCAATTTATACCTGGCGGTGCAGATCATCGAGATGGGCAAGCCGGTGTTCATTGCCCTGAATATGATGGATGCAGCGCAGGCACGGGGGTTACAGATTGATACCCAAACGCTCAGTGCCCGCCTGGGTGTGCCCGTCATTCCCACCATCGCCAGCCGGGCGCAGGGGACGGCTGGCCTGTTACAGGCTGTCGGGGCGACCTTCCCGGCGGCAGAGGCAGCGGGGGAATGGGCATTGGATTACGGCCGTGACCTGGAGGACGAAGTCGCCCGTCTCTGTCAACTGATCGCCCAATACCCGGTTATCAGCCAGCAGTACCCGGCGCGCTGGCTGGCCCTGAAGCTGCTGGAACAAGACCTGGAGTTACAAACCGCCCTGCTGACGACGCCCGGCGGCCCGGCGTTGCTCACCCATGCCCAACTGAGTATCCACCAGCTAACCCAGGCGGCGGGCGAGGATGTGGATGTGTTGATTGCCGACCGGCGTTATACCTGGATACACGCACTGGTGCAGGAAACCGTGACGCAAACGCGCCCACACAGCGACACTCTGTCCGACCGGCTAGATCGCATGGTGATGCATCGCTGGTGGGGGATCCCCATCTTTCTGGCATTGATGTGGATGGTATTCAAAATTACGGCTGAAAGTTCCGCGCCGCTGCTCGATTGGGTGGATGGGGTGATTAACGGGCCGGTGGCGCGCTGGGGGATGGTGTTGCTGACGGCCGTGAATCTGCAAGATACCTGGCTGGCCTCCCTCCTGGTAGATGGGTTGATTGCCGGGGTGGGCGGCGTGTTGGTCTTTGTCCCGGTGCTGCTCTTTCTGTACCTGGCGCTGGCCTTGCTGGAGGATTCCGGCTATATGGCCCGCGCCGCCTTTGTGATGGATCGTTGGATGAGCCGGTTGGGGCTGCACGGCAAAAGTTTCCTGCCCATGCTGGTGGGTTTTGGGTGCAGCGTGCCCGCCATTTACGCCACACGCACCCTGGAAAACGAAAAAGACCGCATCCTCACCGGGCTGCTGGTGCCGTTTATGAGCTGCGGGGCACGGCTGCCGGTGTATGTCTTGTTTGCGGCCATCTTTTTCCCACAGCAGGCGGGGCTGGTCATTTTTGGGCTGTATGTGGTGGGCATCGTCACGGCCGTGCTGCTGGGCCTCTTGCTCAAACATACGCTCTTTCAGGGCAAGGAGCAGTCCGGGTTGGTGATGGAGCTGCCGCCGTACCGCCTGCCCTCGGCGCGTGGCCTCTGGTTCCACACCTGGGCGCGGGTGCGCGCCTTTTTGCGCCACGCGGCTACCCTGATCTTGCTGGCCAGCCTGGTCATCTGGTTTTTGAAGGCGGCGCCGGTGCGGGGAGAGGGTGGGTTTGCGGACACGGCCGTGTCCGACAGCCTCTTTGCCACCGTTGCCCAGACGCTCACACCTGTCCTGGAACCGTTGGGATTTGGTAGCTGGCAGGCCAGCGGCGCGCTGCTCACCGGGCTGGTGGCTAAGGAAGTGGTCATCACCACTCTGGCACAAACGTATGCCATTCCCGACGAAACCAGCGACGAAACAACCCCCACCTTTTTAGAAGATTTGCTCTGGATCGGGCAAAGTTTTGTGCAGGCGATCATAGACACGCTCAAGACGTTGCCGGGCATCCTGGGCATCAACCTCTTTGGCGACGACGCCGAACCGGAACCCACCGGATTGATGGCCGCTATTCAGCAAGAATTTACCCAAACCAGCGGTGGGCACGCGGCCGCCGCCGGTCTGGCATTTATGGTATTTATCCTCATCTACACCCCCTGCGTGGTGGCTATTTCCGCCGAAAAGCAGGAGTTGGGCACGCGCTGGATGTGGCTCAGCATTGGCGGCCAACTGCTGCTGGCCTGGCTGCTGGCCTGGCTGGTGTTTCAGGTGGGGCGGGTTTTACTGGCGTAATTCCTTATCCGTAATCCGTTATCGGTAATCGGTTCACGGATTACGGATTACAGATTAAGGTTCACCATGTTACAACAGATACTTCACGAAATTGAACGGGCCACAGGGCCAATTACTGTTCAGGAATTGAGCCAGCGTTTGCAGCTGGAGCCGGGGGTGGTGGCGGAACTGGTGGCGTTTTGGGTGCGGAAGGGGCGGCTGGTATCGGGGGCGAGTGGCGGCACACCACCTGTGAAACACTGCGGCGGCGACTGCCAGGGGCCATCCACCTGCCACTTTGTGGCCCGCCTGCCGGATGGGTATGGGATGAGGGGGTGAGCAGGTGAGGGGGTGACAAGGTGATCTCCCAATCCCCAATCTCTAATCTCCCGTCACCAATTTCTCCAAATACGCCGTCAATTCCGGGGGAAGTTCGGCTTCGCAGATGATTTCCTGGTAGTCAGACGGCCGTTTGAAAGCAATATACGCCGCGTGTAAAAAGTGGCGACCGAGGGAGGTGCGCATGCGGGCACGGCCGTAGACGTTATCCCCCACAATCGGAAAACCAATATAGGCCATGTGGACGCGAATCTGGTGGGTGCGGCCCGTCAGCGGGTGGCACTCCACCAGGGTATAGCCGTCATAGTTGGTCAGGGTGCGGTAGCGGGTTTGCGCCGGGCGGGAGGTGGCCGACTGGTGCAAGGGGATGACGGCCATTTTTTTGCGCTCTTGTTTGTTGCGGCCAATGGGCGCGTCAATCAGCGCTTCCGGCGGGTTGAGCCGCCCTTCTACCAGCGCCAGATACCGTTTATCCACCGTGCGCCGCTTAAACTGGCTCTGGATGACGTGTATGGCCCGGTCGTTTTTAGCCACCACAATGAGGCCGGAGGTGTATTTGTCCAGCCGATGGACGATGCCGGGGCGCTTTTCGTAGCCCACGCCCAACACATCCGGGCAGTGAGCCAGCACGGCGTTGACCAGTGTACCGCGATAATGGCCGGTGCCCGGATGGACGACCATGCCCGCCGGTTTGTTCACCACCAGCAGATCGTCGTCTTCGTAGCGAATGTCCAGGGGGATGTCATCGGGCACCAGGTCGGTGTTCACCGGTTCGGGCAGCGTCACCTGCACCTGTTCGCCCCCTTCCAACTGCTGGCTGGCTTTGGCGACACGGCCGTCCACCAACACCTGCCCCTCCTTGATGAGCTTTTGCACGGCCGTGCGCGACAACTGCGGCAACACCTGTACCAACGCCCGGTCGAGCCGTTCGCCGGGCAAATCGAGGGTGAGGTCTACTTGATGGTCGGTCATTGGTAGTTGTGTCAGGTGTCAGGTGTCAGGTGTCAGGTGTCAGGTGTCAGGTGTCAGGTATCAGGTGAACTAGACACTTGACACTTGACACTTGAAACTTACACCCCATCACCCTTCCACCTGCTCACCCCACTCTGCCTGCTTCATCTGGCGCGATTCGCGCCAGGTGAGCCAGCCGAGCAGGAGCGCCCCGCCGACAACGGCCATGTCGGCCACGTTAAAGACGGGCCAGGGGCCAAAGTCGAGGAAGTCGGTGACGTGGCCCAGGCGGAAGCGGTCAATCAGGTTGCCCAATGCGCCGCCGAGCGTCAGCCCCAGGGCCAGGCGCAGCCAGTTGTTCCCGGCGGGCAGGGTGTGGTTGTAATAGATGATACCGGCGCTGACGATGAGGGCCATCACGCCAAAAAAGAGGCCGCCGCCCTGAAACAGGCCAAAGGCGGCGCCGGTATTGGTGGCGTGCATGATGCGGAAAAAGGGTTCAATGGCCGGGATGGGCGCCCATACTTCATACAGCGCCAGGGATCGTTCCACCAGTTGTTTGCTGAACTGGTCCAGCAAAATCACTGTGCCCGCCACCAGGAATAAAATCGTCCGCTGGCTCAGGGAAGCGCGTGGGGGGGTGTCGGGGGTTGGGTCATATTCTTCGGGTTGCCAATTGTTCATAGGGTGCCTCTGTGAAGTGCCAGGCACAGGGCGGCAGGTATTGGCCGGTGTACGGCCGTTCTGCCCTGTGCCTGACACTGCTGCGGAGATTTTACCAACGGCCGTGCCTCCCTGCGACTTTGTTCATATGCCGTTCAAGCTGAACCTCCCGGAGCTTTGGAAGCTCCGGGAGGTTTGGTCGCCACCAGCACCGTCACGCCGCTGCGGGGTAGTTGGATACGCTCGATGGTCAGGACAAAACCGGCGGCGGCAAACCGCTGGCGGATGGGTTCCCAGAGGGCGTCGGCGGGCCAGATGTGCCCTTCATTTTCCGTAAACACCCCTTCCCGCTGCCCGGTAATTTCAAAGAGCCAGTCAATGAAGCGGTAGATATGCCCCTGCCCATTGAGATGGCCTTCGGGCACAATGACCAGACGGCCGTTCCCCCTTAACACTCGATGCGCCGCCGCCAACGTGAGCGGGTCTATGATGTAGTCGGTGGGGAAAGTGGAGAGGATGGTATCGAACACGGCCGTGGCAAATGGCAGTTCCGGGGCCTGTCCCCGCACCAGGGGCACGGTGCGCTGCGTTCGCCGCCGTGCCTGCCGCCCCATGTAGGAAGACAAATCCAGCCCCACCACGTCAAAGCCCTGGTTTTGCAGGGCCAGCAGCATATGGCCCGGCCCATGCCCCAATTCCAGCACCCGCCGCCCCTGCACAAAAGGCAGCGCCGCCAACTGCCACTGCCGCCACTGCCCCAACGAGACGCCCCAACTGACCAGGCCATACGTCCAGGCCATCTCGTTATACAGCAGCCGGAAGCCAAAATGCACCAGACCAAACCAACTGTTACGTAAAAACATCTAAACATCCTTTCGCATGTCTTTTGTCACTTGCAAATGTACGGCCTGCGGTGACAATAGGGGACGGCCGTGACACAACCCGGCGATTGAAATCGCGGCCACGAGCGGCAAAGCCCACCCTTCACCAGGTTCAGGGCAGGCACTTCGTGGGCTATACCGCCAGTCGGCGAAGGCCGACTTTGCCCCTTGTTGGTGCAGATTTATCTGCCGCCGCAAGCCAAATTTCTTTTCAGATTTGACAAATCTCCAAGATTTGTCAAATCTTGCGAAGGGCATATTTTGCCCCTTCGTCCCTTTGCGTCAAAATAAACAGGAATTCAACGTGGGTAGCAGCACCCCACGCCATATGAAAACAGGGTACCAATTCATAGCATTTTATCCGCGTCATCCGCGTGAATCTGCGTCCTAATTACGAAGGAGACCCATATGAAAATCAAACGCATTGCCATCAGCACCGGCGGGGGGGACGCCCCAGGGCTGAACGCCGTCATTCGCGCGGTGGTGCTGGCCGCAAACCAGCGCGGCTGGGAATGTGTGGGCATTCGGGACGGTTACAACGGCCTGCTGATGCCGGAACAGTTCCCCCAGGGTGGCCTGATCGCCCTGAATCGGGACAGTGTGCGCGGCATTACCCATCTGGGCGGCACCATTCTGGGCACCACCAACCGGGGCAACCCGCTGCACTACCCGGTCTTAAATGCCGATGGGGTCTATGAAGAAATAGACCGCACCGACGAGTTAGTGGCGCGTTTCCACGCTGCCGGGCTGGATGCGTTGATTTCCATCGGCGGCGACGGTTCGCTGGAGATTGCCTATGCTCTGGCGCAAAAAGGGCTGACCGTCATTGGCGTGCCCAAGACCATTGACAATGACCTGGACAAGACGGTGGCTACCTTTGGTTTTCACACGGCCGTGTCCTTTGCCACCGAATGTATTGACCGCCTGCACTCCACAGCCGAAAGCCACCAGCGGGTGATTGTGGTAGAAGTGATGGGGCGGTATGCCGGGTGGATTGCGTTGGATTCTGGCGTGGCCGGTTCGGCCGATGTCATTTTGATCCCGGAAATCCCCTACGACATTAACAAGGTAGCCGAAAAGATACGGGAACGGGATCGCCTCGGCCGCGAGTTTTCCATTGTCGTCGTGGCCGAAGGCGCCCGGCCGGTGGGCGGCGAGTTTGTCATCCAGGGTAAAGCCATCGGCCAGGCAGAACGGCTGGGCGGCGTGGGGCAGCAAGTGGCTACCGCCCTAGAAACCCTGACCGGCAAAGAGGCGCGGGTGGTGGTATTGGGCCATTTGCTGCGCGGCGGCCGGCCGACGGCGTATGACCGGCTCATCTCGCTGCGGTTTGGCGCGGCGGCGGTGCGCGCCCTGGCCGAAGTGCAGTCCGGCATCATGGTGGCGCTGGACCCGCCAAACGTCAACTACGTGCCCCTGGCTAAGGTCGCCGGGCGCATGAAACAGGTGCCGCTAGACAGCGACACCGTGCTGACAGCGCGGGATTTAGGTGTCAGTTTTGGCGATTGATGATTGGGTGCTTGAGAGATCAGGAGATTGGGAGATTACAAAATCACGTTATCAGGCTGCCAGATTAACTGGCAGATGCACTTGAAACAGTGTCCGGCCTGGCTCCGAAGTAACAACAATGTCCCCCTTGTGTTTTGTGATGATGTTATAGCAGATGTTCAGCCCCAATCCCGTGCCTTTGCCCGGTGGTTTGGTGGTGAAAAACGGGTCAAAAATCTTGGGCAGATGCGCCGGGGCAATGCCGGGGCCATCGTCTTCAATTTCCACAATTACCACATCTTCTTCTTGTCGCGTGCGCAAAGTGATCTGCCCCTGGCCATTAAGAGCGTCGGCCGCATTGGCAATGATATTTGTCCAGACCTGGTTTAATTCACTGCCATAGGCCGTGATCCTGGGCAGAGCCGGTGTGTATTCCCGCCGAATGGTGACATGCGTGCCGAGTTTGTGGCGCAGGATTACGAGTGTGTTTTCAAGCCCTTCGTGGATGTCTACGTTCTGGATGGGCGCCTGATCCAGATAGGCATAAGATTTGAGGGCATTGACAATCTCAGCAATACGGCTGGCGGCCTGCACAACTTCAGAAAGCAGGCTGTGAGCGGTATAGGCAGATTCCAACCAATTCAGCAAAACGGGCAGTTGGGTGGGGGTAAACACGGCCGTCAACCGTCCCAATTCCGCCGCAACAAACCCCAGGCTCACCAGCGTGGGCGCCACTTCCCAGGGAGCGGGGATGGACTGCCCTTCCAGCCAGTGTTCTACTTCTTCTTCATAGTCGCTGCGGCGGAGGGCGTCCAATGTCAATGGCTGATTGGCTACTTCCTCTATGCGCCGGGAGTAAACAGCCACTTCGGTTTGTTGCCCGGCCGTTAAACCCAACTGGTTCAGAGCCGTCCATGCCAGTTCAGAACGGCGCAATATGGCCTGAAGCTGGTTGGCGCTGCGGCTGACAGCCGCCACCGGATTATTTAGCTCGTGAGCAATACCGGCTGTCAGTGTGCCCAATTGGGCCATCTTCTCGTTATGCCGCACATGGGTTTCAATGCCCCGCCAGCGGCGGGTGAGGGTGTGCAGCATGACGGTAGCGGCCGTGGGGCTGAGGTTGAGCAGTTGGTGCATCTGGTGATGGTCCAGCGTCAGCAAGAAGGAATCCTGAAGCGCGCGCACGGTGGCCAGCCGGGTTGTTTCTTCCAGCAAGGCCATTTCGCCGATGACCGTACCGGGTTTAGCCTGGGTATCAATGTAGAGTTCACGGCCGTCTACATTTTTAACCACCTCCAATTCGCCCGCAAACAGAATGTATGCCCGTTCGGCCAGGCTGCCTTCGCTGAACAGGATTTGTCCGGCGGGCAGATGCACTTCGCCCACCATCTGGCAAAGGCGGGTCAGGTCTTCTGCTGGCAGATCAGCAAAGAGGGGAACTTGACGCAAAAATTCCTCATACATGGTGTGTATTGTAGAGTGGGGGAAACGGCCGTGTCAATTTGGGCATTGTGTCTCAGCTTTGGCGATTGCGTAAGGCGATTTTGGAAAATCGCCCTACGGCACAATTCCCTTTATAATCTGTTTTTATTCTGACATCTCCCAGGTAACGACAGCGTCAGGCGCAGGGTATTTCCCCTTGAGATGAGCAAAGCGACCGCACCCTATGCCTGGCGTTACTCCACATGTGGCCCATATGAAAAAGAAACTGCTTGGTGTAAAACGGCGTGACATTTTGTTTGATTACGACCTGTACCGGCGCAAGGTGCCCATTCCCGGCATTGCCGGGGCGGAACTGAGTGTGTTGGATTTATGGCCGGAGGGGGCGGAGCATACCATCGTGTTTGTGCATGGCTACGCCGGGGTGCTGGAGTCGTGGGAGTTTCAGATTAACTATTTTGCCAGCCACAATCACCGCGTGATTGCCCCCGACCTGCGCGGACATGGACAGAGCGATGCGCCCTATACCCGTTACACGATGGATGAACTGGTGGCCGACCTGTATGCCATCAGTCAGAAATTGCAGCTGCCGCCGCAGTTTTCGCTGGTGGGACACTCATTTGGCGGTTCAATTTGTGTGGAGTATGCCAATGCCCACCCGGAGCAGCTAGACAAGCTGGTGCTGATTGCCACCGCCGGGGAATACCCGCTGCCCTGGTTTGCCAAGTGGTTATTGAAATTGCCGCTGAACTGGCTACGGCCGTTGTGGAAATACCGCACCCGCTGGGACGCCGAAATCCACGTGGTCAAAAATATGATGGCCAACAACATGCGCCGCTGGCAGGGTTGGTCGCTGATGCGCAATATCACCACACCCACCCTGGTCATCACCGGCGAGCGAGACAACTATTTCCCGCGCCGCGTCTTTGAAGACGTGGGCAAGATGGTCCCCAATGCCGAAGTGGTAGACGTAGGCTCGGCCAAACACAAGGTGCAGTTGGAACGGTATCAGGCTGTCACCCGCGCCATTGAACGTTTTGTGGAGAGCCGCTCCCGCTCCTGGCGCGAAGGCGGCAACCACGGCAACCCCTTGCAAAACCGCATCTGGCTCAAAAGTTACAGTCCGGGCACGCCGCCTTCTATTCCCATTCCCCGACGGCCGTTGCCCGATTTCCTGGAAAGCGCCGCCGACTGGCTG
Organism: Anaerolineae bacterium; assembly: GCA_019637635.1. Lineage (GTDB taxonomy): Bacteria > Chloroflexota > Anaerolineae > Promineifilales > Promineifilaceae > CAADGU01. The sequence continues at coordinate 36,035 of JAHBVI010000006.1, forward strand.
CCCCGCCGCCGGGCGCTCAGCTTTTACGGTTCCCATCTCACCTACAAAGAACTCAATGAGCAGGTGAACCAGATGAGCCACGTTTTTCATGGCATGGGGGTGCGCCCCAGCGACCGGGTGATGATCATTTTGCCCAACATGCCGCAGATGGTCATCGCTTTTTATGGGGTGCTGCGGGCGGGCGCCATTGCCGTGCTGCCCAATGTGGAAGCAGACGCCGCCACCATCATCCACCAGATTGCGGAGACGCAGCCCAAGGTGGTGGTGACCGTCCATAGTTTTGGCGAACTGGCGCAGGCGATCAAGCAGCGGACGGGTATCCAGAATTTTATCTTTGCCGATTTGCGCACGGCCGTGTCCGCCTCCGTCTACCAGAAACTCATTGAACGCTTTGGCATTGCCGACGATGAAGAGCGGCACAAGGAGATGGCCCGCAGCCTGGGGCAGCGTATGTCCACCATCCGCCAGGACGCGCCGGTGACGCCGCTGGATTTAGAGGTGAAGCCAACCGATCTGGCGGCCATTTTGTATACCAGCGGCACCACCAGCCAGCCCAAAGGGGTCACGCTCTCCCATTACAACCTGGTAGCCAACACCCTGCAAACACGCCATTGGGTGCCAGACCTGGCCTATGGGCAGGAAACTTTCCTGTCCGCCATTCCCCTGGTACACAGCTACGGGTTGATCAGCGCCATGAGTGTGCCCATTGCCCTGGCGGCGACCATTGTGCTGCTGCCGGTGTTTGACGTGACCGAGGTGTTGGAGCATATCCGCGACCACAAGGTGACGATGTTCCCTGGCGTACCGGCGATGTACATGGCGCTGAACCAGTCGCCGGACGTGCGCAGTTATGGCCTCTCCTCGGTGAAGGCGTGTATCAGCGGCGCGGCCCCCCTGCCGGTGGAGGTGCAGGAGGCGTTTGAGAAGTTGAGTCACGGCCGTCTCGTCGAAGGATATGGCCTCACCGAAGCCTCACCCGTCACCCATGCCAACCCACTCTATGGCCTGCGCAAACCCGGCTCCATTGGTGTACCCCTGCCCAACACCGACGCCAAAATTATTGACCTGGTTACGGCCGAAGATGTGCCCGTCGGCCAGATTGGCGAACTGGTGGTGCGCGGCCCCCAGGTGATGCAGGGGTACTGGCAGCCCGATGGCACACTAGACAACAGCATTGTGCTGGACGATGGCTGGCTGGACACCGGCGATGTGGCCGTGCAAGATGACGACGGCTACTTCCGCATCATCAGCCGCAAAAAGGACACCATCGTCTTTGGCGAATACACCGTCTTCCCCCGCGATGTGGAGGAGGTGCTATACGAAAATCCGCGTGTCCTGGAAGTGGCCGTCATTGGCGTGGGGCGCACCGCAGATGGGCAAAAGGTGAAAGCATTTGTAGTGCCCCGCCCCGGCGCCAACCTGACCAAAGAGGAACTGCTTGACCTGTGCCGCCGCCGCCTGGAACCGTATGCCGTCCCCTGGGACATTGAGTTCCGGGAAACGCTGCCCAAATCCTTCATCGGCAAAGTGCTGCGGCGGTTGTTGGTGGAAGAAGATGGAAGAGGGGAGATTGGAGATTAGAGATTGGAGATTGCCCAATCTCTAATCTCCAATCTCTAATCTCCGCAAATTTACTTATGAACGGAAAATTACGCCGTATTCGAAATGCTGTTGTTGTCATGGCCGGATTGAGTGCGCTGGCTTCGGTGACTTTCTTTTTTAAGTCGCGCCTTTTTTCGCGGCTGATTGAAGAGAGAACGTCGGACGAGGTGCTGTTCCATGCCCACACCCGCGAGAAGGTAATTGCCCTGACGATTGATGACGGCCCCCACGCGGAGTTGACGCCACAAATCCTGGATGTGCTGGCCGAGTATGGGGTGCAGGCCACCTTTTTTATCATTGGCAGTCATGTGCCGGGCAATGAGGCCATTATGCGGCGCATTGTGGCCGAGGGGCATGAATTGGGCAACCACCTGATGAGCGACCGGCGCAGCATTACGCTGAGCGCCGAGGTATTTGAACGCCAACTGGCAACCACCCACGCCCTCATCTCCCCCTTTGGGCCGGTGCGCTGGTTCCGGCCTGGTTCGGGTTGGTACAATACGCGCATGTTGGAACAGATACGGCCGTACAACTACCGCTGTGTCGTTGGTTCCATCTACCCCTACGACGCCCAGTTCCAGGCCGTCGAATTTGAGGTGGGCTACATTTTGGGGAACGTGCAGCCGGGAGCCATCATTGTGCTGCACGATGGCGACTGCGAACGGCAAGGCACCGTCGCCGTGCTGCGCCGCATCCTGCCCGCCCTGCAAAAACGCGGCTATCACTTCGCCACGCTGACGGATTTGACGGCCGTTGCACACATATAACGCCCCAAGTGCGCTCATTTGTGCTATTATTGGAGACATTGACATTACTTTTGGAGTTTGAACTGGTGTTAGCCAAAAAAAGCCTTTTGCCCATCTACGATTTCAAACAGGTTTTACGTAACCTACATAATCACCTCTACGGCGGTGGCCCCATTAAGACCGAATCCAGGTTGGCAGATGAAGTAGCCCAAATTATACTCTGTAAAATTGCAGACGAAATTTCCAGTGACCATATCTGCAACTTTTATGCAACACCTATAGAACTAAAAACTGAAGCGGGTAGGGACAAAATTCATGAGAGAATTCTAAAGCTAAAGCCTAGAACGAATGGGCACTCAGGCAATGGCTTTCAACTAGGTAGTTATTGGGTCGCAGAGGCTGTCAAAACGCTGCAATTTTATTCCCTCCTCAATAGTCGAAGTTATGTTTCACCTTTAGCAGATGTGTACGAGATTTTTAACTCCGGTGAGTTCAAAGGGGGACGTGGGCAGTTTTTCACACCGCCCGTTGCTGTGAATCTAGCATTTGATATTCTTAATCCTGATGCCAACGACTTGGTCATTGATCCTGCTTGTGGCTCAGGTAACTTTCTTAGCAAAGTCCTCCATAAGTTTTGTGCCTCTGACTCCGCCTTTTATATCAGCAATCAAGACGTCAGAGAACAGTATATTCACAACAATGTCTTTGGGTGCGATATAGAGAATGCTCTGGTTGAGGTAGCAAATGAGTATCTTCAACTTGTCGCTGGTGGCATCAAGTGTAATGTGGTTGTTGGTGATAGTCTTAATCTGGCGTCGCCGCACTATACAGAACTGACCATGGGGAAGTTTACAAAGGTATTTACAAACCCGCCTTTTGGAAACAATATTGAAGTTACTAATCCTTCCATTCTCAAGCAATTTGACTTGGGACATCAGCTTCAAGATGGTTGTCCTACGCCACAACTGCTGAAAGGGCAACACCCCGACCGCCTTTTTGTTGAACTCTGCCTCAAGTTGCTGGCACCAGGCGGTGAAGCAGCTATTGTCTTGCCCAGACAAATTCTCAGTGGCGACGAAACGAATGCTGTAGAAATCCGTAAGTGGCTTTTGAAGCAAGCCACTATTCTGGCTGTCATTGATTTTCCACCGGAGACTTTCCAACCGCACACAGGTACCATAACAAGCCTACTTGTGCTGAGAAAAGGCCTTTCACCTTACCCCGATCCCGTCTTTTTTGCTGCATGTGATCATGTCGGCCATGATCGCAGGGGGCTTCCCCTCTACATGATGGATTTGGAGGGGAATACCCTACGCGATGAAAAGAAACAGCCAAAACTAAAAGACGACACACCAAAAATCGCCGCAGCGTGGAAAGAGTTTTCAGAGACAAAAAGCTTGAGGCAACAGGACTCACATAGCTTTTTAGTCGAAACAGAAAGGATCAGGAATAACAATCTACATGTCTTGAATGCTTGGGCATATAATCCAAATGCCAGTGAAGCTTTTCGGCGCGTAATGCAACTAGCCGACAGCGATCAATTTGAGGAAATAGTCTTATTAAAGGATATTTGCAAAGAAATTTTCGTGCCGGGCAGGCACAAGCGAAAATATGTCCCTTTGTCGGATGCTGCAATTCCATTTTTGTCAACGACACAGATTTTTCATATCCATGATATTGACCACAAGTATCAACCACTTTCATTTGCGGCCGACCAGGGCTTATTAGTAGAGGAGGGGTGGATTCTTGTAACGCGCTCCGGCAGTACCGGCAGGGTACGGTACGTCAATAGTGAACTAAGCCAATATGCCATTTCAGATCATTGCATTCGTGCTGTGCCAGATGAAACCAAAGTAGATGGTGGCTATCTATACGCTTTTTTATCTTCAACTGTAGGCCAGTTACTAATCGATCAGGGACGTTATGCTTCTGTCATTGAAACCATTTCGCATACCCGGTTAGCAGAAATACCAATTCCACTTCCAAGTAGACAGCGCCAGAAAGAAATTGGGGATTTAGTACGGCAAGCTGAGGAAGCCCGGGCTAACGCGAACAAAACCAGAAAAACGGCTATTGAAATGCTCGACTTCCTATTTTCGTAGATGAGTTTTGTAATAGCCTTGTCGTTCCAGAATTCCGGCCATTATTTCTAGAAGTTCATCAACTGTCAGATCCGCTTGGAGACGATTACTATCTCGCAGCATCAAAGTGGCATTGTCCGGTGTGTGCCGCCCACCCTTGCCCAACGGAACATAATGTCCTGACTCAATATAGCGCGGGTTGTTGACAAATTTCTGGAATTCAACAGGTACCTTCTGTATCGGATCAAGAAACAAGCCTGGTTTTAGGGCGTGACCAAGGATGGTAGCAAATTCTCTCTCAAGACGCTGATTGGGAATAGGTGGTGCCCCTTGCATGGAGAGAGTTTGCAGAAAGTACCGTACTTCTGTTAGGGTGGCCGTTACTTCATCTGCATAGAATTTGTGAGATCCATTAAATAACCATCTGTTGCGCCGATTACCGTCTGCACCGTCTTGTGGCCTTCGATTTCCGGTTTCGGAACCAGGTTGCCAGGGGGGAGAACGCCGCCCCGCATCCCGGAACTTTGTTGTTAATCTGGTGACTTATCGGGCATCAACACCATTGGTTATTAACAATCTTCGGAATAACTCCGACCAAAGTTTTATGAGAGTGCGGGCCTCTTCAACAGTGGTTCGAGCAATGCGCTCTGATACGCTTTCATCTGGTTCATCACACATCTTTTCTAATTGGGAGACAATGTTGTCAATATCGGGCATTTGTGGCTCCTAAATCCCCTCAAACAAATCGGATATTGAAACCCCCAGTGCTTTAGCCAGCGTTTCAATATTCCGAAGAGATACATTGCGCAATCCTCGCTCAATGCCGCTAATATAGGTGCGATCAAGGCCACATAATTCAGCCAGACCTTCTTGTGATAAGCCGCGATCTTTTCGAAGCGTTCTTATACGCGCTCCAAATCGCTCGGTTATTGGTAACTGTCCTGTCATGGCAGTATCATATTGTCGGTTGATTATAAGTCTACGGATTATGAGTCACGATCTGAGATACTAAATATGTGTTTAACTGTAACAACGAGGAGATTGTGCAATGGATCATATAAATCACTATTCATCCGTTATTAAAAAGGGGCTGACTGCCCACGCCGCTCTTTTGGAAAAATTGCCGCATACCTATGATGTTATGCTGGCGTTTGATGATGAACGCCATCAATATCTGCTGCGGAAAATTGGCTGGACCGATAAAGAGCGCATTGATCAGATGGTACTCCACGTTTCCATTCGCAACGGCAAAATCTGGGTTGAAGATGATTGGACAGAAGAGGGGATAGCCACTTATTTTTTGGAACAAGGCATCCCCTCTCACGATATTGTGTTAGGATTTGTGCCGCCGGTAGAACGGCCGTACACCGAATTCGCCGCCGCCTGAGCCAGCGAAAATGGTGGCAGTCATAGCCCCACCAGAAAGCTACTGTTCCGGCAAATCGGCCAGCAGGCGGCTCATTTGTTGGCGGTAGGTCTGGAAGGCAGTACGGCCGTCCGCCGTCAGACGCAGCAGGGTATACGGCCGTTTGCCCACAAAGCTCTTTTCCACGGCCACATACCCTGCCTGTTCTAACTTGCTTATATGTGACGACAAATTCCCCCAGGTCATGCCCGTCTGGTTCATCAAAAAGGTGAAGTCGGCGCTTTCCACCACGTACAGGTTCGCCATGATCAGCAGTCGCGCCGGCTCATGGACCACCTTGTCAATGTCAGCGGGATTGGGTGGCGAGAATGTGTCTGGGGAGACTACGGCCGTCACGATACCCTCTCTTTGGGTAATGGATGGCTGCGCCAGAAGCGCACAAACAGTACCAAGCCAATGCCCACCATGATGCCCGCCAAAATCAAACCAATGAGGGGAATGTGCATGCCCCTATCCAACTGCCAGAAAGTAGACGCCACAGTGATGGCATAAAACCAGCCATACAGATAAGCGCGGGGGAAATCCAGGTAATATGCGCCCAGGCTAAACACTACAATGATGTTGACGCCAAATAACAACACCAGAAATGCCCACGACGGCGCGTTTTCCCACACCGGAAACAGCATCAAACCGGTCATCAAAACGAGCAAAAATGTGACCAGCACCGAAAGTGCCAGCACCAGGCTGAGCTTCTTCCGCTTCTTTTGCCGGGCGGGGCTGAATGTGACCATGCCCAATCGGGGCGCAACCACGTGTTTTTTGCCGTACCAAAAACCCGCCAACGGCAGCAGCAGCAGGCTCATGGCGATGATCGTATTCGCCACATCTGGCAGATCAGATGCAGAAACCATGACAAACCAGACCATCAGGGGCAGCAGCATGAGGCCCAGGTACATATCCCATAAACCATCCTCAAACGTTGACTTGAAAGCCCTCTTTTCCAACTCATCTAAATCAATATCGGTTTTCATGATACCCTCCGTTACTTTGCCAGCACAGTGCCTATGGCCGCGCCAAATGCGAGACCCCCACCTACCCCGACGGCCAACCACACCGCGAGATCGCCGTTCACTATGCCAATACCAATCCCAACAATTGCTCCAACGACAAACCCGATAGCAATGCCCATCGCCAATTTGTTCGTCTGTTTCTCGTTCATCATTTTGCTCCTTTCTATGCTGACCATAAAATCTGTTGATACCCCTGTATATAATCAACTTTGTTCTAGCAATTACTTTGCAATACAAAGTTATTTGCAATTATGATAAGGGAGTTGCCTGCTGTGCGTCAAGGCCATTTGATGCAGTTGTGACAAAGATCAGGGGAGAAATATGACAAAACAAAACGGCCGTAACCAGACCATCTTGTCTGGTCACGGCCGTTTCGCTAAAACGCTATATGCTCACGCAGCGAAACCCAACCGTCACATGATCCCGGTAATGGGGCGCCTGCCGGGTGTTGGGGTCCCTGGGGCTGCGGTTGGTGACGCGCAGGGTGAGCGGGCTGTCGCTGCTCCAGCAGCCACCGCGCAGCAGTCGCGGTTCACGGCCGTCCGCCGCCTCCAACCCGCTTTCCCACCCCGTCAGGCACCATTCCCACACATTCCCGCACAAATCGGCCACGCCAAAGGGGCTATGCCCCGCCGGGTAGTGCCCAACCGGCGTCGTCTCGTCAACCAGGCGATTCCAGTTGCAATGGTGCGCCTCCGGTTCGGTGTGGCCCCAGGGATAGACACGGCCGTCGTCCCCCTGCGCCGCCCGCTGCCATTGCTGTTCTGTCGGCAGCGTGATGGCCTGCCCTGTCTGCGCGCTCAGCCAACGGCCGTAAGCCATCGCCTCATACCAGGAAATGCCCACCACCGGGTGGTCGGGCTGGTTCCAGTTACGATCCGCCCCATAACGAGGCGCATCCCACCCTCTGTTTTGCCGGGCTGCCCAGCCGTCGGCAGGCCAAAACTCTGGCCGATTGTAACCACCCGCCGCCACAAATTCGCCAAACTGCGCGTTTGTCACCGGATAACGGCTGATGGCAAACGCCGGCAGGTCAAAGGCGGTCGCCTGGGGCAGGTACCCACCCGCGGCCAACGTCACCGTACCCCCTGGAATCTGTACCCATTGAATTCCTGTCATTATGTCAAATTCTCCGCTGTCATTGTTGTTTCTTGTATTACCAAAAAGGGCGCGATCACGTCTACGCTGCCCAACACCACATGCCCGGCGTCTGGCAGAATAGTGACGGAAAGATGGGGCAGCAACGGCCGTAACCGCTCCGCTGCCTTCGCCATATCCCGCAGCGCGTCCAGCGACCCACCCACCAGCAGCGTGGGCATGGTCAGTCGCCGCAACGCATCGTCGGTGAAGAGCGGCAAAACGCCCATACGCGCCTTAAAATGGCGGGTGACGGTGATCATGATTTCTTCCACGCCATCGGGAACAGGCTGACGGCCGTACAGCAGCCGCACCATGCGCCGCGCCCCCCACCGACCCATCACCGACAGGGGAATCACCCGCAGCAGGAAGGACAGTTTGTCCGGCACAATCCCACCAGGGCAGATCAGCCCCAGCCGGTTTACCCGCTCCGGGTAAGTGGTGGCAAACTTCACGGCCGTCCAGCCTCCCTGCGACATGCCCACCACCGCCGCCGCTGGCAATTCCAGATAGTCAAACACATCCCCCATCCATTCGGCATAAGCCGGGCTGTCCCAGGGCGGGCGGTTGGGCGAACTCTTGCCCGCTTCACCCAACAGGTCAACGGCGATCACATGATGGTCACGGCCGTACACGGCCACATCGCCGGCCCAGATCGCCGAGTTGGTGCCCGCCCCATGCAGCAGCACCAGCGGCGGCGCGGCTCCGTCCCCACACGACAGGGCAAAGGTACGGCCGTGCCGCGTGGGAATGCCCAACGCCGTGTAGGGCATAGGCCAGTGGGATAAGGCATCGTTGTAAAGGGCGAGGACGGCCGTTTCTCCCGCCGCCGATTTGTAAATTGATTGCTCTTTCATTTCTGCACCTCTTACCTTGTAGATTGGTTCAATCTTGGTGATTGAACCAATCTGCCTCACGCTGCCAACTCTGTGCGCAGATGGCGCACCCAACCCAGTTCGTGCTGGTAAAAAGCCAGCCAGTAATTACCGATCTGACGCCACAAGAGTTCCTCGCGGGGTGTTCGCCGGGGGGTCTGCTGCGCCTCCCGTTCGGCCTGTACCTGGGCCATGCGCAGCTTTACATAAACCTCGTTTTCGTATTGGGAGAGCAGATGGTCTAGCTCAACGGCCGTTAACCCATCCGCCCAGGCCAACTGTGCCAAAAAGGGATGCCGCAGTTGCGGCAGTTCCGGCGGCGTCAGCAGCCAGTCCTGCAGCGCCGCCCGCCCTTCTGACGTGATCGAATACACCTTGCGCGACGGCCCACTTTCCTGATCCTGCACATCCTTGTGTACCAGCCCCTCGTTGTAAAGCTGCACCAACGCCGTGTAAATCTGATTGTTATTGCCCGACCAATGAAACGTCTCCGAAGCCGCAAACCGCTTCTTCAGGTCATACCCCGTCAACGATTCCGCCTCCAGAAATCCCAAGATCACAAATTTGATAGCCATCGCATGTATCCTCTGCTGAAAGAGTGGCTGGTTGCTGGTGGCTGATAAAAGCAAACAACCGCTATATGTTAATAATAACATATGTTACACAAAAGAATTCAATTGTCAACACTCCAGCTCTCATCCTCGTCGTGCGTTACAACCGGCTATTGGCTAAAATAGACAGCCATCACAAATTCACCAATTGGAGAAGAACACATGAGTAAAAAAAGCAGCACATCCGTCAAAGAACGGCGGGCACAATATCAGGCGGAAGAACAGCGCCGCCGCCGTTTGTATTATGGCGGCGCGGCCGTTGCCGCCATTGCCATCATCGCCCTGTTTGTCATAGTGCGCCAATTGACCGCACCCTCGCTTGAGGATGTTATTGTGCCGGACCCGCTGGCCGCGCCCGCCAACGCCGACGGCCGTGCCTGGGGCCCTGCCGACGCGCCCGTCCTGATCGAAGAGTATGCCGATTACCAATGCCCCTTCTGCGGGCAGTTTGCCACCGGGGTCGGCCAGCAGTTGGCCGATTTTTATGCCGCTACCGGGCAGGTGCGCTTTGAGTACAACAATTTTGCCTTCATCGGCTCAGAATCCCAGAAAGCGGCCGAAGCCGCCGAATGTGCCAATGAGCAGGGCATGTTCTGGCAGTACCACGACACCCTCTTTGCCAACCAACGCGGCGAAAACATCGGCGCCTTTAGCAACGCCATGCTCAAAAACTTCGCCATCGCCATTGGGCTGGATACCGATGCCTTTAATAGCTGTTTTGACAGCGGCCGCCATGCCAGCCTGGTGCGCGGTGAAAAGACCGAGGGGGAAGGGCGTGGCGTCACTTCTACTCCCACGCTCTTCCTCAATGGCGAACAGTTACCCGGCGGCCTGACTTTTGCCCAATACCAGCAGTTGATTGCGGCCGAGTTGGGGCAATAATTAAGATAGAGAATGGAGATTAGAGATTGGAGACTGATGTAATTTCCAGTCTCCAATCTCTAATCTCCCCCATCGTAATATGAACAAGTTAACCCCTTTTCTGCAAAAACATGGCGCACACCTGGCTTTTGTAGTGGCGCTCATAGCCACTTTGGGTAGCCTGTATTACAGCGAAATCCGGCACTTCCTGCCGTGTACGCTGTGCTGGTACCAGCGTATTTTGATGTACCCGCTGGTGATCATTATCCTGGTGGGCATTGTGGAGCGTGACCGTTTCTTACCGGCGTTTGTGCTGCCCTTCTCTATCATGGGTATGTTGGTCTCCGGCTATCATTATCTGGTGGAATGGGGCATCACCGAAAGCCCGACTGCCTGTTCGGTGACCATTCCGTGCAGCTACCGGTGGGTCAACTACTTTGGCTTCATCTCCATCCCGCTGATGGCGTTTACGGCTTTTGTGTTGATTACAATCCTGATGTTTGCCATCCGCCGGGCGTATAAATTGCAAGCAAACGTTGACGAAAGCCCGGCCTGATCTGGTCTACCTGGAAGAAACGTCTCTGCGGCAGTAATACGGCCGTCAGGTCAACCGCTGGCTTTAAGGGTTCATTCGCAAATAACTTTGGACTTTATAGATTGGTTCAATCTCCAAGATTGAACCAATCTCAACCCCTTCGTCCAAAGACACCCGATTTTCCCAAAAAATCAGATGTCTCCCCCACCCATTCTTGACGCCCCTTCCTCCCTCCGCTATCCTCTCTTTCACGCGCAAATTTAATGTCTCACTTTGTTGATAGATGCTGACTCCTTGTATGCAAGGCTGTTTTACCAGCAACTAGGATGACGCTATAATGTCCAATGAAGTAAGCCAGGAGCTAACAATGACGACTCTTTTCAAAGAGGTAAATTACTCACTTAACAAACTCATTGCCGATATTGATTTGGGTGAAATTGGCTTGCCTGAGATCCAACGCCCTTTTGTCTGGCCAAATACCAAAGTCCGCGATTTATTTGATTCTATGTATAAAGGGTTTCCGGTAGGTTACTTACTCTTTTGGTCAAATGGAGTAGGTAATGGACATCGGCAGATCGGCACGAATTCTAAACAGAAAATACCTCGCCTTCTCATTGTAGATGGGCAACAACGCCTTACATCCCTGTTTGCTGTCCTCAAAGGCTTGCCTGTTGTCCGTAGCGACTACACCAGAGGGCACATCCAAATAGCATTCCGTCCCAAAGATCAAAAGTTTGAGGTTGCTGATGCCGCCATTTTGCGTGATCCGGAATATATCCCGAACATCAGTGAACTTTGGGCGGGTGACCTTTCCCGCAATCGCTTTGTAAAACAATTTATTACAAAGTTAGATGAGCATCGCCCTCTGACAGCAGATGAGGAAGATCATCTTATTGAATCAATAGATCGGCTTTATGATTTGCAAAACTATCCGTTTACCGCTTTAGAATTATCCTCAACTGTTGATGAAGAACAGGTAGCTGATGTCTTTGTTCGAATTAACAGTCAGGGGGTAACGTTAAACCAGGCAGATTTCATTCTCACCCTCATGTCTGTTTTTTGGGATGAGGGGCGCGCAGAACTAGAAAGGTTTTGTCGAGAGGTTCGTCAGCCAGCTACCAATCAGGCATCACCTTTTAACTACTTCATTCGTCCTGATCCTGATCAGTTGTTACGAGTTAGCGTTGGGCTTGGCTTCCGTCGTGCTCGCTTACGCCATGTTTACTCTATTTTGCGCGGTAAAGATTTGGAAACCGAAACGTTCTCTGAAGAGCGTCGCGAAGATCAGTTTGCTATTTTGCAGCAAGCACAAGAACAGGCGTTAAACCTACAAAACTGGCATGAATTTCTCAAATGCTTGATTCGTGCTGGCTATCGTAGTGAAAAAATGATCACTTCCCAGACGGCGCTGCTATATAGCTACGTTTTTTTTCTAATCGGCAGACAAAATTTTCATATAGATCATTATGCTTTACGCAATCTAATTGCACGTTGGTTTTTTATGGCCTCCATGACAGGACGATACACCGGTTCCCCAGAGACGGTCATGGAACAAGATTTAGCTCGACTGCGCGGAATCTCAACATCTGCCGAATTTGAACAAGTTCTAGATCGTATAATTGATGCCGCGTTTACGGAAGACTTTTGGCATATTACCCTACCAGAAAACCTGGCAACCTCATCTGCGCGTAGCCCTTCACTATTTGCCTATTATGCTGCCCTCAATTTGCTAGATGCTAAAGTTCTTTTCTCACAAATGCGTGTGAACGAGTTGATTGATCCAGCAATTCGTGGGCGCAAAGCATCTATTGAGCGACACCATCTATTTCCCAAAGCCTATTTGCAGAGATTAGGTTACGATGATACCCGAGATTCCAACCAGATTGCTAACTATGCCTTAGTGGAGTGGTCAGATAATATCGATATCAGAGATACACCTCCATCTGCATACTACCCTGATTATGCAGCACGTTTTGAATCTGACGAATTAAGAGAAATGCTCTATTGGCATGCGCTCTCGGAAAATTGGGCGGAGATGGACTATGAGATATTTTTAGTAGATAGGCGCAAGCGTATCGCACAGGTCATCAAAAACGGTTTTGCCCGCTTAACTAGCGTAGCAGGCAGGTAACACGTGAGCCGGGGTTTGCGAGATGGTAAATGGGTGATAAGTCGGCAGAATGGCTCAAGCAGGCTGAGTATGACATGGATACGGCGAGGTAATGTTTAACAACGGCCGTTACTTCTATGCCGTTTTCATGTGCCACTTGTCCATTGAAAAAGCATTGAAAGGTCTCTACTCTCATGTTCACAACCAGGTCCCGCCCAAAACTCATAATCTGCTTTATTTGCTGACACAGATTGGCAAACGGCCGTCGCCGGAATTGGAGAGATTTATCACCAAATTGAACACCGCCAGTGTAGCCACGCGCTATCCAGATGATCTGGCAAAAATTCAGGCAGACTACACAGCAAAGGTTACGCGGGAATTGATGACAAAAAGCAAAGAGGTGCTGCAATGGGTCAAGACACAGTTCTAAAAACAGTCAGGCAGTTCAAGAAGGTCTTGGAATCGTCAAATATCCAGGTTGAGGAACTCATCTTGTTTGGTTCTCACGCAACGGGAACGGGGCGTGAGGATAGCGATATTGACCTTATCGTCATTTCATCCAGTTTCGCCGACAAAAGCTACTGGGAACGCATTGATATTTTAAGTGAGGCTATCTATCAACTTTTTGTTCCCATTGAAGCCTCGGCATTTACACCGGAGGAATGGGAAGCCGGTCAGTCACTGTTGGTAGATTATGCCCGGAATGGGGTGGTGGTGCAGTGAAACGGCCGTTACGTGCCAGCCAGCTTACGCTATAATAACGGCATCTAGCAGCACAAATTGGTGGAGAAATGCTCATGTCTATCACAACTTATCAAGGTGTTGTTGAAAAAGGGCGGATCAAACTGGCAAGCACGGTTCATCTGCCTGAAAAAGCAAAAGTGTATGTTATCGTGCCAGATTTTTCAGAAAATGAAATGAAACCCAAATTCGATCTGGCGGAACTTGTGGCCCGTATGCCCCCTGATTATCAGGTAAAAGAAGAGGATTTTGGCAAACCTGTGGGGAAGGAAGAATGGTAAATGGCTGCTTACATTCCCGAAAAAGGTGACTTCATCACGCTTTCTTTCGATCCCCAGTCCGGCCACGAACAGAAAGGCAGACGCCCGGCCATTGTCATTAGCAACTTTCTTTTCAATCGAGCAACCGGGTTAGCCATTGTCTGCCCCATCACCAACACAAATCGCCATATACCTTTTCATTTGCCAGTTCCAGAGCGTTCTTCATTAACCGGCTTCATTATGGTGGAACAAGTGAAGTCTGTTGATTATAACGCCCGAAAGGTAAAGTTTGTAGAAAAAGCACCGCCAGAGTTTGTTTCTGATGTTATTGCGCTGGTTGATGTGTGCATCAAGTAACGACAATTAAAATCTACCATGTTTGATGGTGGATTGTGCCGGGCAACATGAAGCGGCAAAGTTTGCCAATATCCAACCAACGATAAGGTGTATTGTTCAAAGCGCCGTAATAAAGGTTGAAGCCGTCAACGTAGATATATGCTTTCAAGAAACCCTCCTAAAAACACAGAAGCCGTCCTTACGGACGGCCTCGCACCCTTTCGCCGAAGCTACCGGGGGGGATATGTAAGAATTATACACCAATGAAAGTTTTAGTAAAAGAAGAGTTAATAAACCTTTCTATACCCGGCCCATTACCCTGACTGCATAAAAAAAGCTGCCAGGTTTTTGAAACCTGACAGCTCTCACCGATTACCGTTTACCGATTACCGATTACCATTCCCAACTACGAACCAAGCCGTTTCTTAAACTCCGCCGACAGCGCGGGCAAAATCTTGAACAAGTCGCCCACCACGCCATAATGCGCCAGCTTGAAGATGGGCGCGTCGGCATCTTTGTTGATCGCCACGATCACTTTAGAGGTGCGCATACCGGCCTGATGCTGAATCGCGCCGCTGATGCCACAGGCGATGTACAAATCCGGGCTGACGGTCTTGCCCGTCTGCCCCACCTGATGTTCATACGGAATCCAGCCCGCGTCTACGGCCGCACGCGACGCGCCCAACGCCGCCCCCAGCGTATCCGCCAGTTCGCGCACGGGAGCAAACCCTTCGGGGCCGCCCACGCCGCGCCCACCAGAAACGATGATGCTGGCGTCGGTCAGGCTGACGCCGCCTTCTTTCCCGGCAAACCCGACCACTTTGGTGGGGATGCTGTCTTCACCCATGACGGCGCCGACCCATTCGGCCGCGCCGCTTTTGCCCACCGGCTCCGCTTTAGGGAAGGCCCGGCTGCGCAGGGTGATGATTTGCACCCCTTCTTTCACATTCACATCGGCCAACAGCTTGCCCGCGTAAACGGGGCGGGTCACTTTGACCAGACCACCTTCCACTTTCAGGTTAATGCCATCGGCGACGATGCCGGCGTCCAGATCAGCCGCTACCCAGGCCGCCAGGTCACGGCCGTAGGTACTGCCACCCACAATGAACACCGACGGCTGCCGTTCGCCCACCAGTTTGGCGGCCAACGGCCCGGCTGCTTCCACCCGGAAGGGGGCTAAGGTGGCATCGTCCGCGCCGACCACCGCATCCACGCCCAGGTTAAAGGCGGCGTCGGCCACGCCGGAGACGCCCTGTCCGAATACCAGACCGGTAAGTGATTGGCCCAACCCGTCGGCCACTTGCCGCGCCGCGCCAATTGCTTCCTGGGCCACGGCCGGAATTTCACCCTGTTTGTTTTCCACAAATACCCATACGCCGCTCATATCACCTTCTCCTCAAACAGTTTGTCGGCCAGGATGCGCGCCTGTTCTTCGACGGTATCGGCCGTAATCATTTGTACGCTGCCGACACGCGGCGGGATGGCGTAAATGCTGGCCCAATCCACCTTACTGGCGGCCGCGCCGGCGCCGCCCTCCACAGCCAGGTCGCCGGCGCCCCAGGTGGGGATTTCGGCGCGGCTGGCTTTGCGGATGCCCATCAGCGAGGGGTAACGCGGCTCGTTGATCTCTTTGACCACGCTGATGACCACCGGCAATGAGGCCGTGACCGTTTCCTTGCCATCGTCCAGCAGCCGTTCCACTGTGATTTTGCCGCCGCCCACTTCTTTGATGGCGGAGACGTAAGTGAACGGCGTCCAACCCAGTTTGCGAGCCACCTGCATGGGGGTCAGGCCGGTGTCGCCGTCAATGGCCTGTTTACCAAAAACGGCAATATCCACCCCACCCACTTTGTTGATGGCCGCTGCCAGGATGCGGGCGGTGCCGGTAGTGTCGCTGCCACTGAAAGCGGCGTCGGAGACCAGGATGGCCTCTGTACAGCCCATAGCCAGACTGGTTTTGAGCGCTTCCTGGCTCTCTTCTGAACCGGCGGTCAGCACAATCACATCCGTCGCCCCATGATTCTCTTTGAGGCGGATGCCTTCTTCCACAGCATACTCGTCCCAGGGGTTGAGGACGTTTGGCTTGCCGCCGGGATCATCCCAGGTGACATTGCCGCCCGCGTCTACGGTGAGTACGGCCGTGGTGCTGGGCGTTTGTTTGATGCAGACTACTACTTTCATGTATGTTCCTCCAAAAATAGTGGGGATTGGAGATTAGAGATTGGAGATTGGGCAATCTCCAATCTCTAATCTCCAATCTCAAATTTCCATTAAAAGCGACTCATTCATTGCCACAAATCGCTGCGCAAATTCTTCATTTTCAAAAGCAAAGGTGGTGGCGCGCCAGGAGAAATTTTCGATGCGGGCCGATTGCAAAACCGCTTTTTTCTCCGGCAGGTAGGCCTGCTGTATCTGGCGGCGGAAGATGGCGAAGATGACGGCCGTGACCACCCCACCCATAACAACACCGGCCAACAGGCGCACGGCCGTTGCCAATCCCGGCGGCAAGATGATAAAAACGGCGAACAACGTTACCAGAAAGGCCGCACCACCCGCCAGGTATTTCAGTTTTGTCAGCCGCTCTTCGTCCATCGAGCGGCGGCGTAGTTGAGCCGCACAATCGGCGCAGACGGGCACATCAATCAGCCGCGTCACCCGGCTCAACCGCTTGCGAATGGTCATGGTGTGGGGCGCCGGCTGCCCACAATGCACACAAATGCCGGGGAATTCGACAATTTCTTTGGGGCGAACTTTGATTTTGACTTGGGCCATAAGCTTGTGTTCAGGTGTTTGTGTGTTTTTGTGTTCGGTCGGTGGGCAAACACAAAAATTGAGTGCATACTCAGATTGTGCAAATTATAACGAGTAAGGGGAAGGTAGGCAATACGACGCAGTGCGTTATAAGATGGAGATTAGGAGATTGGAGATTGGGAGATTGAAGTGGCGGTGGGGGGTGGTCACGGCCGTGTACCTGCTGATCATCCTCGTTTTTTATCTGCTGTGGCAGGTGGTGTGGCCGTGCTGCGCGGAACGGTGGTTGGGACTGACGGCCGTGACTGCCGCCTATTCACTCTGGGTCGTGTGGCGACATTTGCCGGAAAATCACCGTCCTGATGAAACGGAATTGCTGCCCCGTTTTGGCTGGGGCAACCGGCTGACGCTGCTGCGTGGGCTGATGATCAGTCTGGTGGCCGGTTTCTTGTTTTCGCCCTGGCCTGATGGGTGGGTGGGCTGGCTGCCCGCCATCCTCTACACCATCGCCGATGTAGCCGACTACCTGGACGGCTACGCGGCGCGCATTACCAATCACGCCACTCGCCTGGGCGAGCGGCTGGACATGGAATTTGACGGGCTGGGGCTGGTGGTGGTGACGCTGCTGGCGGTGTGGTACGCGCAGTTGCCACCCTGGTATCTGCTCATTGGCTTTGCCCGGTATCTGTTTGTCTTTGGCCTGTGGTTACGACAAAAGCGCCAATTACCGGCACGGCCGTTGCCCCATAGCTGGCATCGCCGCATCTTTGCCGGGTTCCAGATGGCGTTTATGAGCGTGGTGTTGTGGCCGATTGTGCCCGCCGTGGGGGCGGCAATTGCCGGGACGTTGTTTGCCCTGGCCACGTCGGCCAGCTTTTTGCGGGATTGGCTGGTGACGATTGGCTGGCTTGATCCGGCAACGGCCGTGTACCAACAATGGCAGCGGCGGGTATATTTGGTCACGGCCGTGTACCTGCCCCCCATTTTCCGCCTCCTATTGTTTATCTCGCTCTGGCAGGTTTACATAAATTTCGATACAGGCGAATGGGTGGCGCTGTTCACTGCCTGGCGGCTGCCTCTGCCCGATGTGTGGGCGCAGTTTTGGTTGGTGGTGGGAGTGGTTACGGCCGTGCTGATCACACTGGGCATCATGGGGCGGCTGATGACGCTGCCGCTGCTGTTTCCATTGGGGTTTACGTTGCTGACACAGGGAGAAGACGAAGGGATTATCCTGGCCGTGACCTGCACCATCCTCATTTTGTTGTTCGGGACCGGTGCATTCTCCCTCTGGCGGCCGGAAGAGCGTTTCATGGTGCGGCGGGCAGGAGAATGAAAGGTGAGGGGGTGGGCGGCCTCCCGGCCGCCCACCCCTCTCTGTTTACCGTTCCCGGAACGGCCAGACAATTTCCATTTTTGCATCGGGGCCAGGAGCAGTCCACCACACTTCGCGGGGCGAATCGGCCATTTCATACCCGTTGGCCTGTATCCAATCATACGCCGCATCATACGCTTTGAGGATGTGGGGAAAGTCACACATCTCATTATGCACGGTGACGCTGGCCGCTTTGGTGGCGGGCAGATCTTTGACTACAATGTCGCCTACGGCCGTGACTTTGCCATTCACCGGCCAGCAAACCTCAATGGGGCCGTTTTCTGTCTCGTTAATCGGGCCATGATAAATGCCGAAGGGTTCTCCGGCCGTTTGACCATGCTGTGTTTCCACAAACTGGCCTAAGGCCGCCAGGCTGTCCCGAATGGTGGCATCTAATTCCGCCACGGTGATATGTTTACTGATACTGGCAATCTGCTGCACACTCAATTCTTTTACTTCAACTTCCATTGTCATTTGTTTCACCTCGTTTTGTAGTTGGGCAATTAGCTCATTCGTTGTCCGCCGGACAAGTAAAACGCGCGCTTCGTAAGCCCGCCAATATTGGGTCAATAGAGACACGGCCGTATCTCTATCCGCCGTCACCAACTCCCGCACCAACGCCAGCGGTACGTCCATCTGTCGCAAGGTACGGATGAATCGCGCTGTCTCCAGTTGATCCGGCTGGTAATGCCGGTACCCCGTTTCCGGGTCCAGGTAGGCTGGCTGCAAGATACCCAGTCGGTCATACAGACGTAGGGCTTTGATGGAGAGAAGAGAGGCGTCTGCGAATTGGCCTATTCGCATCAGGTGTTTGGGCTTACTCATGCCAGGAGTATACAGCCTGCCCTTTGGGGAGAGTCAAGGGGCGCCTAAAAAACCCCATAAGACCGGAGGAAAAGTGGATGGTCTGGCGAGCAGGAGAAGGGGCATAATTCACCGAATACCGACCACCGACCAACAGCCACATCACCAGAATTTGTGAAAAAAAACACGAAACCTTTGCCGGAGATATGCGTAGGGTTAGCTGTGTTTTGTTTGTTGAGGCGCTGGAAGCGGAGGAAATGCCATGATGCCTACACCCATTGCCGACCACCTGATTAACTGGCTGCTGGAAGGTGATGTCTCTATTCAGTACCAGGTTTACCGTGATCTGCTGGACGTAGAACGCCCGGATTTGCAGGCGCGCATTGCCACGGAAGGTTGGGGTGCGCAATTTCTGCGCGCCCGCCAGACAGAAGGCCACTGGGGGCGGGGGTTCTACCAGCCCAAATGGATTTCAACCCATTACACACTGCTTGATTTGCGGCATCTTCGCCTTTCGCCTGACAATTTGCAAATTCAGGAGAGCATTCTCCAGATTCTGGACAAGCATAAAGAAGCCGATGGCGGCGTCAACCCGGGTAAGACCATCAAAAACAGCGATGTTTGCGTCAATGGCATGTTTCTGAATTACGCCGCCTATTTTGGCACACCGGTTGAATCACTTCACTCCATTGTGGATTTCTTGATGGGCGTGCAGATGCCTGACGGCGGCTTCAACTGCGAGTCCAACCAGCGGGGGGCCGTCCACAGTTCGCTGCACTCGACCATCTCGGTGCTGGAGGGGATTGGCGCGTACCTGGCGAATGGCTATGCCTATCGCGCCGCCGACTTGGGCGACATGACACGCCAGGCGCAGGAATTTATCCTGCGGCACCGGTTGTTCCGCTCCGACCACACCGGTGAGGTGATAAACCCGCGTTTTCTGCTGCTTTCGTACCCGTCGCGTTGGTTTTATGACATCCTGCGTGCGCTGGATTATTTTCAGAGTGTGGGCGCAGCGTATGACCCCCGGATGCAGGATGCGCTGGATGTCTTGCAGCAAAAACAGCGCAAGGACGGCGCCTGGCCGTTGCAGGCCAGACATCCCGGCCAGGTCCATTTCGACATGGAGACCCCCGGCCAACCCAGCCGTTGGAATACGCTGCGGGCGCTGCGGGTTTTAAGGCGCTACTCTCAGTAGATCGCAATGGGAGGAGTTCGCATCCTCAGATGCCCCCGGTTCGCATCTGAGGATGCGAACTCCGCTTTGATCTACTGATTCTGCTTGAGAAGGCAATCTCTACGGCTGCGGAGCGGTGAGATTGAGAGTGAGTATCAAGATGCGCAACCAATGGATTTGGCGTTGGCAACGGCCGTTGCTGTTGCTATTGGTACTTATCGTCAGTCTGGCTGCCTGTAACACACCACCGACGACGCCTGGCAACACGGCCGTGCCGCCCACACCGCTGCCGCCTACCAGCCAGCCATTTCCCACCCAGCCACTGCCTACCCCTACCGCAACCCCGGCCTATACCCCCCACTTCACCCCGACCGACTGCCCGTTTGCCATGCCGGAGAATGTGACCATTCAGTGTGGCTATCTGACCGTGCCCGAAGACCGGGCTAACCCGCAGCGCACCATCCGCCTGCCGGTGGCCATTGTCGCCAGCGACAGCCCCACGCCGCTGCCCGACCCCGTTGTCTACCTTGCCGGTGGGCCGGGAGGTCACGCTCTGGACCAGACCTCCTTATTGGTAGCTCAATTTCAAGACATCTTGCACCAGCGCGACCTGATCATTTTTGATCAGCGCGGCGTCGGTTACGCCGAACCATCGCTGGATTGCCCGGAACTACCGGAGGCGGAGTTAGCGAATATCGAACGGCCGTTAGACGCGGATGAGCAGCAGGCGATGGTCATGGCCGCCGTTATGACCTGCCGCGAGCGGCTGATCGCTGACGGCGTCAACCTGGCTGCCTACAACAGCGCCGCCAGCGCCGCCGACCTGAACGACCTGCGCCAGGTCTTGGGCTACGAAAGCTGGAACTTACTGGGGGTTTCCTATGGGACGCGGCTGGCGTTAACGGCCGTGCGTGATTTCGGCTACACCGGCGCCATTCGCAGCGCCATTCTCGATTCCGTTTACCCACCCCAGGTGGATGCTTATGCCGCAGCGGGCGCCAACGCTCAGCGCGCTTTTAGCCTGCTCTTTGCCCGCTGTGCCGCTGATGCTGCCTGCAATGCCGCTTACCCCGACCTGGAAACACACTTTTATCAGTTGGTGGATGCCCTGAACGCCGAACCGCTGACGGTGACGGTCTCCGACCATGTGAATCTGGTCAATTACCGGGTTCCCGTGAACGGTGATACGTTGATCGCGATCGTTTTCAGGATGATGTATGACCGCCAACTGATTAGCGCCCTGCCGCAGATGCTGCGCCAAATTGAAAATGGTTACAGTAGTAGATTGGCAGAGTATATGAGCGACAGACTGCATGATGCCGATTTTGGCAGTGAAGGGATGAGCTATTCGGTGCAGTGCTTCGAGGAAGCCCCTTTCACAACCGAAGCCGAGAGTGCGGCGGGCAGCGAAACCCTGCCGCCGCAGTTGGCGCGCACATTTGCCGGGGACGCAGCCAATACCCTGGAAATCTGCGCCGCCTGGCAAATAGCGCCGGCCCAACCAAAGGAAAATGAGCCGGTAATCAGTGACGTGCCTACCCTGCTGCTGGTCGGCGACTATGATCCCATCACGCCGCCAGCGTATGCCGAAACTGCCGCCGCACACCTGCCCAACAGCTTTCTCTTCACCTTTATCGGCGTGTCCCATGCCGTCACCTTTAACCACTCCTGTGGTGTAGACCTGGTCGCCGCTTTTCTAGCCGACCCCAACAAAGAACCAACAGCGGACTGTTTGCCGTCAATGCCGCTTGGTTTTTTACGGCCGTAACAAAACCAACATGGTCGGAATCGGCCGTTTACTGCCGCGCCAGACGATAAGGACGGGAAACAGAAACGCAATCGGAACTGTTTGATAATTTACCCGAACTTGCCTGAGATGTGCTAGAATGCACCATCAGGAGAAACCTTATGGAAGCAAGTGTGGAACAAATTCCCCAGTTTGGGGAGGTGCAATTCACTATTCAGATATCCGGCCACATACATTATTCAGCCGAAGCTGCCCGTCGGTTAGTAGGGCGGTATGTAGCTGGCGAAATTGCTTATCTTTTGCGAAGTGGTGAACCAACATTAGTTGTCAAGGAGCGCATAGTCTGGCGTGTACCGGTGGAACTGGCGCTACCTGGACATGGTGTGGTTGGTACAGTCGGGCAGATAGATGTGGATGTCGAAACGGGTGAATTAGCCATTACACCAGAATTGACCCATCAAATTCAAGAAAATGCCGAGCAGAAAGCTGCCTATTATTCCACCATTGCCAGTACCACACCTTAGGCAAGAAGGTGAATCAGATTGTCTGGCGGCCTGCGCTGTCATGTCGCTGGCAAATATTGGCCATCCTATACCCTACCCCCAACTCCTCAAACCCCTACAAATTGGTCCTGTTGGCGCTCCGCGCCGCAACATCACAAATCTATCTCGTCTGGGAGTGAGCGTCACTTACCGTGAAGCGACCTTAGATATTCTGGCTGAAACTTATCTGCAAGCAGATGAGCCTGTTATTGTTTTCATAGATACGGCCGAACTTCACTATTGGTCAAGAGCCACCAACCATGCAGTGGTTGTTATTGGCCTCGATGAAACGAGTGTGCTGGTTCTGGACCCGGCTTCTCCCCATACACAACAAACCATCCCGCATGAAGAGTTTCAACTCGCCTGGCTCAACGGTGATTACACCTGCGCTATTATTCACCGGGCGTAGTCGCCAGGGCAATGCGTAGAAAGAAAGGTGTCGTGTGGCTGTTATGGCTGACGGCCGTCCTCCTACTTGCATTGGTATTGCGGACGGTACCGTTGACGGCCGTGTTGGAGACGCTGCGGGGTTTGACCTGGTGGCAGATTGGCATTTTGGTTGTGTTGAACGGGGTGGCGCTGGTCTGGTTGACGGGGCGCTGGTGGCTGATGCTGTGGGGCATGGGCTGGCGGCTGCCGTTGGCTATGGCCGTGGGCCACCGGCTGGCAGCCTTTGGCGTCAGCTATTTTACACCTGGCCCCCATTTTGGCGGCGAACCGGTGCAGGTATTGCTGGCGGAAAAGGTGCATGGTGTGCCCCGGCACACGGCCGTGTCCGCTGTGTCGCTGGATAAATCCCTGGAACTGCTGGTGAATTTTGCCTTTCTGCTGTTTGGTGTGCTGGTCACGTGGCGCGCCGGGCTGCTGCGGGCAAGTATGGGGGAAGAAGCCATCGGATTGGCGGGTGGGCTGCTGCTATTTCCCATGGTTTATCTGGCGGCGCTGTGGGGTGGGCGACGGCCGTTGGCCGGCGCGTTTGGCCTGATGCAGCCGATGGGGAAACGGTGGGGGTGGTATGGGACGGCCGTGAACGCTCTAACCGCCAGCGAAGAACAGGCTCATCAGCTTTGCCGCCGTTCGCCGCGCCTGTTTGCCCTGGCGCTGCTGTTTTCGGCGGCAAGCTGGCTGGTACTGCTGCTGGAATATGGCCTCATGCTCACGTATCTGGGTGCGGCGCTGTCGCCGGTGCAAATTATTGTGGCGCTGACGGCCATGCGGCTGGCGTATCTACTGCCGCTGCCTGGCGGCCTGGGAGCGTTGGAAGCCAGCCAGGTTTTTGCGCTGGAACTGCTGGGCGCCGACCCGGCCATTGGTCTTAGCGCCAGCCTGCTCATTCGGGGGCGGGATGTGGCGTTGGGGCTGGTGGGGCTGTGGTGGGGCTGGCGGATGATGCGGTGAGCAGGTGAAGGGGTGAAGGGGTGAGGAGTTTTTGCCTGTCTGGGCAACTTCTATTACAGTTGTAATAGCTCGCTTACACTGGTATTTCTACAATTGTAACCGTTCAGACCTGACAGGTTTTTACCAGTTCAACTTGAAACCTTGCAGGCCAAAAACCTGTCAGGTCTCTTGAGGGGCTGAACGCTTACGTCTCTGTGAGAAGGAGGAATAAACCATGAATCTATCATTATCTACACGGCAATGGGTGATTACCGGACTGGTGGTGGTGACGGCGCTCATTCATTTGGGGTTGGGTGGTTGGAGCAATCCCCTGTTTATTGCCAACGGCATTGGCTATCTGGTGCTGATCCTTTGCCTGTATTTCTTTCCGCAATTGGCGTCGCAGCGCAGCCTCATTCGTTGGGCATTGATTGGGTACACGGCCGTGACCTTCATTCTCTATTTTGTCCGTAATTGGCCGGACATCTGGGGACCTGTTGGCCTGCTGGACAAAGCAGTGGAACTGGCGCTGATCATTTTGCTCTGGCTGGATAGAAACGATTAAATCGTATGGTGTACGCCATCCTCAATGCGTTACAGAATTTGCCGGTTGGCATCCAGGTTGTGCTGGGGCTGGTTTTTTTCATGCTTGTGCTGTTATTCGTAGACACCGTGTTTATGAACGGCCGTTTGCAAAGCATGTTCTGCGTCTACCCCCGCCGGACATTAAACCCGTTACGCTTTTTCACCTCTCCCTGGGTTCACAAAGATTTTCCCCATCTGGCCTTTAATTCTGTCCCCTTTTTTATCTTTGGCGTCATCATTGCCCTGGATGGATTAACCGAATTTTGGATTGTGACCTTGATCATTAGTTTTTTATCCGGGTTAGGCGTGTGGCTGTTTGCCAGCGTCACCAAAAGCTGCCATTTTGGCGCCAGCGGGCTGGTGTTAGGCTATTTTGCTTACATCTTCTTCCGGGGGTTTTTCACCAACAATGCGCAGGAAATCATGGTCGCGTTTGTGGTTGTGGTTCTCTTTTACTTCACCCGGTTTTCCACCTTCGGCAATTTGCGCTATCGAGAAGGGGTTTCAAACGTTGGGCATTGGTTTGGTTTCTTGAGCGGTATCGCGGCCGCTTACATCTGGCCCTGGTTGGCTATACGACAAGGGCTGTAGCTGCCCCAGAAAGTCTAGCTGGTGGGCGATGTAGACCAGTTCGCCGCGTTCAATTTGGGCGTGGCGGTGGGCAATCCATTGGTCAAACTGCGCCGCATCCATTTCGGGATGGCCCTGTAGTGCCTGGTGCATAGTGTTAATAATGAAGTGCAGGAAATAGGCTTCGTCGGCCGGGTAACGGCCGTGCCGCGCCCATACCACCCAGTCTGAACCACCCGCCGCCAAAATCTCTGCCCCGTGATTTTTTAAGTGCGTAAACAGATGTCGCCCACTGCGGCTGTCGCCGGACGGCCGTCCGCCCACCATCCGTTCATCCATTGTCCGGTGATAAAGCTGCTCCACCAGGGCATCGAACGGCGGGTCAATGGCCGGTTCAAGTATCGTGGCCCCGTCAAAATTCAGGCTGAAATAAAACAAGCCGCCCGGTTTGAGCAACGAAAACAAGACCGGCAACGCCGTGGGGATGTCCAACAAATCCAACACGGCATGGGCGATCAACACATCCCAACGGTCACGGCCGTGTACCCGTTTCGCAAAGGCAAACAGGTCATCGGTCACCAGTTCCCGGTGGAGTGCAGGCGGTAGATGGGCCAACCGCTGGCGGGCGATGGCGATATTGGCGGGGTGGTGGTCTACGGCCGTGTACCTTCCTCGCTCTATGAACCCTTGTTCAACCAGACGTTCAACCATCGTGCCAATACCCGCCCCCACTTCAAGTATGGCCGGTTCCGGCGGCAACTGCTCACGCAGCGCCCACCATACATCTTTATTCAACGCCCGGTCATCCACTGTCTTTTTTGCTGCCAGATAGCGGGGGAAGTCCATGGTCATTGGTCCTTGGTAATTGGAGATTAGAGACTAGAGATTGGGAGATTAGGAGATTAGGAGATTGAGAGATTACCCTTCCACTCGCTCACCTCTTCACCTGCTCATATAAAAACGCCTGCACCTTTGCCATACTCTGCGCCCAGGTGGGGTGGGCCAGGAAGCGTTGGCGGGCAGACAGGCTCATGGCGGCTAAGGCGTCCCGGTTTTGGTGGAGATGGTGCAAATGGTGGGCAAGTACGGCCGTGTCCGCTGCATTTATCACGTAGCCATTCACACCATCGGTGATGCTCTCTTTGGCCGCACCACCCGTTGTGCCAATCGCCGGTAAACCAAACCCCATCCCTTCCAGGTAAACGATGCCAAACCCTTCATATTGGGAAGGTACGGCCAACACATGACTGCGGCGCATCAAGTCGGCCAACGCCGCATCAGGCAGCGGGCCATGCAGGGCGATACCCTGCTTGAGATTATGTAAAACACGGCGGGTATAGGCGGGGTGTACGGCCGTGCTGCCTACCACATCCAGCCGCCAATCGTCGCTCAAAAGTTGACATAACGCTTCGATAAGTGTATGCAGCCCTTTGCGCGGGATCAAGTTGCCCACAAATAACACCCGCAGCGGCCCCGGCTCGTGAGTACGTTGGACTATCTCCGCTTCGGTGATGGTCGCCTGGAAGCGGTCGCCGCCTGGATAGGCAACGACATGCGGCTGCCAGACATCCGATTTCGGCAACCGCCGGTTGCTTGAGAAATCGGATGTCTTCCCGGTCAGCCGCCCCACATCTTGTCGTGTGGTCTGGCTGTTAAAGATGAAGCCATCCACGCTTTGCAGATAACGCCGCTCTACCCATCGGTACAGCCAGCGTAAACTCGGCGGGTGCTGCTCGCTCTGGCGCAGATGGTGGACGATGCTCACCAATGGATACCGCACCCGCCTTTTCAGCCGCCGGTTCAGCCAGAAGAGGGAGGGATGATTCAGTTCATCTTGCAGCAACAGGTCAAAATCGGCGCCTATCAGCTGTTGGTAAAGGGAACGGGAAAAGTTGTGCAGAAGGGTACGGCCGTAACCCACCCACGGCAGCGACACCACCTCCACCGCATCGCCGTCCGCCCGCAGTTGCCTGACCAGCATCCGGTCATACAGATAACCGCCGGAAACAGTGTCCAGTGAGCCGTAGATGAGAAGGCCGATTTTCATTGCGTGAGCGGTGAGCAGTAAGCGGTGAGCGGTGAGTGATGGAGCAAACTGCTCACTGCTTACTGCCCACTGCTAACTGAAAAGAAGCCCAGGCAATCTCATTTTCCCACAACTTCACCGTCACGGCCGTGAGCGTTTCCGCCTGTATCCGCTCTGCCAGTTGGGTACAAAAGATGCGGGCGAAATGCTCAATGCTGGGGTTCAGCCCGGCAAATTCGGGCAGGTCATTCAGTGTTTTATCGCGGTAATGGGCCACCAGCGCATTGAGATGGGTCTCAATATCTACAATGTCCACCAAATACCCATGCCGATCCAACGTTTCGCCATGCAACTGCACCTCTACCGCGTAATGGTGAGAATGCCATTCATTCTCCGCTCCCCAATCCCCGCCAATCAAAAAATGCTGCGCTACAAAATCCCGTTTAACGGCTACTGTGTACATATGAGTTGTCTCCTTTGGGGTTAATTTAACGCAATGATGCAAAGAGGCAAAGAAGGTAGGAATTATGAATTATGAAGGATGAATTATGAAGGGCCGAGAACGTCTTATACCTTGTCACCCCTTCACCGTGTCACCTTGTCAACTGTATGTAAAAATGACCTGCACGGCCGTGCCCCCCTCCTGATCCAACAATTGATACGCCTTATTCGCTTCCGTAATGGGGAAACGATGGGTAATCAAGGGTGCCGGGTTGTGTTGAGCCAACATCTGCCAGACCGTTTGCAGGCGGCGGGTTTTGCTGAAACGGCCGTGCCAACGAGGATGCAGGTTGCTAACCTGGCTGCTAATCAGCCGCATATGGCCGCGATGAAACGCGCCACCCAGGTCAACGTTGGCCCGCTTTTGCCCATACCAGGAGCCGATGAGAACACGGCCGTTAAAGCCCGCCAGCCCAATCGCCAAATCCAGCGCCGCCGGATTGCCTGACAGTTCATATACAAGGTCCGCGCCAGGGTAAGGGCGGTCGTCTTGCAGCGCTACCCGCATCTCAGCCAATACATCCGGTGTGGTGGGATCAAACACGGCCGTCGCCCCCATCTGCCGCGACCATTCCCGCCGCAGCGCGTACCCGTCCGCCGTAACCAGCGCCGCCAGCGGAAAATCGGCCAGCAGCATCGTCGTCAGCAGCCCCACCATCCCCTGCCCTAACACCGCCACCTGTTCACCAATAACGGGACGGCCGTCCATGACAAAGGAGACGGCCGTTTCCATATTGGGCAGGAAGACGGCCGTTTCCGGCGACATACCCTCCGGCAGCGGCAGCAGCGTTTCCGGGCGGGCGGCGAAATAGCTCTGGTGCGGTTGGAAGGCAAAGACCCAACGGCCGTGCCAGCCCGCCGCCACTTCCCGCCCCACCGCCACCACCTGCCCCACGCAGGCATAACCATAACTTAGTGGGTAGGCAAACGCCCCCGCCAACGCCTCTATCGTTTCATCCACCGGCAAATCGGGCGGCCACTGCCCCCGGTAGAGCAGCATTTCTGTACCGGCGCTGATGGCGGACACGGCCGTTTGCACCAACACCTCATCCACCGCCAACCCCGGCAGCCGCTCAGCCCGGACTTCTACCTCACCGGGCGCTGCGAACCACAAACGATAATTGGTCACTCGTCACTTGTCACTCGTCAATCGTCATTGGGTAATTTGGAGATTGGAGATTGGAAATCACCTTGTCACCCCATCACCTGCTCACCTCATCACCCCACCTCCCCCGTCACCACCATGTCCGCGCCGAGTTGGTGGTAGTGGGCATGGTGCAGGGTGGGCAGGGTGTGGCCGTTCAGGTAGGTGATGGCGGGCAGGCCACCCAGGAGTCGGGGGACAATGGTGATGACGACCCGGTCTACCAACTGCGCCGTCAGGAAGCTGGTAATGATTTGCGCGCCGCCTTCTACCATCACGCTGCCCAGTCCACGCGATTGCAAGGCGGCTAAAGCGGCCAAGAGGGAGACACGGCCGTCTGGCGCCGCCGCCACGCGCACCACTTCCGCCCCCGCGGCTTCCAAAGCCGTTTGCCGGGCGGCGTCCGCCTGGATGGTGGTGATGATGAGCGGCCGTTTGGGGTGGTGTAGTAATTGGGCGGTGAGAGGGAAACGGAGACGGCCGTCCACCACCACCGGCTGCGGCTGCTCACCCTCCACCAAACGCACCGTCAGCCGGGGGTCGTCGGCCAGCACTGTGCCAATGCCCACCAGGATGGCGTCGTGGCTGGCCCGCAGATGGTGGGTCATGTGCAGTGCCTCTGGCCCGCTCAGCGGCGTGGGCTGGCCACGCCGGGCGGCAATGGAACCGTCCAGGCTTTGGGCGTAGCTGAGGGTGACAAAGGGGCGAGAGGCGGACGGCCGTGCCGCCCCATTGGCCACCGGCATTGTGTCCAGATCAAGCAAGTGGCGCATCTTTTCCACTTTGGTTTTGAGGTAGGCGGCATTTTCGGGGGTCACGGCCGTTGTCAAGGGCAGCCGCGCCACCACCGAGATGCCCGCCGTTTGCAGACCGGCAATTTTGTCCGGGTTATTGGTCAACAATTGCACAGAGCGCACATCTAAATCATGCAAAATGTGGGCAGCGGCCGTGTACTCTCGCGCATCCGCCTGATGGCCAAGCATCAAATTGGCATCCACCGTGTCATACCCCATCTCCTGCAAATTGTACGCCCGCAGCTTATCGGCCAGGCCAATGCCCCGCCCCTCCTGCCGCAGATAAACAACCACCCCCCGCCCGGCGGCGGCAATGCGCTGCATGGCATGGTGCAACTGTGGGCCACAGTCACAGCGCCGCGACCCCAACACATCACCCGTAAAACATTCGGAGTGGATGCGCACCAACACATCTGATTGCCCGGCCACCTCCCCCATCACCAGCGCCAGATGCTCCTTGCCATCGGCGGCGCTACGATACAGGCTCAACTGAAACTGCCCAAAATCGGTGGGAATACGGGCGCTGGTGACGTGTTCAATCGGTTTGCCTTCCATAGCGCCCAAAGTATAACAAAAACCCGGCCTGCACATCAGACCGGGTTAACCCGATCTCTATTGGACAAGCATTAACAAATACGTTAACATTCTCGCATGGATTGGGAGATCATTTATTATGAAGAAGGAATTGGAGGTTGCTCGCCGCAGAATGTCCGATGTTTTGGAAAACTGGTAGAGGCGGATGATGAAATCACATGATGAGATGATCAATAAATGGATGGAAGAGCCTGACTTCAAACAAGAATATGAAGCGCTTGAGGCTGAGTTTTCCTTGTTTGACGAATTGTTACGGGCGCGCAAAGAAGCCGGACTGACGCAAGCAGAGGTAGCCGAGAGAATGGGCACCAAAACCTCAGCGGTTGCTCGTCTGGAAGCTGGTGGGGGCAGCCAAAAACATTCGCCCTCCATTGCTACCTTGCAGAAGTACGCCAAAGCTGTTGGCGGTCATCTGGAAATTCGGCTGATTCGTGAATAATTCCTTTCCTCAATAGGAAGGTGACAGAACGTCGGCAGCTTATTGAGGGTTTTCCATTTCTGCAACGCCGGATTCCAGTAGTCTTGGTTGGTAGATAGCACCATTTTGTTTATACCGTATCTGCTCCCAAGCACCGGCTTCATCCTGTGATTCTTTGGCCCCGGTCTCTTTGCTCACTCTTTCAACAGCTACCTGGCAATACTGTTCGTTGTTATCAATCAAAATGCAATTTCGGTTTTCGGTGAGGGCGGCTACGGCCGTTGACCCACTCCCCCCAAACGGATCAACAATCAAACCATGATCAGGACTCAACAACTTGATGAAAAAGAGGGGTAAATCCATAGGAAATACGGCCGGATGTTGCTTGTTCTTCCCCACAACAGCGCTGGTAATTACATTGCTGGGCAATACTGTTTCTTTGCCTACCCATCTGGACACATCGCGTCCAAAACCGCTGGCATTTACCGAATTGTGGCGGCTTAAATCGTTCTCGCCCAGGTTGCTCAGGCGTGTTTCAGCCCAATCCCCAATCGGCACTTTTACAGCTTCCGGGTTGAAAAAGGGCTTTTTGTCTTTTGCCAGATGAAAACAGTATTCCCAACCATCCCGTAACCGGGTAGGCCAATAGCCGGGCATGGGATTTGTCTTGTGCCAGAGATAATCGTCTATGGCATACCACCCGTTCTCACACAGTGCCTCTATCATGTGCCACACATACCGGTGCCGAACTCCATTTACTACGCGGTCTTTGATATTGATAACCAGGCTGCCTGTTGGCTTTAGCGCATCATAAAACGGTTCGTGAAATGTTAAGAACCATTGGGAAAAATCGTCAGGATGCACACTGTCATAATGCCGCTGCCTCGCATCCGCGTAGGGCGGTGATGTAACGATAAGATCAACCTGTCCCTTAAAATCTCGCAGTGCCTGACGGCTGTCATCACAAATAATGGTGCAAGAAACATCCTGATCATCTGTGTTCTTCTTAATCAAGGTTTTTCGCATCTCTCTACCCCTTTAACCACAAAAAAAGCGCACCAATTTATGCGGATCGTGGAAAGTGCCGGCTTCATCTATCAAGCCTTTTTCCCGGCAAGCGACGCCAAAAGATTCCAGCACCGTTTCTGGCACTTCGATTTCCGAAAATAAATCAGCCTGCGCCTGCATCTCGATTAAAACGTCCAGCACCAACGTCATGATCTCTTCATAGGTGTAGTTAGCAAAAAAGGGCCACAGAAAATCGGAAAGCCAGACCTCTGTGTTGTGCGAATACGGCCGTTTTGTCCGCTGCTCTATCTTGATGTGCCGTTGACCTTTATCCATCGTAATGGCAAAGACACAACAGTAAGGGCCAACGCGATTTTTGTCCGTATTTGCCATCACTTCCAATGCCTGAATCGCTTTTGGCCAATCCTGCCCGCCCATCGTATTGCGGCGGTTCTTGACCGAAACATACAAACTGAGCGGGTCCGTCTGTGAATCGGTAAACTCAATCACCGCATTAAAATCGGCTTCGGCCGCGCCAATACCAGAAACAGAACGAAACCGTCCGCTGGCCCGTGTGCAATCAAAAAGTAAAAATTGATAACGCCAACCAGAGTTCATTCTCCCTTTCTGAACCAGCCAATTCCTGAACTGCTCCCGGCCAACGACGCGATAATCCTTTGTATGCACCTGATATGCAGTTGAAGCCGGGTCGCCACAATACCGTTTGAAGTAGTCGAACAACTTCTTGCCCGTTTTCAAGTAAATAGCGTGTTTTTCATCTTCGGTAGCCTCATCTGGTATGGCAAGGATTTCCCGGCTTGATTTTTGATTGGCCTGGTAAATCGCCTGTTTCACCATCTGCTCCATCGTTTCGTAGGCGATCTTCCTGGTATGGGGCACAAGCGTCGTCAGATCTAACAAACCATGCTCTTTGCTTGGGGGATCGTCAACACGTGGATATCGTTGGGGTGTAATTCTCATGTCGTCCTTGACCTGTCGGGAATAAGATGTCGCCTATTCTAGCAAATTTGTTCGGATAAGGGTATGAAAAAAAGCCCTGACCAGGAATTTCAGTCAGGGCTTCCCATAAAACAGTAAATGGGGGCGGGGATTACGATCCAATGGTAATGGCAATGGTGTGTGGTTCACCGACGTAGTTGCTGTCTTTGACGACGATGAGGCGCAGCAGGTAATCGCCGGGTGGCAGAGCGTCGGCGTGTAACATTTCCAGAGGGCCGTTGATGACGGGCGTGTTGTGGGTGTCGCCCAACGTCACCCAGTCGTAGTTGCCATCCTCTCTGGGAATGCCCAGTTCAATTTTGTAGAACTGTACCACCTGCGGGTCAAAGTCGGCCGTGCCCACAATGGGCAGGACGCCGCTCACTTTATCCCCCTGCGCCGGGCTGGTGATGCGGTAAACGGCCGTCCGGTTGGGATCGCGGGCAATGGTCAGCAGGTCGTCGGTGCAGGTTTGGGTGGGCAGCAGCGGCAGGTTACGCGCCTGCGCCCATTCGTGCGCCGCTTTCAGGCTTTCCGGGTTGCGCGGCGGGGCCAGGAAGAGTTGGGACAGGGCGTCAGGCGGCAGAACGTCCACGGCCGTGCCCTGAGCAAAATGGCAGTAAATTTGCGGCGGCGGCGTTTTGTCATCCACCGGTTGGGCGGCCAGGATTTCGGCGGGTAGGGGCGGCAGCGGCACGGCCGTGGCCCGCCACACCGCCGGTTCCATCTGTTCCCAACGCACCACATTAGGGTCAATGGTTGGCACAGTCGCCTCGTCCATCACCAGGAACCATTCCTCCCCGGACGGCGCACATTCCGTTGCCCCTAAAGTGATCGAAGTGATGGCACACAACGGCCGTTTCTCCAACCCGGCTGGCGGTGTAAATTCCCGCGGCCCCTCAACACCTAATGTGGACAGGAGATCGTAATTGCCATACACGGCCGTCATAAAATCGCGCCACAGCGGCGCAGCCCCCGTCAGCCCAGAGATGTTCACCATGGGACTGTTGTCCGTATTGCCCGTCCACACCGCCACCACCAGGTCAGGCGTGTAACCCATCGTCCAGTTATCGCGGTAATCATTTGTTGTGCCCGTTTTGGCCGCCGCCGGGAAGGGCAGCGCCAGCGGATTGTCCCGCCCCATCGCCGCCATGCGCGCCGCATCATCGTCCAGAATATCGCTGATCAAGAATGCCACGCGGGGGTCAAGCACCTGCTCTCCGGCTACCGGCGGCTGTTCAAACAGCAGTTCGCCGTTGCTCTTTTGCACCCGTAAAATGGCAACTGGCGGCATTTTTTGCCCTTCGTTGGCAAAGACGCCATACGCGGCGGCCATGTCCAACGGCGTCACTTCACCGCCACCCAGCGTCAACGACAGGCCATAATTGGCGGGATCATCCCCCCAGGTGGTAATGCCCATTTGCCGGGCAAATTCCATGAAGCGGGGTACGCCGATGTCTTGCAGCGTCAGGATGGCGGGCACGTTGTAGCTGTTTGCCAGCGCCGCCCGCAGCCGCACCGGGCCATGATACGCGCCATCGTAATTGACCGGTTTGTAACTGGTGCCGTCAAATTGCGGGTATTTCACTTCCACATCCCAGAGCAGGTCGGCGGCCGTCCAGGCGGGCGGCTGGTCGCCCACCGGTGAAAGGGCGGCGGCATAGGTGAGCGGTTTGATGGAGCTGCCGGGCTGCTGCGGTGAGAGGGTAACGTTGACACGGCCGTCAATCGCATCATTGTGATAATCCACACTACCCAACATCGCCAGGATTTCGCCATTGTTCGGGTTCAGACCAATCATAGCCGCGTTGGTCAGATTGTGCTGTGGGTCAATGGAAGCCACATGCTGGCGGGCTAACTGCTCGGCCAGTCGCTGGTAGTTCAAATCCAGGCTGGTGGTGACGCGCAGCCCGCCATTGGCCACCGTCTCCGCGCCAAACATTTCTTCTAGCTGCTGCCGGGCATAGACGGCAAAGTGGGGCGCGGTCAGGCTGACCACCTGGGCGGCAAAGGTGAGCGGCTGTTGGTAGGCGTTTTCGGCGTCGGTTTGGGTGATGAAACCATCGCCCACCATCAGATTCAGCACCAGCCATTGGCGGGCTTTGGCCGCTTCCAGGTTGCGCAGCGGGTCCAGTTCCACCGGGCTTTGCGGCAGCCCGGCGAGCAGGCTGGCTTCGGCCAATGTCAGCGCCTCGGCCGGTTTATCAAAGTAGGTCTGCGCCGCGGCTTCTATGCCATAGGCCAGATTGCCGTAGTAAATTTCGTTCAGGTACATCTCCAGAATTTCATCTTTGCTGTAATCCCGGTTCATAATCCAGGCCAGGATGATCTCTTTGGTTTTGCGATTGTAGGAAACTTCGGTGCGCTCGTCGTAGTCAAAGACCAGGTGGCGGACGAGTTGTTGGGTGATGGTGCTGCCGCCGACGGGACGGCCGTCTCGATTCCGCAAGTTGGCAATGAGCGCGGCCACCAACGAGGGCACGTCGGCACCCACATTTTCGTAGAAACTGTCATCTTCCACCGAAATAGTGGCGTTGATTAAGTCCTGGGGGATGTTTTGCAGGGGCACGGCCGTGCGTTTGCCCTCGCCAAAAATTTCCCACAGCAGTTCCCCATTGCGGTCAAAAATCTGAGTGGTCTCAAACGTTTCCCGGTCGCGGGCGGCATCCAGCTTGGTAATGCCCTCTTCAATTTCCGCGGAGAGATTGGAATAGACCAATGTCCCGGCGATGAGGACGCCGGCAAAGATAGCCAGCGCCAGCAGCAATAGGCCGCCGAGAAATAGTTTGCCCATGCAGCCCAGACAACCCCGTTTGGGTCTGGCAATGGGGGCAGGTTGGTAGGGGTGGTACGGCCGTGTTTTTTCGTTTTGCATGGTGTCACCTGATGGGATATGGAGATATTGGGGTATTGAGATATTGGCGCCCAATATGCCAATATCTCAATACTCCATAACAAAAATAGGATGCTTTGTATTCTACGCATTCCCCCACTTTCCACCTGCCGCCCAGGGAACGATTGAGCAACGGGAAATATGCGGTACAATTGTTTTAGCGGAGGTATAGAAAAATGGCCGAACCCGTTTTGGAACGCACCTTCATCTATCAAGAAGAACATGAACTGCCCGACCCTGTAGATGTCAGCCATCTGGTAACGGAGGATGATACGCCCGTGGACAATCTCTTTTCCGAACGACAAATGGATTTGCTGATTGACAGTTTGTATGCGTCGTGGGGTGGGCCGGCGGACGGCCGTCCCTTTCTGGCGATGGCGAACGTAGCCCTCTATTTTACCCCACGCCAGCAGCCACTCGTGCCCGATGCCTTGATCAGTCTGGACGTAGAAACACCGGCCGATGTGTGGAAAAAGGAAAACCGCTCCTACTTCATCTGGGAATATGGCAAACCGCCGGACGTCGTTGTCGAAATTGTCTCCAACCGCAAGGGGCAGGAAACCGGATATAAGTTGACACAATACGCCCGCCTGGGCATTGGCTTTTACGTCATTTTTGATCCCAATCGCCAGATTAGCAACAAGCTGCTGCACATTTACACCCTGAAAGGGACACGGTATCAGGAGAGCAAAAAAACCTGGTTTGCCGAGGTGGGTGTGGGCGTCACCCTATGGCAAGGCGTTTACCGGGACATGGAAGCGACCTGGCTGCGCTGGCAAGATGAAGAAGGCAATTTATTGCTCACAGGGAAAGAACGCGCCGATCTGGCCGAAGAACGGGCCGAACGGCTGGCGGCGCAGTTGCGGGCATTGGGTATTGAACCCGAATAGCGTTGCGGTAATATCTTTTGTTTTTCGCCAGGACTACAGCGGATAAAGAATTAATCGGATTCTCTTCTGGAAATTTATCCGCTTATTCCTCTATCTGTTGTTGTCTTATAAGGAGCAGCGAAAACTTCGTGACCCTACAACTTACCTGATTATGAATATCCCATCGGCTTTTGGATTTGGCGATAAGCCGGAATTAGTGGCTATTGTGGGCGGGGGGGGCAAGACCAGTTTGCTGTTTGCCCTGGCGCGGGCGTTGGCGCCGGGTGTTGTTGCCAGCACCACCACACGCATTTTTCAGGCGCAAATCCGGCAATCTCCGGCGGTGACTTATGCCGATGACTTATCCCCTTTGGAAGACCAGTTACAACGATATGGTATGACTCTGGTGGTGGGGCACGTGGCAGGGGAAAAGGCGTTTGGTCTGTCGGCGAAGGAGGTGGTGGCCTTGTGGCAACGGCCGTCTGTCCAGCACGTCCTGGTGGAAGCCGATGGCTCCCGGATGTGCCCGGTGAAAGCGCCCGCCGACCATGAGCCGGTCATCCCCTCGGAAAGCACATTGGTCATCCCGGTAGTGGGGATAGACGCCCTACACCGCCCGCTCACGGCCGTTGCCCACCGCCCGGAACGAGTCAGCGCCCTCACCGGCTTATCGGTCAATGACGACCTGACGCCGGAAGCGATGGCTCTCCTGCAGACACATCCGCTGGGTGGCCTGAAAAATGTACCACCTGCGGCCCGCGTCATCCCCTTGATCAACAAGGTGGAAGATGAAGCAGAACTGGCGGCGGCGCGGCAGGTGGCGCGGCGGGTCTTGATGCAGGCACACGGCCGTATCCAGCGCGTGGTGATTGGTGCGGTGCAAAAGGAACCGCCCGTGCGGGAGGTGCAGACGCCGGTCACGGCGGTGATCCTGGCGGCGGGTGAAGGAGTTCGTATGCGGCAGGGTATGGACCAACCCAAACAACTGCTGCCCTGGGGCGCGCACACCGTGTTGGGCGAAACGCTGCATCAGGTCAGCCAGAGCCTCGTCCACGAGATTATCGTCGTCACCGGGCACGAGGCTGAGGCTATCGGCGCGGCGGTGCGGCGGTTTGACGGGTGGCCCGAACCACACCTGGTTCATAACCCCGATTATCGAGAAGGGGAAATGTTGTCTTCGTTACAGCGGGCTGTCAGGGGGTTGGATGCGGGGGTCACGGCCGTACTCGTCATTCTGGCCGACCAACCCATGGTAGAAGCGGCTACTTACAGTCAAATTCTGTATGCATTCTGGCAAGGCAAAGGCGAATTGATTGCGCCCACCTTTAACGGGCAGCGGGGCAATCCGGTGCTGATTGGCCGCCGCTATTTTGCGGAGCTACTTCGTTTGCCTGCCGGGTCTGCTCCTCGCGCCCTGCTGCAAACCCATCCTGACGCACTGTGTCTGCTATCGGTAGATACCGAAGCGGTCGTTTGTGACCTGGATACACCAGCGGAATATGAGCGGCTCCGCCCCACCTGAGGTGCGACGCACTTCAAATAGTGCATCGCACCTCGGATTATCTATCAACCCCGCCGCAGCATGACGATGCCGGCGCCAGCCAGCAGCAGCAGGACCACCGCGGCAATAATCACAATCATGCCTATGTTATTCAGAAAGCCACCATTATCGGTGGTGGCTTCACTGCTTGCCGGGGCCGGCGTGGGGGCAGGCGCTTCGGTCACGGCCGTGTCCGCCGCATTCGCCTCTACACTGCCCGCATCCGCTACCGCCACCGCTGTCGGCTCCTGATATTGCACCCCAAATTGCACCGGGATCAACACCCCCTCAGAAACACTGATGGCCCAGGAGTCCGGCGTGGTGGGCACAAAGTTAGCCGGGGGGAATAACTGCACCTGATACGCGCCCGGCGTCAGGTTTTCAAAACAATGCACATCGGTAAAACCATCGGTAATATAGGTGGAAACCGTTTGCCCATCTTTGAACAAGGTAATGGCTGCATCCGCTTTTAGCGAATCCACCCCCGCTTCAAACTGCCCATTGCCATTGGTATCCTCAAAAGCAGCCGCACACACGCCAGCCGGTGTCTGTGGCTGTTCCGTAGCCGTTAGTTCGGGTGTTGCCGCTTCCAGTGGTTCACCTTCCACCACAATGGTTTCTCCGCTGGCTTCGGCCGTAGGCTCATCAGATTCAGCCGTTATTTCAGAGGCAGCCGCCTCTTCCGCTGGCTGTGCCTCTGTACTGGCTGTGCCACCTTGCACAAAATTACCCGCCTCCCGAATTAGCAATTCCTGGCCGATATTGATGAACTGCGGATTCCCATTCAATTCTCGAATCTGGTTCAATGCCTGGTCTGCCGGAATACCCAAAACCGGTGCATACTGAATGGCAATAGACCAGAAAGAATCATTGGGCACCACCACATGCACAATCGAGCCGTCCTCGCGTGGGGTGACGGCAACGGTGGGCGCGGGGGGAGGTGGGGCAACCGGCGCGGCTGAACCAGACGAGCCGCTGCCGCTATTATTGCCGCTGCCCGTATTGCTGCCAGGAACCGCGCCGCTGACTTCGTTGAGCGCAAATAAACCGACGGTATCCATGAAAAAGCCATTGTTGGGATAGGGGTAACGAGAACCCACTTCAATGAAAATGGTCATGTTTGGCTGTGTGGCCACAAAATCCCAGATGAACGTGGGCATACTCTGGTAAAAAGGGTTGACGTTTTCGGCCGTCCAATAAGGGCTGTACGTGATTTGCGAGGCATTCAACCAGGTTGAACCGGTAGGCCCGGCGCCAAAACGCACAAAACCCATCCGGGGATCAGTGGGTGGAACTTTATTGCCACCGGCATAATCTTCAATGATGTCCACGTAAATGGGAGCGGATATGCGATATTTGCGCCCCACTTCTAACCCCGTCACATCCTGGGAAATGGCGGCGTACATGGGCGCCCAGGGTTTGAAAATTTTGAGGGTGTAAATGCCATCGCGGAAAAACAACGGCCGTTCATGGGGCGGCGCGTCTTCGATATTCCAGACCACCGTCTCTGGTCGGTTGGCCACTATACCATTCGTGCCCTCAAACGCCTGCCCATCTATCCAATGCATACGCCAGCCGTTCGGTACGGCAATTTGGGGGATGTTGTCCTGATTATAATAGCCGGATTCCCATCCAGGGTTGGTGAACAGGTTGCCGGAGACAACTTCCTGCGCCGCCGCCCGCTGGTTGATAGCTGTTATGGCGACAAGCGCCACCATCAGCAGCAGTGATATTCTCATCTTCATTGTTAGAACCTCCGTGGGTGTCCTCTTCCCGGTACTCACCCGCTTGATTGCTTTGGCCGGTAAACTACCCAACCAGCCCACAAAAATATAGCGCAATCGTTGATTGCGCCAGTGGGTAAGGGTTGATTCTAGCATACCGCTAAGGAAACAACAATTTGTAAGGCAGGGCCAACAGTCTGCACATCTGAACTGTGTTAACATTCAGCCTACATGAATGAGCGGGATAAGAACTCAACTGAACCATCGCCAATCGCTAAGAAAAGGTGGATAAACGGCCGTTTCCTGAGTCTGGCGTTGGTCACGTTGCTGGCCATACCGGCCATTCAACCGCTGCTGCGGGGGGCACTGACATGTGGCTTCGACAATGTGTTTCACCTGTGGCGGGCGGTGCAGATCGAGGCGCTGCTACGGCAGGGGGTCTGGTTCAGCCGCTGGGCGCCGCATATGGCCCAGGGGTATGGCTACCCGCTGTACCAGTTTCAGTCCCCGTTCTCGGCGTATCTGGCAGCCGGGCTGCATCTGGCAGGGTTGGATTGGGCGCTGGCATTGAACGGGGTGTATGCGCTGGCGGTGGTGGCCTCCGGCTGGGCGACCTGGCTGCTGGCGCGGGATTTGTGGGGCGAGAAAGGGGCAGTGGTCACGGCCGTAGCCATCCTCTATGCCCCTTACCACGCCTACGTCACCCTCTACCGTGCCAGCCTGTCAGAAACGGTTGCCTGGGCCATCGTGCCCCTGGTGTTGTGGGGACTGCGGCGC
The DNA here is from genome assembly GCA_019637635.1 of Anaerolineae bacterium. Taxonomy (GTDB): domain Bacteria; phylum Chloroflexota; class Anaerolineae; order Promineifilales; family Promineifilaceae; genus CAADGU01. Next base: position 76,578 of record JAHBVI010000006.1, read on the forward strand.
TGGCAGGTGGAACGGACGCGGCTGGGGCTGGCCACGGCCGTCCTCAGTTTCGTCCTGCTCATCTTCACCCACGACGTGACCGCGTATGCTTTCCTCCCCTTCATGGTGGGGTGGGTAGTGGCAATCGCGTTGGCGGAACGCAGTTGGGGCAGACTATGGCGCGGCCTGCTGGCGCTGGCCTTGGGCCTGGGCGGCAGCGCCTTTTTCTGGCTGCCCGCCATTGCCGAACGCCACTTTGTGCAGTTTGACCGGGCCACCGGCGCCTGGCCCTTTCTCTACTTCAACAACTTTCTGCCTCTTTCCCAACTGTTGGCCCTGCCGCATCAGGCCGACCCCACCCTGCTGAATGATTGGCCGGAACGGGGATTAGGGGTGCTGCTGGTGCTGCTGGCGGTTGGCGGCACGGCCGTCGCCTGGCGGCGTCTGCCCGGCCAACGCTGGTTGATTGGCTATCTGGCGTTAACGCTGGTGGGGTATGTGTGGCTAACGGGGGCGGCGTCACGGCCGTTGTGGGACGCCTTCCCCCTGCTGCAAACGTTCCAATTCCCCTGGCGCTTGCTGGCCCCGGCCACGCTGGCGGCGGCGCTGCTTTGCGGCGGCCTGGTTGCCGTAAACCGTCATCCGTTATCCGTAAACCGTAAACCGACTACGGATGACGGTTCACGGATGACGGATGACGGATTACCCCTTCTCTTGATCATCCTCCTCTCCGCCGCACATTGGGGCTGGCTGTATCCACAGCATTGTGTACCGCCAGACGACACCAGTCTGGCGGGCATGGTTGCCTGGGAAGCGGCGACGGTCACAGTGGGTACCACCGCCAGCGCGGAACTGCTGCCTACGGCCGTCAGGCAAATGCCCGCAGCTGAAACCGGCTCGCCGGTGTGGGCCGAACGGTTGTCTCCGGCCGATTTGCCAGAGGGGGCGCGTATCCTCACGGCCGTCTATCATCCCCTGCGCGCAGAAATAGAAGTGGACACGGCCGTGCCCTTCACCGCCCGCTTTCGTACCTTTTATTTCCCCGGCTGGCGTACCTGGGTAGATGGTACACCGGCGGCCAGTACACCCGCTGATCCTGATGGGCTGATTACCTTTGCCGTGCCGGACGGCCGTCATACCCTGACCGTTGCTTTTGGTGAGACGCCGCTGCGCTGGCTGGCAAACCTGATTTCCCTACTCAGCCTGGCCGCGTTGGCTCTCATTTTGTGGCGCACCCCGGCGGCGCACCACAAACCAGAGACGCAGACGTCCATACCGGCGCGTTGGTGGGCGGCGCTGCTGGTAGTGGGGCTGTCGCTGCTGGCGGCCAAATGGCTGCTGGTGGACCCTGGTTATACGCCGCTGCGCCATAGTCGCCTGCGTGAGGCGGGGCTGACGGGTTTTGCCACGCCGTCCGTCATCTTTGGCAGCCCAGACAACCCGGCACAGGTACGGCTGCTGGGCATAGCGGAGGGGCCAACGGCCGTGCCCGCCGACCAACCGCTGCCCGTCACCCTCTACTGGCAGGCATTGACGCCGCTGGAAAACGAGTACCGGGTGGGGCTGGTGCTGGTAGATGCGGCGGGTATGCGCTGGTCAACAACCGACTTGCGAGACGACCGCTGGTCTCGCGCCGCACCGCCCACCACGGCCTGGCCTCCCGACCAGTATGCGCAGACGGCCCTGTTGGTAGACCTGCTGCCCGGTACCCCGCCCGGCGATTACACGCTGCAATTATCCTTATTTGACCGGGACTCCTTGATGCCGTTGACGGTTTATAGCCAGGGGCAGCCCATCGGCCCCTATTTGTCCTTAGGGCAAATTGACGTGCAGCCGCCCGCGCAAACGGCCGTGCTGGAAAGCGTGCTGTTTTCCGATGACGCTGTTACCGTTCATGGCGCGATTCTGGACCGTGCCCAGGTCGCGCCCGGCGACACCGCCGTGCTGACGCTGTTGTGGTCGTTGCCGGGGTCGGCGGACACGGCCGTGACGCTCTCCCTGTTGGATGATACCGGCGCGGTGCAGCACACCTGGCCGGTGACGCTGCCCGCGTATGGGCCGGGCTGGTGGCGCAGCCAGGTGGCGCTGGCGCTGCCGGCGGCGCTGCCCGGCGGTCGGTATACCTGGCAGATCAGCACAACAACCGGACAAACGGCCGTTTTGCCCGATGGTCTGTCTATCCAGGAGCCAGAACGCCTGTTTACGCCGGTGGATATGGCGACGGCCGTGCATGTCTCGCTGGGCACAGATGACCAACCACTGGCCACACTGGTGGGGTTTACGCCAGACGAGGGCTGCCAGCAGCCGGGCGACCTGTGCCAGATAACCTTATTATGGCGCGCCGAAGCGCCCTTTCCCGGCAGCTACCGGGTCTTTGTGCATCTGCTCAACGCGCAAGGGCAAATCGTGGCGCAATCGGATGCGATACCTTCCGGCTGGACGCGCCCCACCACCGGCTGGCTGCCCGGCGAGTACATTCCGGACACCCATACGCTAGGGCTGCCGTCTGCCGGGCCATACACATTAACAGTTGGCATGTATGACGAAAATGGCGAACGCCTGCAAACCCCAGACCATGCTTCCACCATAGGCTTAGGCACGCTGCCGGAATAAGGGCAATTTTTTATCGTCGCCGGTAGCTTCTCAATATCTCGAGGAGGAGTGCGCATCCTCAGATGCGCACTCCTCTCACCTTCATTTATTGAGATGCTACCACCGCTGCGCATAATACATTGTTAAATAAGTCTTCTTAACTTTTCGCCTGCCCCTGTCATTCCGCGCGAAGTCTTCGGAGCGCGGAATCTCTCTCCTGTGCAAGCGACAGGGATTCCTCGTCGAAGACTCCTCGGAATGACACGAGAACGTGTAGATTATTTTGTTAACGGTGTGATCACCGTCTTTCAGCAAAGTTTTCCAAAAGTTTTATTGATTGATTCTTATTGACAGTAGTGATTAGTAGGGGGTGTTAGTTTGTGGATAAGCTGATTTTGGCCGGATATACAGCCGCAGCCTTTCGGGTGTGCCTGTATGTGGCGGCAGCAGGCGGGGAAAAGTCAGGAAAGGTTGGTGGAAACTGAAACGAAGGGGATAGACACGGCCGTAGCTCCCCATTTTTCCCCCGCCCCATATCTTCTCTGTTGCCGCCCCCTTTCCCCATATCTGGCGCTGCCGGGAAAAGAGGTGACATAAATCGAGCCAACTGTTTTCCACAAAACAAGGGGGTTTTCCCCAACTATGGGGCAGTTATCCACAGTTATGTAGGGTAAAAGGCGGGATTCACTCTCGTTGGGGTGTAGGTTGTGCCGCCTCGGACAATGACATATGGGGGGGCGTAGCTACCCCCACATGGGGCGCAGCCGCCAGCCGCGCCAGCTTATGCCGGGCCGCCGGTAATGTGGCTAACCGGTACAGGTTAGCCGCCATTTCCCGCACATGGCCGGGCCGCCAGTGGGCGGGTCTCCCGGCCACTGCCCGCAACATCTGCCAGCTTCGCCGCGCCCGAAACTCTTTGTGCAGCGTCACATGTAGTTGGCGGTAAAAGGCGGTGGAAAATGGCCCCTGGTACAGCATGGACAGGTCGGCCGAGTCTGTCCAGTTTTGTTTTGCGCCTAATTGCCGTTGCACGTTTTCGTAAAACCGGGTGCCGGGCAGCGGGTAGGAAACGGACATGCCAATGTCGTCCGGCCGGCAGTCGCGTACCATTTGCAGCGTTTTTTCAATGTCGGCGCGGGTTTCGCCAGGGTAGCCAAATTGCAAAAAGAACCCCACGCGCACCCCGGCGGCGTGAAGCTGCCGGGCAGCCTCATAAATCTGTTCAACGGTGGTGCCCTTTTCCATGGCGTTCAAAATGTGCTGCGCGCCGGACTCTGCCCCCAACCAGACAATCTCACAGCCGGCGCGGCGCAAGGCGTGGACGTTGGCCGGGTCACGCACGATCAGGTCGGCGCGGCTGAGGCATTTGAAGGGCAGATGAATCTGGCGTGTTTCCACTTCGGCGGCAAATTTTGCCCACCAACCTGGTTTTAGTCCCATGATGTCGTCGGCAAACCAGATGTGGTCGGGTTGGTAGGTTTCTTGTAACCAGTGCATTTCGGCGGCTACGTTTTGGGGGCTGCGGGAATGGTAGCGTTGGCCCCAGATGGGTTTGGCGCACCAGTTACAGTGGTAGGGGCAGCCGCGGGTGGTGACCATGTTCATGGAGTAGTAGCCGTGTTTTTGCTGCCATATCTGGCGGTAACGGGGCACATCCACCAGATCCCAGGCGGGAAAGGGCAAGGCATCTACATCTTTGAGCGGGGGGCGGCGGGGGGTGCGGCGCGGGCCGTCTGGGGTGTGGTAGGCCAGGCCGGGGATGGCGGCGCAATGGTCAATTGTCAATTGACCATTATCAATTGACAATTTTTGCAGGAGTTCGGCCAGGGTTTCTTCGCCTTCGCCGAGCAGGACGTAGTGGGCGCCGGCGTGCAGGTAGGCTTCGGCGTGGTCGGTGGCGTCTGAGCCGCAGACGATGGTAATGCAGCCCTGCGCCTGGGCCTGTTGGATCATGGTGAAGGCGGCTTCACGCATGTTCAGCAGGCACATTTTGGAGAGGTAGTTGAAGTTGTCTTCGTAGATTACGGCGAAACGGGGCCGGTACTGATGGAGCGCCTGTACCCATTCGTCGGTGGAAGCGGACAGCATGGCATCGAACAAGGCGACGCTGTAGCCCTGGGCGCGCATGGCGCTGGCGGCGTACAGTGTACCCAGGGGGGGATAGGGTTGCATGGCGGCCCATAATTTGGGGTCAAAGCGGAGGTAGTAGGATTGGCCGAAAAGGATGTCTGTCATGGAAAACTTCCTGGTAGCGACGAGACCCTAAGGGTTTAAGAAAACCCTTTAGGTCTGTCACGCAGCCGGGTCTGGTAGGCGGTGAGGGCGTATTGTTTGTGGGCGTCGAAGTGGCCTTTGCACCAGTCGCGGGAGAAGGCGGCGTCTGAACCGGCGGCCTGAGGTTGAAATTTGCGGATTTTGCGCTGCATTTCCCACCGGTCGAGCCATTGGCCGAGGGGGGTGCGCAAGGGGAGTTCGGCCAGGGCTTGCAGGTGGGGATGTGGGGCACGGCCGTGCCCCCTGTCATGGGGCGCGCCATTGGCGTTTGGCAGAAATGCCTCTGTCCACCGGTTGATCTGCCGCATTTGCCGGTAAACCGGCAGGCCGGAAAGGGGTACCATTTGGGCCACTTCGTGCGCGGTGTAGAGGTTGTGTTCGGAAAAAAACAGGGCATTTTCGGCCAGGATGTAGTTGGGGCAGAGGGTATACCCGCGCCGGGCGGCCAGACGCACAATCAGAATAGCAAAGGCGCGGTTGAGCCAGACACGGCCGTTGGCCGACACCAACAAATAGTCTATATCCCCATTGGGCGCTACGTTGTCTACGGCCAGCGACCCGGTGACGGCGACCATGCGGGTAAAGGGCAGACCGGACAGCAGACGGCCGTATGTTAAGGCTGCCGGCCACAACCGGCGGGCGTGTTCCCCTCGTTCCCGGCGGATGGCGACGGTGGGTTGGCGGCCGGGCAGGGTGTAGTAGGCGTCTATCTGGCAGAGGTGTGCCTTTGCCAGGCAGAGCAGCGCGGCTTCTACTTCGGGCAGGGTGGCGGCGGTTTCCACCAGGTAGCGGTGAATTTCAACGGCCGTGAGGGGATAGTCAAATACGTCGGCATAGGCAATGGCCCGCCACACGGCCGTTTCCAATGGCGTCAGGTGCGGGGGCAGGGTCTGGGGAATGGTGGTGGGGCGAGAGTGTGTTGCCGCCGGTGTACTCATACAGTTTGTTCCTTTGCCATCGGGGATGGGTATTCAAAAGCCGGAGGTTTCGGGCCGCTGGTAGGCAATGAGCCGGTGCAGGGCGCGCAGTTCCAGCGGCGAGCGGTAGATGCGGGTGTGGTAGCGCCAGGATGAGATGAGTTTCAGCAGGCGGCGGCGGGCGCCGGTAAGATGGGTGTCGGTAGTGGTGGGGTAATAGGCGTTGAGGACGCGCTCGAAGTCGTGCAGTTGCTGGTGTAACGGCCGTTTGATCCAGGGCATGATTAAACTGCGGCGCTGGGAGAAGTTTAGCCAGTCCGGGCTGACCCATTCGTCCAGGGTTTGCGGGAAGGCAAAACCTTCGGCCTGCGCTTCGTCGTACAGGTCGCCGGCCAGGGGCACGGGGGTGTACAGGTACATGATGATTTCGCTGGCGGGGTTGATTTGTTTCACCCGGCGAATGAAGTCCATCGTCTGATGGGCGTCGGCTTCGGGGTCGGGCGGATTGCCCATGACAAAGGAAAGTTCGGGCACAATGCCGTAAATTTTCATGCGGCGCACCATCTCCAGCGTTTTTTCGGGGGTCATTTGCCCGCCTTTGTCCATGCGGTTGAGGGTGTCCTGTGAGCCGGATTCTGCGCCCAGAAAGACCATTTTGAGACCGGCGTCACGCATGAGCGACCAGGTGCGGTCGCTGTATTGCAGCATGGTGTCAATGCGGCCTTCGCCCCACCAGGCGATGCCCATGCCCATGATGCGCTGGCTGAATTCGGCGACGCGGGCTTCCTGGGTGAAGAAGTTGTTATCGTAGAATTCGATGGCGTTGACGCCCCATTGTTGCTGGTACAGGCGGGCGATTTGTTCCAGTTGTACGGCCGTTTGCGGCAGCCAACGGCCGTTGACCATATTGACCACCGCGCAAAAGTTACAGAAAAAGGGGCAGCCGTAGGAGGAGTGGTAGCCCAGGGTGCGTGAGCCTAAAAAGGTGGGGCGCACGTAGCGGCCGACGGGTACGCGGTCAAAGTTCCAGGGGGGCAGGTTTTTGGGGGCGGGGATGGGGGCCAGGGGGTTGGTGGTGGGACGGCCGTTGGTTTTGTAGGCGAGGCCGGGGATGGCGTAATCGGTAAGCGGTAATCCGTTATCGGTGAGCGGTAAAGGGTGGCTACGGCCGTGCAGGTGATCGAGCAATTGGCGGAAGGCATATTCGCCGTGGCCGCGAATGACGTAATCTACATAGTCGGCGCGCAGGCAGACGTCCCAGTGTTGGGTGGGGAAATAGCCGCCCCAGATGACCGTGAGGTGGGGATGGCGGCGTTTGAGTTCGCGGCAGAGGGGGACGGCCTGTTGTAGCTGCGGGCCGGGCATGACGGTGACGGCCAGGATGGGGGTGGGGCCGGCCTGTTGGATACGGCCGTGCAGTTCGGCTAACGGGTCATCTACCAGATTGCCATCTACGATCTCGTAGGCATAGTGCCCTTCCAGCACGGCCCCTACCGCCAGTAATGACATGGGCAGAATGGGTTTGCGGTTGGCCGAAGACTGCGGGTTGAAGAAAATGATCATAGCCCCTCATTTGCCCTGAAACTCAGGGCAAATGACAGGCATTATAACACTGACTGGCAAGAGGGGAATATGCGGGGGATAATGGCGGTATGATCATTTTGCACATTGCCCGTAGAGAGGAATGGGAAACGGCCGTGACCCTGGGACAGTATATGGCCGATTCATTGGAAACAGAAGGCTTTATTCACTGCTCCACCGTTGAGCAGGTCTTGATGCCGGCGAATGCCCTTTTTCGGGGACAGACCGATTTGTTGTTGCTGTGTATTGACCCGGCACGGCTCACAGCGCCGCTGGTGTATGAGGATTGTTATGAGACGGGGGTGCAGTTTCCGCATATTTATGGCGCGTTGAATGTTACGGCCGTGCAGCGCGTTCTGGAATTCCCGCCACAGGCCGATGGCTCGTTTATCCTACCGCCATACTTCACATAATCTTCCTGATGTGTTAAAATTTTGTCCAATCAACCGTAGCTTTCCAGACCTGACAGGTTTTCGCCAGTTCTCCCTGGCTCTTTAATGGTCAAAAACCTGTCAGGTCTCCAAAGGAACTGATCGCTTACCTGGTTATGACCACCAAACTGGAGTTTCTGAAAAAGTATCACCTGTTCAAAGAGCTAGACCCGGAAGACCTGGAAGACCTGGCGGCGCTGGTGGAAGAGTACGAGTACCGTGATGGTACGGTTGTGGCCTATCAGCGTGACGCCGCCGACAGCCTGATCATTGTCAAGAGCGGTCGGCTCTATGCCAAAACAGTCGAACGCGGTATTGTCACCCAAACCCGCCATTATTTACCCGGCCAGTATTTTGGCCTCGATTGGCTTTTTGCTCCCCATGTACACCCGGCGACGATTCAAGCCAAAGCACACGACGATCAGCCGGTGCGTTTGTTGGTACTGCGCAGCCGCAACTTTTTGCCATTTCTGAGCGGTCATCACGATGTCATTGATGCCCTGGAGCCGGTATACGACGCCACTGATACGCAGGTGGCCGGTTTCCCGGAAGCGCAGTATGCCGAAGCGCTCAAGATGAAAGCCAAACGCGACCGGCGCAGCAATACCATGAAAATACTGCCGGATGAGTTGATTGAGTTTATTGATCGGCGTAGTGGTTGGTATTTGTTTGTGCGCCTGATCCCGGTTATCTTATTTTTTTTGTTGGTCACGGTGCTGCCCTTTACATTCCTTACTACCCAGCCACCAGGGTCGCTTCTCTACAATATGCAGTTTTGGTGCCCCGGCGCCTTGTCGCTTTTTGCTATCGCCTGGGGGGTGTTCCGCTTTTTTGACTGGACAAATGATTATTTTATTGTGACCAACCGGCGGGTCATTCACCGTGAATTTAACTTACGCGCCTTTCGGGTTGATATAAAAATAGCGCGCATTGATCAAATTCAAAGCGTGACCGTATTAAAACCATCGCTGCTGGCTAACCTGTTTAAGTTTGGCACCGTTAAACTGACGACGGCCTCGCAATATGGGGTGATCTTGTTTGACAATATCAGCCAGCCAAAGCGGGTGGCCGAGGCGCTGGACCGGCTGACGAAGCGGGTGAGTACGTTGGATGCCAGCCGGGAGCAGACGTTGGTGCGCCGCTCAATTGAGTCCTATTTTGGCTTTGACCAGCCTTATGAACTGGTGGGGGAAGAAAGCGCCGGCGCGGCGGCTGATGAGCCGGAAAAGATGGGCTGTTGGGGCACAATTGCCCACCGCTACCAGTGGCGGGTGGAAGAGGACGGCGTGATTACGTATCACAAGCATTTCCTGGTGGCGCTGGCGGCTATGTTTTGGCCACTGTTGATTGGCGCCATTATCGCCGTGCTGGCTGTTTTGGCGGTTCGTTTTAATTGGGTGACCTGGCAGTTGGGCGCCGGGGTTCTGACGCCGATTTATGTCATTTTGTTGTTGTGGCTTGTTTGGGATTTGGAAAACTGGCGTAATGACTTGTATCAGTTAGACGGCCGTTTCATCTTCGATATTGACCGGATGCCCTTTGGTTTTGGTGAAAGCCGCAAGCAGGCGCCGTTGCAAAATATCCAAAACGTGAAGGCGTATACGCCAGGGCTGCTTCACACCATTTTTAACTATGGTTTTGTGGAGGTGGAAACGGCCGGTGTAGACAGTAACATTGTGTTTGAGCATGTGCCGTTTCCGGGGGTGGTGCAGAGTGATATTTTCCAGCAAATTGAGGAGATGAAACAGCGCCAGCGCGAGGCGGAAGATACTCGCCGCCATAAATCCTTTGCCGTGCTGCTGGATGTGTATAAACAAGAGGAGGAGCAGGGCCGGATGCCCCGCCGCACCCCACCGCCGCCCCCGTGGGAAGATGAGGATGAAGAGGAGTGACAGATAGGAGAAAGGGGATTGAGCAATCTCCAATCTCCAATCTCCTATCTCCTATCTAACCACTACCTGTCCGAGAATAAATCTGTCGCCATTAAGGTTGCCGTTTGCATCTGAGATGTGCAGACGACGGCCGTTGACCATCTCATACAGCCCCACTTCAATCCAATAATCGCCCGGTGGCAGGTCGGGGGGGATTACCAGCCGGTAGGGGTCTAACATTTGTTGGCCGGGCAGCCATTTGGGAATCCACAAATGGGTGGGCGTCGCCCCGCCCAATGGGGTGTAGTCCAGCGCCACGTAAGGCACATTGTTACCGTCAATCAGATGCACAAAGATGGTGTAGCTTTCTTCGGCTTTGGCCAGGCTTTCCCATTCCAGGATGAGGTGGATGGCGTCACCCGGTTGGGCGGTGATGGGATTTGACCAGGGAGCGCGGGCAATACGGCCGTTGGCTAACACGACAGCACTTGCCAACCCCACCCGCTGCCGGAAATTTGCCAGCAGGTGATCGGTGTTTGGGGGATTATCTTGCGGTGTTACCGTCAGGTTGCCCACTGTCAGTTGCGCCGGGTATTCCTCATCCTGGCTGAGATTTTTCAGGCTGACCGTTACAGGGTAGTCGCCGCCGGGTAAATCGTGTGGCAGGGCAAAGTCGAAGCGTTCCACAATCACTTCGCCCACCCACCAGGCCGGGGTGATCAGGTGGCTGTCGGTGGTGAATTCGTAGCGAATGGCATTTTCTCCTGCGCCTGCGGTGATGACCGGCACGTAATAATCGCTTGTGCCTTGCGAGGCGCGCATGGCCAGGGTGAGGGGCACAAAATCGTCGGCGGACACGGTTTCAGGCAGCAAATACCCCACTATCTCAATATCCCCCCCTGCCAGCGCCGCAGGCGTTAATTCCGGCGGCACAGTTTCATCGCCTGGTTCCAAAACCTGGTAAAAGGGGCCAGACGGCCGTAGGCGAAACTCCGTCCCGGCAATGGCGTTGGGGCGGAAATTGCTCAGGTATACCGGGCCGCCGGGCAGGAAACGGAAGATCGCTTCTAGCCAGGGGTTGGCGCCGCCGGTGGAGATGAATTCAGGGCGCACATCGGCGGGGTCAGGCCAACGGCCGTCTACCCATTGCGCATACCACAGCGGTGTCATGTGCTCCCAATCATTCAGCAGCACGGCCCCCTGTTCCTGTCCGGCAAACTGGTCAAACACAATGTTGACATAACGCTGCGCCTCATCATAATGCCGCAGCGAAACAAGCGGCGCATTGCGGGCAAATTGATAAACGGGCCCGGCCAGGAAAAAGAGAATGAGTACAAAGGTGGATATGGCAACGGCCGTTCGCTCCCCTTTGCGCCGCAGCGTCTCGACGTTAGCAACAACCCGCAGTAAACCAAATAGCCCCATGCCCGCCCATAACCCCACTACCGCTAACGGTCCAATCAGATAAGCCATGATGTCCTGCGCCCGCAGGCTGATGACAAAGGCGTAGGTGCCCAGGGCAGGCAGGGTGAAGAGGATGAGCAGGTGAGCAGGAGAGGGGGTGATGAGGTGATGGGTGACGGGTGATGCGTGATGCGTCATGCGTGATACCCAAAGTAGCCAAACGAAGCCGTAGATTGCCAGCAGAATGGTGGGCAGGGTGTATTGCAGGCGGAGGAGGGTCCAGAAGACAAGCTGGCGGTGGGGCAGTTCGGCCAGGGGGAAGGTGGGCAGGCTTTCCGTCAGGCCGCGCGCCAGCACGTGCGCCAGGAAGCCGTCCAGGGTGTTCATGGTGGTGGGGCCAAAACCGGGGTTCATGGGGCTGCGAATGGGGAAATAGAGCCAGACCGTTAACCCTAACAGGGCAAAGGCGAGCATTTTGAGTAGCGTTTTCCAGTCCCGCATAATAGACGGCCGTACCACCAATATAAACAGCGCATACCCCACAAAACCAAAAACGGTCAGGGGATGGTGCGTCACGCCCAACCCGGCGGAAAGGCAGAAGGCGTAGAGCCAACGAGCAGACGAATTCTCATTCGTCTGCTCGTTGGCCGCCCACCACTTTGTCAGGAAAAACAAATTTGCCAGCAGAAAGGTACCGGTGATGATGTGGGGGTTGGCGTGGATGCTGTGCTGCCAGTGGTTCACGGCCGTGCCCACCGACAGCCCGGCAAACAAAGCGGCTGCGATAGGCAGACCTGACAGGTTTCGGGCAACCGTTGGTTGCCAACCTGTCAGGTCTATGGTGCGCGTGGCGGTGTGAACTGTGCCAAATACAAACAGCGCCGCCAACGTCCCGGTAAGGGCTGCCAACAAGTGCATCCGCCAGGCAATAGTTCCAAATGGAATGATGCTCTGAATGAGTTTGCCCAACAGGGTGATCAGGGCATAACCGGGCGGGTGGGCGATGCCCAAGATGTGGGCAACAAAGGTGTATTCGGTCGGGTCGCCATAGACAGGCGTTTGCGCCAGGGTAAACAGATAGCTGAGAAAAACAATCAGCAGCAGAGCAAGAATGGCCAGGCGAGAATGAAAATTCATAATTCAGCCTTCATCATTCATCATTCCCGCAGCAGTTGGTCATAGATGGCGATGGTTTCTTGGGCGGTGCGCGCCCAGCTAAACTGGGCGGCCTGGGCAAAGCCAAGTTGTTGGCGGTGATGGTATTCGTCTTTGTCGGTGAGCAGGTGATGGATCACGGCCGTCATCTCCTCTACATTTTCCGGGTCAAAATAGGCCGCCGCTTCGCCGCCAACTTCCGGGTGACTGCTGGTGTGGCTGGCGGCCACCACCTGCCCGCAGGCCATATGTTCCAATATGGGCAGGCCAAACCCTTCATACAAACTGGGCTGCACGGCCAGATCGGCGGCGGCCAGGATGGCCGGCAAATCTTCATCGGGAATCCAGCCCAGGGTGTGTACGGCCGTTTGCAACCCATCCTGCTCAATCTTGGCGAAAAAATCATCATACAGCCACCCCTTGCCCCCGACCAGGACGAGGGATAAATTGGGGAGGGTCTGGCGGAGAGTACGGAGCGCATCGAGCAGCCGGTTGAGATTTTTACGTGGCTCAATGGTGCTCAGGTGTACAAGGAACCGTTCAGGTAACTGGTATGTCTGTTTAATGTGGGCGACCCTGGTCGGGGGCGAGGGTTGGAAAAGGGAAGAGGGCGCCTCATACACGACGTGAATTTTAGCCGGGTCAATGCCATATTGTTTGACGATGTCTTGCTTTGTTGCCTGCGAAACGGCAATGATGGCGTCGGCGCGGCGGCAGTAAAGCGGCATGGCCAGATTCAAATACCAGTGGTTGAGCTTCTTGTGGTAGATGGGAAACAGTTTGTAAATGAGGTCATGCACGGTGAGAACGGTGGGAACGCCGGGCAATGGCAGCAGCAAATGTTCGGTGCTGTGAAACAGCTGGGCGTCGGGGATCAGCCGGTTGAAGCCGATGTGCGCCCAATGCCCGGCCAGCACGGCCGCGCGCCAGGGTTTGTAGCCGCAGTGAATGGTACGTTGGGGAATGTGCGCGGGGAGGATGTGGGGGTAACGGCCGTTTTTACCCAGATTATAAAAGAGGGCAAAACGTTCTGGCTGTGCCTGGATGAGGGCCAATGCCAGTGATTCGCTGTAGCGTCCCAACCCGGTTTTGCTGTGGACGGCGGCGGAGATGTCTATGTAGTCCATTTTTCGTGAGCCGTAATTCGTGACTCGTAATCCGTGAGCCGTAATCCGAAGTCCGAGGTCCGAAGTCGGATTACGGATTACGGACTTCGGATTACGGGTTTTTAGTCCACCAATCCAGCGACCAGGCTACCGCTTTGGCAATGCCTTCGCGCAGGGCGGTCTGGGGGGTGTAGTCCAGCAGGGCGCGGGCTTTGCCCACGTTGGCTACGTAATGGGTGACTTCGCCCACACGAGGGGGTTCGATGGTCATGTCTGGCGTCTTGCCCAATTCCGCGCCGATGAAACAGGCCATGTCTACCAGGCTGTTGCCCTGCCCGTAGGCCAGGTTGATGGTGTGGTTGGCAATCTGGCCACTGACCAATCGCTCGAGGCCCCGGTAGACGCCGCTGACGCAGTCGTCAATGTAGGTGAAGTCCAGCACTTTGTCCTGGCCATAGATGGTGATGGGACGGCCGTGTTGAATTTCGCGGATGAAGTAGGGGATGACGCGCAGCATACGTTCGATGTCGTTGTCGTAACGGCCGTAGACGTTGCTAAACCGGAACACCAGATAGTTCAGCCCATAACATTGAGCGTAGGAGTAGATGAGCGCCTCGCCAGAGATTTTACTGGCGGAATAGGGGCTTTCGGTAAAGGCAAAGTCGGCGTAGGACTCTTCGGTAATGTAGCGGTGAATGTCGCCATACACTTCCCGCGAACTGCTGAAGATGATGGGGATGTTGTGCTGGCGGCAAAATTCCAACACGTTAAAGGTCATGGTGATATTTTCCAGAGCGCGGTGGGGCTGCTGCACCAGTTCATGCACTTTGGCATGGGCGGCAAAGTGGACAACGGCGTCCAGGTCGGGCGGGTACTCTACGTTGCCTATGCCCTTGTCAAAATCACGGTAGGGGGCGCTGAGGTCTTGCAGCAAGGTTTCGATGTCGGACGTCCAGGTGTTCGGCCTTTTGTCTATGCCAAAAACGTAGTGGCCTCTTTCTTGCAGGTAGAGGCCCAGATTAGTGCCAATTTGGCCGCTGGAGCCGGTGATCAAAATGCGCATGGTTGTGTTTCCTCTAATTGTATTATGCGGCGCATTGTAGAGCGGATTGGGGCAATGGACAAGTTGAGCGTTATGTTAAGTCTTTGGCGCGCAGGGCGGTGGAGGAAACATCCAGGCGGAAAGGCAACGATTGGAAGATGTTGTGGAACTGAGCGGGGATGGCCAGATCATGCATGTCGTGAAAGAGGCCATCTTCCCCTAAGCGCCCGGCGACGAGGAAGGTGTTTCCGAGCGACTGAATTTCACGCAGGGCAGCCCGGAGGCTGTCTGGGTTGTCCTGGTAGAAGCGCGGTTGTAGGATGCGCACGGCCGTGTCATACCCCACCACAAAAGGAATACCCGGATAAAGCCGTGCCTTTTCCAGGAACGTGGGGGCAGCGCCGGCAAAAATTGGCCAGCGCCCGGCAAATTGGGCCATCCGGTTGAGTAGGGTTTCGGGTGAGAGCGGGGGTTTGTCGGCGTTTACGGCCGTACATTCAAACGCCACCGGTGTGCCCAGAAAGTGGGCGGCAGCCTGGGCCAATTGGATGTGCCCCTGGTGCAGCGGGTTAAATGCGCCGGAGAGGATGGCGGCGGGCGGGGTGGTGAGGATACGGCCGTTGGCGCTAATGCCGAAGTAGGCTATTTCCCGGTCAGTGACTTGCCGGGCATAGGGAGCAAAGTCTGTTTCGGAAATCGTCAGATTGTCCGCAGGTGACATATCCAGTAACAAACGCTCCGGCAGGGGCGCAGTCTGCGCCAGACAATTTAATATAAGATTGCTTATGAGCCGTTCCTCTTCTTCCCGGCTGCGTGCGCCTTTGTTCAGGTGCAGGTCTTGGATCATCAGGTTTTGGGGCTGCCAGGCGGCGATGTAGGCGTGGTGCTCGCCTCTTTTTGGGTAGTCAGTGGTGATGGTGGCGGTGCAGGCCAGACCGAGGACAGCGGCCGCCGGGGCCAACACACGCGCTCGTGAAAGCGCACAGCCGGCCAGGCATACGGCCGTGTCCGGCGACACATATTTCTCCGGCGTGTACCCCACAAAGTCAGCAAACGCGGCGGCGCTGTAGGGGATGATGGCTTCCAACAGGGTGCGGCTGGCCCCACCCACTGCCAGCAAATCGGCCACTGCCTGGGCGCCGGCGCCGGCCGTCACCACGACGACCTGACGCTGACTGTGGTGAACGGCCGTGATCAAGCGCCGCGTCTGCTCATTCATGGTTGGTGTTGCTGGAATCGGCCGATGTGGCGTGGGGATAATCTTTGGGGTAACGCAGTTCGGTGCCAAACATGGGGCTGGCCTTGGCCGTCCACGTGCCCTCACCGCTGTCGTCGTTCAAATGGTCAAAATACCCTTGTACCCGGCTGTCTAACAAATCTATCTGGTGCAGCAAAATCGCCTCCAGCGTTTTAGGGACGGTGGGCGATCCCCATTCCAACGTGCCGTGATGGGAGGTGACCAGGTGAATCAACTGCTGCAAATCAGCTTCAGGAAAGTTATCCAGGCGGGCGGCGGCGTGCTCAATCATCACCACCGCGCGCACGATATGGCCGACAAGACGGCCGTCGTCCGAAAAGGAAAACCCCTGGGTTACATCATACTCAATTGCTTTGCCCATGTCGTGCAGCAGCGCGCCCGTCACCAGTAAGTCGCGGTTCACGTGAGGGTAGTGATCGGACAACGTGTGCGCCAGATTGGCCATGCTCAGGCTGTGTTCCAACAACCCACCCAGGTAGGCATGGTGCATTTTGCGGGCAGCGGGGGCAATGGAAAATTGGTAGAGGAATGTTTCATCGGCCAACAGGATATGGTCAACTAATGTGCGCCAGGGTTCGGCCAGCAACCCGGCAATATCTTTTAACTCGGACAGCATGGCTTCGCGTGGGCGGGAGCTGGCGGGCAAAAAGACAGAGAGATCAGGATTGAGATATTCATTGATGTCGGTGATGGTGATTTGTACGCTGTCTTTGTAATTATTGGCACGACCGGTGATGAGGACAATGTGCCCCGATTTTGCCCAGCGGAATATATGTTCGGGCACGTCCCAATAGACAAAACTCACCACTCCTGTTTTGTCACGCAGGTTGCCCAGGAGGTAGTCACGGCCGTCTTTCGTTTTGCGGCTGATGGCATCCTGTAATAAAAATGGTTCGTTTTCCAGTATGGCTCCGGCTTGTAAATCGGTGACGAATATCTTTTTCACGGCCGTTTTTCTCCTGAGTCGTTTGATGAGATTGTAGAGGGATTTAGATTTTCTGGCTACAATCCATCTTGTGGGGCAGCCCTTGTGGTTGCCCGCAATCAAGATGGGTCATGATCATTAAAGAGAGCATATGATGAAAAAAATAATAGTCGGTATAACCGGGGCGAGCGGCGTCATCTATGGTATTCGTTTGTTAGAAGTGCTGCGTACCGTGCCTGATGTGGAAACGCATCTGGTGATGAGCAGCGCCGCCGGAATCACCATCAGTTTAGAAACAGCCTATACCCCGGAGCAGGTGGTGGCCATGGCCGATGTGCCATATCGCTTTATGGATATTGCCGCCGCCATTTCATCCGGCTCATTTAAGACAGATGGCATGGTTGTCGTCCCGTGTTCGATGAAGACGTTGGCCGGGATTGCCCACTCGTTTAGCGATAATTTACTGCTGCGGGCGGCGGATGTGGTGTTAAAAGAGCGCCGCCGGCTGCTCATTGTTCCCCGTGAAACACCGCTGCACTTAGGCCATTTGCGGCTGATGGTGCAGGCAACAGAAATTGGGGCCATTGTGGTGCCCCCCATGCCGGCCTTTTATCACAAGCCACAATCGGTGATGGCTATTGTGGATCAGACGGTGAACCGGCTGTGTGACCTGCTAGACATCACCCTGCCCGAAGATTTGTTTGCTCGCTGGCAAGGAGCGAAAGGTGAGTGATGGGCCAGGGGACGCAGCCCCATTACGCGCTGAGGCATTGGCCCACTTGCACAATCACCGGGTGATGACGTTGGCGACGGTGGGAGCGGAAGGGGTGTGGGCAACGGCCGTATTCTACGTCAATGATGGTTTCGACCTCTACTTCCTCACTGCCGGGCATACCCGGCATGGGCGCAATATGGGCACACGGGCGGATATAGCTGCCGCCATTCAAGAAGATTACCGGGATTGGGATGACATCAAAGGAATTCAGCTAGAAGGCGCGGTGGTGATGTTGGCGGGGGAGGAACGAGACACGGCCGTAACCCTCTACTCACAAAAATACCCCTTCATCGCCCAGGCCGATGCCCCCATGCAAGCGGCCCTGGCAAAGGTGAACTGGTACCGCCTGCGGCCTGAGCGTCTCTATTTCATTGACAACAGCAAGGGGTTGGGCCACCGCGATGAAGTTGATCTACGTGGGTAAAATGAAGTCGGAAGTCCGATGTCCGACTTCGGACTTCCGACTTCGGCTCAACCTTCCCCTGGCTCATACGTTTTCATTACCACTTTTAAGTAGCGTACATGGCCGGGGGTGTAGTACAGGGCGATGGCCGCTTCTTCCAGATCAAAGGGTTCTGACAGGGCCAACATTTCCTGTAAATAGGCTGCATCACAGCGCATGACGGCTTCTTGAAACGCTTTTTCGCCTTTGACTTCTAACAACAAGGGGGCGGTGGAGAGGGATTTGCTTTTCAAGGTGCGAATAACTTGCGCTCGCCGGGTCACCAGCAAGATGGCATTGACGGTGTTTTTAGAGATGTCCTTGTTTTCCTGCTCGTATTTTTCGGCCAGAATGTCAATCAACTCCCGCCAGCGCAATTGATCGTTCTGTTGCAAATTGACGATGATGTCTTTCAGGATAGGGAACCGCTGCTCCACGGGCACAATGCGCAGGCGGGCTTTTTTGAGCTGGCTGCGATACCGTTCGTGCAACGGCCGTTGCTGTTCTTGCTTCTGCGGGCGGCAGACATAAAGCGTGGTGTTCACCTGTTTGATTTCCAGGATATGGTTGTACTTTTCCAGGAATTTGCGGAAACTGCCCTCGGCATAGGAACTTTTGTCAAATGCGCCATTGCTTAATTCCGAGAGGGCCTGGCGTAACACGCTGGCGCGTACCTGGGTTTCTTCGGCCAATAAACGGTCTACGGCCGTTTGTACCAACAATTCTACCTGGGCATCATTCAATTTAGCCGAAGGCACAATCTCTTCGTAATACACGTACTCATCACACAAACTGACAAAACTCTTGCTGGCGGTATGCCGCAGGCCCAGCCCGATCACATGTTTGCCCCGCTTGCGCAGCGACTGCACCAACGGCGTAAAATCCCTGTCGCCGGTGATGAGGACATACGTGCTGTACTGATGCCCGTCAATCAGCGTATCCATGGTGTCTACCACAATTTGCATGTCGGCCAGATTCTTGCTGAAATTATTGATGCGAATGGTAGACTGCGTGGCGAAGCCGGCGACGGCCAAGTCTTTCATCAACTGTTGGTTTTGCCGCCAATCGCCATAGGAACGCCGCAGGACGATACGGCCGTGTGTCATCCGTTTGATCTGATCGAGTATGAGGTTGATGTCAAACGTTAAATTGGCTTGTTTGGCTCCAATTACCAGATTGTCTAAATCTAAAAAGACAGCAACGTCAATTGTGTTTGCGTTGTTCGTTGCCGGTTGGCTATCTGTTGACCCGTCATTCATGCGATTTCAGCCGGATTCTCCCGATCTCACTTTATGCTAATTCTACTCTAAGGAATCGCCTAAAAACAACTTCCTGTTTTAGAAGCTCAACTCCTCGGAAGAAGTTGAACTTCCAGCCAATTGTTTCCCGTGAAACATGGCGGTTTACACTTTGCCATATTCGTGTTACCATAATGTTGTTTGTATAATATGTCAACTTGATGCGCAACTGGAGGTCAAAATGAACGAAAGAAGTAACTGGGTATGGGAAGGAAAACCCTGGGAGGCGTTCAAATCGTTTGCCATCATCTTTTCCTTTGTGTTGAACTTCATTCTCTTGATTGTGTTGTTACTGATGGGGCCACTGATCTTCCCCGTCATTCTCAACAACACGGTAGAACCAATTGTTACAGGGCTAAATGACAGTTTTGTTTTAATGAGCAATGCCACCATCTCCACCACCATTCCCCTGGATAAAGACCTGCAATTGGAAACGACCATCCCCCTTTCCACAACAACCAATGTGCGGATCATTCAAGATGTGCCGTTGAGTGTCAATGCCACGTTTATCTTGCCGGCGGGTGGCGGCACCATCAACGGTACGGTTGTTTTAGCGTTACCGGCTAATACCAGCCTGCCCGTTGCCCTCAATTTGGACGTGCCTGTTAACCAGGCGGTTCACGTGTCTACCGATGTTCCTGTGCAAATTAAACTCAGCGAGACCGACCTGGGCGTGCCCTTTACCAAACTGCAAAATCTGTTTAATCCTCTAAATACCCTGGTAACAAACCTGCCTTCCTCAAACGAAGAGTTGGCGCAGCGCGCGTCCAGCGCGGCGCTGGAACCGCGATAAAGAACAGAGATTGGGAGATTAGAGATTGGAGATTGATTGCGTCAGTAAGGCTCTAAAACAAGACGTTTATCTTTTGTGTGGTTCACGTTTCTGGCAGAGAATCGGGCTATAATCCGGCGCTATGAGTGATACACCACCTGTTTGTGATTATGAAGGTTCGGATTATCGGACGCGATTTTGGGAGGGGCAGGGCCGCGATTATGAAGACCAGGTTGAGCGCATCGCCTTACGCCGCCTGATGCCCCCCACCGGGGAGACGCTGATTGAGATTGGGGCCGGCTACGGCCGTCTCGCCAACGAATATCACGGCTACCACAAAGTCGTTCTTTTTGACTACTCTCGTTCCCTGCTGCGCGAAGCCCAGGCGCATCTGGGCGACGATCCCAGGTTTATCTACGTCGCCGGAAACTGGTACAACATGCCCTTTGTGGATGGTCTGTTTGCCACCATGGTGCAAATTCGCACATTGCATCATGCCGCCGACGCCCCTGCCCTGTTTCATGAACTGGCGCGAATTGCCCGGCCTCACGGCCGTTACATCCTCGAATTCGCCAATAAAAAGAACCTCAAAGCCATTGCCCGTTATGCGGCCCACCGCCAGGATTGGTCGCCCTTTACCCCGGAGCCGGTAGAGTTTGCCGCCCTCAACTTTGACTTTCACCCACAGTGGATTCGCCAGCAGTTATTGGCCGTTGGTTTTGCGCCGCAGCGCGCCCTGACCGTTTCCCATTACCGCTTTGGCCCGCTGAAGAAAACTATTCCCACCGGCCTACTGGTGAAGATGGACGCCATCGCCCAGCGCACCGGCAATTGGTGGCAGTTATCCCCCAGCGTCTTTCTGGAAGTACAGCACCCGGCGTCTGGCAGTCCCCCTGCCCCCGACCATTTTTTCGCCTGCCCTACCTGTAAAACGCCATTGGGTGAGGTGGTGGACGGCCGTCTCGCCTGCCCCAACCCCTCCTGCGGCCACCAATGGCGCGTCGAAAACGGTCTCTACGACTTCAAAGAACCGCAAAATTAACCACGGGTGAGACGGATAAAACGGATTTGCACTGCTCCTCATCCGTGAAAATCTGCACCATCCGTCTCATCCGTGACTCAATTTCCCCTCACCCACACCATCACAATTTGCCAGCCGTAGTATGCCGCCAGTAAACTTGGGGCATGAAGTTTTGGAAATTATCGTTATGTCTACTTATTCTACTCATCATTGTCGGGAGTGCGGCGGCCGCGCCGGTTGAAAGACCGGCCGAAAGAGCGGCGGCCGCGCCGGTGGATGCCCGTTTTGGTATTGTTGAAAGTTATGTCAACCCAACGGAGGCCAACAACCTGGGGGCGGCCTGGACGCGGGTGCGCTTCCACTGGGCAGAGGTGCAGGGCGGTGGCCCCGGTACCTGGACGCCGCGGGTTAGTGACGCCCAGATCAACAATGAGATTGCCAACGACCGTACCGTGGTCGGTTTGCTCATTGGCGTGCCAGACTGGGCCTGGAACAATGGTCTGCCCGCCGGGCTGAATTTGCCCCACGATGACCCCAACAACACCTGGGCCAACTTTGTGCGGGAGGTGGTGGGGCGGTATAACGGCCGTATCCGCCACTGGATCATCTGGAACGAGCCGGACATCAACGACCCCAACGCCCCCGGTTTCACCTGGCCCGGCACGACCCAGGACTTTTTGCAGTTGCAGCGCACCGCCTATCTGGTGGCTAAAGAAACCAACCCCAACGCTGTCATCCATCTGCCCGCCTTCACCTACTTCTGGAATCCCAACTACATCTATCAATTTTTAGACGTGGTGGTGGCCGACCCGGCCGCACCGGCGCATAACTATTACTTCGACGCCATCACTGCCCATCTCTACTTCCAGCCCGACTCTGTCTTTTCGCTGATCCAGACTTTTTACGGCGCGGTGCAAAGCCGGGGCATTCCCTGGAAACCGCTCTGGCTGGTGGAAACCAATGCTCCGCCCAGCAATGACCCGGCCTGGCCCGTCTCGAATTGGACGTTTCAGGTGACGTTGGACGAGCAGGCGGCGTACATTCCCCAGGCGTTGGCCGTGGCCATGGCCGCCGGGGCGCAGCGCATCGCCATCTACAAATTGCAGGACATTCCCGGCGATGAAGCGGCCAACCCAGAGCCGTTTGGCCTGCTGCGTATGGATGGGTCACGGCGGCCCGCTTTTAACAGCTATCAGGTGGCCATTCGTTACCTGGCGGGGGCGCAAGGTGTACGGCGCGAGCGGTGGAGTGAGGTGGGGCAGGTGCGGCTGGATCAGGGCACGTATACCACGCATGTCCTTTTTTCCCGGCTGCCCGCGCCGCAGCAGGTAGAGATTGAGGCGACGGCAAACACGGCCGTCCTGGTGGATATGTGGGGGGGCCGCCGCACTATCAACGCCCAAAATGGGCTGTTCAAGGTGGACTTGCCCGGCGCGCTCTGTGTGCAAACGGCCGGGGATTACTGCATGATCGGCGGCGCGGTACAATATCTGGTGCAGGCGAAGGAAGGCGGCTCTGTGCCCTCGGCGCCGCCAGGGGGCAATGCCCCGCTGCCGCCCACCGCCAGCGGCGCAACGGGCACGCCGGAAGGCGCGGCTACTTCGGCGGCGCTCAGTACGGCCGTCCCCACCAACACCCCTGAT
The DNA here is from genome assembly GCA_019637635.1 of Anaerolineae bacterium. Lineage (GTDB taxonomy): Bacteria > Chloroflexota > Anaerolineae > Promineifilales > Promineifilaceae > CAADGU01. The sequence continues at coordinate 99,064 of JAHBVI010000006.1, forward strand.
CCCAACGCCCCCACCCACACAGTGACCAATACCCCGGCGGCGGTTGCCAGTGTGGCCACGGCCGTGACCAACACCCCCCGACCCACCAACACGCCGCGCCCCACGCACACCCCCACCGCCACCCTGACGCCGGCCAACGAACCCACCGCTGCCATCCCGACAACGATGCCTGACATTGCCCCCAGCCCTTCCATCTCGGCCACCGAAATTGCCGAATTACCCCCCACGCCCGCGCCCACCACCCCCCCAGCCCCCAGCCCCCAACCACCGGCCACCAATAACCTTTCCTTCCTGTTTATTGGCGGCGGCCTCTTGTTGGCGGTAGGATTGGCGGGCTGGTGGTGGCGCTCACGGCCGTGAATCCAGCTTATAAACGCTCAAAAATAACTGAGGTCATCTATGGTCAAGATCAGTATCATGTACCCAAATACAAAAAATGCCCGGTTTGATATGAATTACTACCTCAACACCCACATGCCCATGTCCATTGCCAAACTGAGCGTTGCTCCGGGCTTCCGGGGTGTTTCGGTTGAACGCGGAGTAGGCGGCGGTGCGCCAGATTCAGAGCCGACCTATATTGCCATGTGCCACTACCTCTTCGACTCAGTTGAAGACTTTTTGGCGGCATTTCATCCTCATGCCGCCCTTTTGCAAGGTGACATGCCCAATTACACAGATCTCACTCCGATCATGCAGGTTAGCACTGTCGAGATCAGGCAATAAACGATGAAAACACGGTTCTTGCGATTTGTTGGTTTTTTTGTGGGGATTGGGCTGTTAATCGCTGTGTCCCATTCCCTGTACGCCCAATCTCCCATTACCGTGCAGCGTGATGGGCTGGATGACAGCGGCTACCCACGCCGCGTTACCTTCCGGTTGGATGTGGACGCGCCGGCCGAAATTACCCAGGCCACGCTGCATTATGATGTGAGCAAGGTAAGCTGCCTGGATGGGGGGGCGACCGTGCCCGTGACCATTGAAGGCGACACGCTGCAATGGACGTGGGAGATGGTGCGCTCCGGGAATCCGCCGCCGGGCACGGCCGTGACCTGGAGTTGGACGCTCACCGACGCCGACGGCCATACCCTGACCACGCCGCCCCAAACCCACACCTTCAGCGACAACCGCTACAACTGGCGCACCGTCGAGGCGGACAACCTGAAACTGCACTGGTACGAGGGCAACGTGGGGCCAACCTTGCTGGACGCGGCGGTGCATGGCCTGGAACGGCTGGAAAACGAGATGGGCATTGAACTGCAAGACGAGGTCAACCTGTTCATCTATGGCGATACGGCCGATATGCGCGACGCCGTCTTGTACATTCAAGATTGGGCCGGTGGGGTGGCCTTTAGCGAGTACAACGTCATCCTCATGGGCATTCCGCCGTCGTTGGCCAATACGTGGGGGCAAGACGTGGTGCCGCACGAACTGGCGCATCTGGTGGTGGCGCAGTACGGCCGTAGCTGCGTCGGCGGCAGTCGTCCCAACTGGTTGGAAGAAGGGCTGGCGGTTTATGCCGAAGGCGATCCCTCGCCGGATGTGCGCGCGGCCATTGAACGGGGCATCGCCAATAACAGTTTTGAGCCGCTGCGCAGCCTGAACGGCGCATTTTCGGCGCACGGGACGGAAGCCGGCGTGGCCTACAGCCAGAGTTACAGCACAGTGGCTTATTTGTTGGAAACCTACGGCCGTGAACCCCTGCAACAAATCATCCTCACCCTGGCGGCCGGTAAAAGCACCGATGCCGCCCTGGAAGAGGTGTACGGCTTCAATGTGGATGGGCTGGAACTGGAATGGCGGGCGCACATGGGGCTGCCGCCACGAGACATCCCGCCTACACCCACGCCTATTAACCCGGCGGCCATCCCCACCATTGTGCCCGAAGGTCTGCCCGCCAGTCTGCCCACGCCACCAGCGGCGGCAGCGACGGCCGTGCCGCTCACCAACGCCCCCGCCGCCAACCCCGGCATCTGCAATGTAGGGCTGGTTCCCTTACTGCTGGTTGGTCTACTTTTTACCCGGCGGCGGCGCGATTGAGTTGCCCATGTTGAATTCTATGGTCGGTCATTTCCTGGGAATGAATTCCCAGGCTGATACCCAAAGTGCGCTAAAGCGCACTCGTTGGACGCCCGCTTCCACCAGCCTGCTTCAGCAGACTTCTCATAACTGACGCCGAATTCCATTCGGCGGCAAAGCCATTATCCCATGAAACACCCTCTCAACCCTTCCCCCCTTCATCTGCTCATCCTGCTCGCCTTACTTTCTCTCAGTTGCCGGTTGGTAGATGAGGCCATGCAAAGCGGGGCCAACGAAACGCCGGCGGGGGTAGACCGCAACGACGCCATCTTCTTTGATGGCGGGCAGCCGTTGACGCTGGACCCGGCCAAAACACATGGCGGGCCGGACAGCGAATTGGGCCACATTTTCAGTGGGTTGGTGACGCTGGATCAGACGATGCAGGTGCAGCCGGAATTGGCGGCGGGGTGGACGGTGAGCGACGACGGCCGTACCTATACCTTCTATTTGCGCCAAAACGCCCTGTTCCACGACGGCCGTCCGGTCACTGCCCAGGATGTGATCTACTCTTGGGAACGGGCCGCCAATCCGGCTACCGGTTCCGACACTGCCCAAACCTACCTGGGCGACATTGCTGGCGCCCAGGAGATGCTGGATGGGCAGGCCGACCATATTAGCGGGCTGCGCGCCCTGGACGACCACACGCTGGAAGTGCGTCTGCGTGAGCCGGTGGTGTACTTCTTGCAAAAACTGGCTTACCCCGTCGCTTTTGTGGTGGACAAAAACAATGTGGCGGCGTCCACGACGGCGACCAATTGGGAGCATCGCCCCAACGGGACAGGCCCATACAGATTGCAAACCTGGCGCGATGATGAGCTAATTGTGCTGGAACGGTTTGATTCCTACTACCTGGAACCGGCAGCCACGCGCCATATTGTCATCAACCTGGGGCCGGGCCT
>JAHBVI010000060.1 GCA_019637635.1 Anaerolineae bacterium
GCTGACCATCTGTACACCGGCGCCGGTATACCCTTTCAGGTTGAGCGTGGCAAAACCCATAGCCACCAGCCCCATATGACTGACGCTGGAATAGCCGATGAGGTATTTCATATCTCGCTGGCGCATGGCGATGAGCGAGCCGTAAACAACGTTAATGAGGGTGAGCAAAATAACGAAGGGCATCCAGTAAACGGTGCCTTCTGGCAAAATCTGGATACCAACGCGCATGGAAGCATATGCGCCCAGTTTCATCAAGACACCGGCATGAATCATGGACACGGCCGTTGGCGCCGCCACGTGCCCATCCGGTGACCAGTTGTGGAACGGGAACGTACCCGCCAGCACCGCAAAACCAAAAAAGAGCGGCAGGAACGTCACCAGTTGCAAGTCAAAGGGGAAATTGGCTTCCGCCCACACCCGCAGATCAAAGGTCGGCTGTGGCAGTTGGAAATAAAGCACCAGGAAGGCGATAAAGGAGACGAAGCTGCCGATCAACAGATAGAGCGTCAACTTCATGGCCGCATATTCCCGCGTCTGTTTCCAGCCCCAGATGACAATCATGACGTACATGGGCAGCACCGCCAGCTCGTAGAAAAAGAAGAGCAGGAAGGCATCTACGGCCACAAATACACCCTGCACACCGGCCACCAGCAGCATGAAAAAGGCAAAAAACTCACGTGGCCGGTCATCAATGCTCCAGGAGATGAGGACGCCGCCCAGACCGACAATCGAGGTCAACAGCACCAGCGTCGCGCTCAACCCATCAACACCGACAATGTAGTTAATGCCCACGCTGGGAATCCAGCTATGTTCTTCTACATATGCCAGCGTATCTCCCCAAAGCGCGTCTGCCGGCGGCAAAGCGGCGTTATACGAGAAGTACACATACAACGAGAGCAGCAGCCCCAAAATCATGGCCGCCAAAGCCAGCATCCGCGCATTTTCGCCCCGATCTTTAGGCAAGAGGAGAATAATAATCGCCGTGACTATTGGGGATAATGCAATGATTGAAAGAAAAGGAAAACTCATAGACTTTTATTCCTGAAAACCAATATTACCCAGTTTCTTCTATTTCACATACCCACTCAAAACCTATGGATAGCCTTCCGGTGGAGAAGGAGGGGCAGGATATCCACCCGGGGGTGCTAAAGGCGGGGGTAAAGGTGGGGTTCCCTCAGGCGACCTCAAAGCTATTGGTAAATAGACACGATTACAGGCTACCGACGAATTAACTGTGATTGTGTCTGAGACCAAGTTTGAGATATGCCCGACCGAGTTAATCGCTCGCGCCTGTATCGTGTAAGTTCCATTTGTACAAAGCAATGGGGTAAATTGATAATTCTCTACAGCTTCATCAAACACACCATCTTCTGCCCTAACTTGCTGCCAGAACCCACCGTTTACACGATATTGCACAGAAGTAATTTCATTGATGGTTTCGTTGGGATAATCCGGCCGCCAGGGGGTTGGATTGGGTAGTGCCGAGGGAAAAGGAATATCCTCTGCTGAACCCGTAAACAGTGGTGTTCTATCAGTTGTTGGATCAGGTGAGGCAGGCGTAAGAACAATGGAAGGTGTGGTATCAATTGGATTGGCTAAACCATCACCATCAGTATCATGCCAGCCCACATGACCTGCCGTATATTGGTGGAGTACACTGGCGATCACACCGGTCCCGTAATCCTCTGGCAATCGCATAATACTTAAATCTACGTCAATCCCACAAGACCACGAATTGTCATGTGGACCACAATTTTGATTTTCAAAACCTAAATAGCCAAATTGGGCATTGCAATTTGGTACCTGGTCGGAAGGTCTACAGGTACCTGATGGATATTCGTCTGGTGCGCCAAAGATATGACCCACTTCATGAGCAGCCACGCCATCTATAAAAATGTTGCCATAGCCGTTGTTAACGGTATTCATCCCCACATGTGGCCCGGCAAGATAAGCCCAAGCTGGAAGGTGGAATGGATCGACTGTACCGCCACATGTTGTATACCCAAACATTCCACCAGGGTTGTTACTAGAATCTGCCACAAAGATTGTAAAAGCCCAATCTGTATTGTACTGCGCCCGTAAATCATTGTTGTACTCTCTCACTTCAAGGAGATAAGTGTTGCCACCAGAGTAACTGTTGTAACCCAGGTTAGCCATGACCTCGTCAATCCACAATCCTTCCTCGCCACACAAACCAGCGCCACCCCCAGGTCTTTGAATTGGTTCATACCCGGTCTGAACGATTAAAGGATGATTTGGCACAACACTGAACGTAACACTCGCCCCAGACTCACCAGCTTTTTGAGACCACCAATTCAAAGCGTTTTGTATTTCATTTCTAATATGAGGACTTTCATCAGAAGTCCAATTTTCTGTACAAGCGTCAACCATACCATTACAGTCCGGCAAGATAATCGCCACGGCTACTGTACCGAGCATAAAATCAGAAGTTCGATCCCAACCCGGCTCTCCGCCCAGTGTGTTGGCAATCTGGCGCTCCTGTTGTTGAATGTCTGGTGGCACGTTGACTGCATCATTCGGTAAAGTTCTGAAAGTTCTGGGGGGGATTGGTGTAGGCGTTACTGTAGGTGTAAAAGTAGAGGTACGGGTTGGCGTCGGTGTGCGCGTGGAAGTAGGAGTACGAGTGGGTGTACGGGTAGGCGTAAGATATGGCGAAAGCGTACTTGTCGGAGCAGGCACTAATAGGCCAGGAGTACAAGCAGTTGCTAAAATCCCAATACTCAGGAAAAGCAAAAGGCCAATTAGAAGAGACAATTTTGAAGTCAGAAGCATTGTTCCCATATGTTTCATCAAAACAAACTTATTCCATATGAGTATTGCATCGCCAAAGGCCATTGCTTGTGGCTGCCCATAGAACAGTAAAGTCATTAGGATCAAATATCAGACGATTAACCTGTACTGTATTCCCACATGGGGCCAATCTTGACCAACTTATTCCATCGTTATGGCTGACGTAGATACCGTTACTCGCGCCCATATAAAGCGTCCCGGTTATAGACGGATGAAACATTAAAGCGTTAGCATCAATTCCTTCCCAAAGTGGTAACCACGTTTCCGCTCTGTCATAACTTACATATATTCCTGCGTCGCTGGTAGCAAATATTTGTTGTGAATCCTGTGGATGAACTATAACCGCTCTGTAATCTTCGCCACCTGTTGTTGCCGTAGGTAAGCCGTTATTTGCTGCGTACCATGTTTCACCACCATCTATACTTTTCCGAACGCCACGCAATTGAGTTCCAGCATAAATGATATTTGGCATTTCAGGGTCAAAAGCAAAAGTTAAGGCGTTAGTGTACGTAGGAGAGACTGAATACCAGGTTTCTCCACCATCAAATGTCTTAAAGATATGACCGCCATTTGGCTCCCAGTTACCAGAACCGGCAAATAACACAGTCGGCGAAATTGGGTGAGCAGCCACAGAATAGAGCGTCGGGTAGATGTAAGGCCAGCCAGGGATTGGTGCCCAGGAAGTCCCATTATCCTGAGACCAATAGACGGCATAATATGACCAGGTAGCCAGGTACATAGTTGTAGATGTTATCGGGTGGTACTCAATGTCGTTAATTCGCACACTTACATCTTCGTTTCGTGTCCAGGAAATTCCATGATCATGCGTTTCAAAAAGACCGCCTAGATATTGGCTGGCAAAAGCGTGGTCTGGGTTAGCAGGATCGAACTGTATGTCTGTCACGTTTCCATCGAGAGCCACATATTCCCAGGTTGGTGGCTGGTATTGATTGAATACGATTGGGAAAAAGTAATAAAATTCCTCACCAGACTGTAGCGTCTGCTCAAAATTCTTCCGCGCTGAGACAACAGGCGAAACCTCATTATTGTCAATTGTTTCTAAGAGTATCATAGTACCCATCAACGGTATAAAAAGGCTGAACAAGAACTTGAGCGTTACAGACATTCTTGAGTCTAACTAAACAACCACACCACTGTATCGTTGATAAACGTCACAATCCACTGCGGCCACAAGCCCAGGCTAAGCATCAGGATCATCAATGGCCAGATGACCAGATGTTCCCGCAGTGTCATGTCCTGCCCTTTCAGGCTTTGCCATTCCGGTTTAGTGGGGCCGTGCAGTGTCGCCCCAATCCCCTTCAAAATGTATGCGCCGGTCATCAGTAAACCCAACATGGAGAGCGCCAGATACAGAGGGAAAATGCCAATGCTGCCGCGCACCACCATAAATTCGCTGACAAACCCGTTCAAACCGGGCAGCCCCAACGAAGCCATGCTGGTAAAGATGAGGATAGAGCCAAAAACGGGCAACACCGTCCAGATACCACCAAACTTCTTCAAATCACGGGTATGCGCCCGCTCATAAATCACGCCCACCAGGAAAAACATCGCCGCCGCCGACAACCCATGATTAAACATCTGGAACACTGCACCGTTGGTGGCCATGATGGCGTCACCCGTCCACTCCGGCACATTGTAGGCAGAGCCATAAACAAAAGCCATCACGGCAATACCCATCACCACAAAACCCATGTGGTTGATGGAAGAGTAAGCCACCAGCCGTTTGAAATCCCACTGCCCAAAAGCGGCATACCCACCCATGACAATGCTCAACATACCGAAGATCGCCAGAATATAGGCCGTCATGTGCGCCTGTTCCGGGAACATGGGGATGACCAGGCGAATGAAGCCGTAAGCACCCAATTTGAGCAGCACACCGGCCAGAATCATGGAGCCGGCCGTGGGCGCTTGTGTATGCGCGTCCGGCAGCCAGGTGTGGAACGGCCAGATAGGCACTTTGATGGCAAAGGCAATCACAAAAGCCACGTAGGCCACCCACTTCACGGTATCGGTGGAAAGCCCCACCACCGGCAATGTGCCACCGCTCAAATTCACCCATGAATCATACAGTTGGGGAATGTCATACGTACCCGTCACCAGACCGATGATCTGGATGGAGAGCAGCAAGCCCAGGCTGCCGGCCATGGTGTAAATCATAAACTTGAAAGAAGCATATACCCGATCAGCGCTGCCCCAAATACGAATGAGGAAATACATCGGCACCAGCCCAAACTCCCAGAAGATGAAGAAGATGAGCAGGTCAAGCGAGGCAAACAGGCCCAACATGGCCGTTTCCATAATCAGGAACAAAACCATGTACAGCTTGGCCCGATCTTCGATATTAAAGGAAGCCAGGATAGCCAACGGGGTGAGCAGCGTGGTCAGCAGGAACATGGGCATGGTAATGCCATCTACACCAACATGATAGGTGGAGCCTAAGAGCGGTAACCATTCGGCCTGATACTCAAAGGCAAAGCCAGGCAAACCACGAAAATTGGCGTTGTAATCCAGCCACATGGCAATAACCAATACCAATGGTACCAGACTAAACACCAGCGCCAACCGCCGCACCGTGTTTTTCGCGTCATCCGGTATCAGGAAGAGGACAAAAGCGGCAATTGCCGGGAAAAATATAACCAGGTTAATGATGTTATCTGAGAAGAATTCCATCGTGCTTTTCCAGGAAAAGGGATATGGGGGTATTGAGATATTGCGATATCAGGGTATCAATATCCCAATATCTTAATACCCCTAAAACAGTCCGCGCAGCCACTCCATGCCCCCATAAATGCTGACGAACAACATCATAAAGGCCAGGGCAACGGCTATCAGGCCGGAGTACAGGACATATTCTTGAATGCGCCCCGATTGCAGCAGGCGGCTTTCGCGGGCAAAGTAGAGGAAGCCGTCTTTGAGCTTGTCTACACCGCCGCTGATGACCACTTCTTCAAACCGTTTACAATACCGGCCGATGGCGTACACGATATTGGCGATGGCGTGTAAGGTGCCATCCACCACGCCTTTATCTACCCATTCGCTGGCAAAGGTTTCAGAGAACCAGACAGTCGGGCGGTAGAATAGGACGTGGTATAACTCATCCCAATACCATTTGCGGTTGAGGAAGGTGTGCAAGGGGCCGAGGGCGCGAATGAGTGGGTCGGGTTGTTCTTTTTGGAGGGGTTTACGGCCGTAAACCAACCACCCCGCGCCAATACCACCCAACGCCACCACCAACGACGTAATCAACGGCGCCCATGACCAGGTAATCTCTTCGTGAACGTCAATCGGCGTCAAACCCGCTTCGTGCAGTTCAATCATCGGCTCTTCAATCGTCGTCAGCACAAAGTGATGCACAAAGTTAATCTTCCCCAAATCCTGCCCCAGGAAATGGTCGGGAATACCCAACCAGCCCAGGACAATGGCAAAAAAGGCCAGGATCACCAGGGGGATGGTCATAAACTTGTTGCTCTCATGCGCATGTTCCGCCAGCGGCGTGCGCGGTTTCCCGGCAAACGTCATCGCCAACTGCCGCGTGGTGTAAAACGCCGTCAGAAAAGCAGCAAAAGCCAGCATCACCAAAACCACCAGACCCATTGGATTCCCATGCGTAAATTCAGCAAAAGCATGGGCGAAAATCTCATCTTTCGACCAGAAACCGGCGGTGATAAACGGTAGGCCAGACAGCGCCATACCGCCAATCAAAAAGGCCCAAAACGTCACCGGCATCTTCTGGCGCAGGCCACCCATATAGCGCATATCCTGGGGGTCGGTGTGGTGATCATGCACGTGCATGGCCCCATGCTCCATGCCATGAATTACCGAACCAGAAGAAAGGAAGAGCAGAGCTTTGAAAAAGGCGTGGGTAATCAGATGGAACGCTGCCGCGATGTAACCACCCACACCAATCGCCGCCACCATAAACCCCAACTGGGAAATCGTCGAGTAGGCCAGCACCCCTTTGACATCATTTTGGGCTACAGCAATCGTCGCCGCCATCAGCGCGGTAAATGCGCCAATTCCGGCGATAATCCAGCCCACTTCCGGGTTACTCTCCAGCGAAACGGCCACTAAGGGGAAAATGCGCAGCAGCATGTAAATACCGGCCGAGACCATGGCCGCCGCATGGATGGTAGCGCTGACGGGCGTGGGGCCTTCCATCGCGTCTGGCAACCAGGCATGTAACGGCCACTGCGCCGATTTGCCCACCGTACCCGTAAAAAGCAGCAGTGTCATGAGGGCAATACCACCCAGGCCAATCCCGGCAATAGCATGTTCAAAACCATGCAAGGTAAACGCCTCGCTAAAATTCAGCGTACCAAAGCTGCGATAAAACAGCACAATACCCAACAACATGACCACGTCGGCAATACGGGTGGTCATAAACGCTTTACGCGCTGCCTGCCGCGGCGTAATGTGGGGAATGTCGCCGGGCTGCAAATGGTAATCGCGGGCATACCAGAAGCCGATGAGGGCGTAGGAGCAGAAACCCATAATCTCCCACCCCACAAAAAGCAGCAGCAAGTTGTCCGCCACCACCAGCACCAGCATGGCCCCGGCAAACAGGCTCATCAGGGCAAAAAAGCGGGAAAAGAGCGGGTCTTCCTGGCCGTGATTGGGTACGCCTTTAATCATGCCCCGCGGCTGCCCATAATTGTGGTAGCCCACGCTATAGACAAAAATCATAAAGACGGCCAACGGCACCATGAACAACATGATAGTCGTCAGTGCGTCTACGGCCACGCCCATGTCCAGCCAGAGGGTGCAGTTATCACCTGATTGTGGCGGGCAGGGGCCAAAGGGCAGCCAATCTATAGAACTGGCATATTGCACCGGATGATGGGCCAGTTCATGCACATCCAGCCCCACCATGTTTGCCACCACCGTCCAACTTAGCACCAGCGAGGCAATCACACCTGCCCAGGCCAACGCCCAGCTTAAGGTGCGGTTGCGGTTGGTAAACAGGGTGATGATGAAGAAAACAAGGAGCGGGCCGGCCGGGATGAGCCAGGTCATAAGGGTTAGGGTTTCTTCGGTCATAAGTAAATCTCGATAATTAGAGATTAGCGATTAGAGATTGGAGATTAGGAACTAAAATCTCTAATCTCCAATCTCTAATCTCCATTAGTTCTTCAGCAAGTCCAACTCTTCGGCCACCACCGAATCACGTCGGCGGTAGACGGAGATAATCAGGGCCAGGCCCACGGCCGCTTCGGCCGCCGCTACCGTCAGCACAAAAATGGCCCAGGCCCAACCGGAGGTGATGGTAAAAAACGGCATGTTGGGGTTGGGATTGAGCAAGACGCTGTAACGCCAGAAGGCCACCAGGTTGATGTTCACGGCGTTGAGCATCAACTCGACGCCCATCAAAATGGCCACAGCGTTACGCCGGGCAAAAACGCCATATCCGCCAATACAAAAGAGGAGGGCGGCGACAATGAGATACCAGCTTAAAGGAATCATGCCTCATCCTCCACCTGGGGCCAGGCGACGTACACCGCGCCAATCAGGGCCGCCAGCAGCAACATGGAAGCGACGATAAAGGGGATGACATAGGCGTTGGGGCTGACAAAATCTACCCCTAACTGCACGACGATCTGATTCATAATAGCCGGGGAGACTTCCGGTGCTGAGGCGAAAATCTCGTTGCGCCACAGCCGGGTAATGACAAAGACGAGGAGGATGAAGCTGAGCACGGCCGTGACCAACCCCGCCCCCACCTGTGAATTAAACGGCGTGTCTTGCGCCTGCATCATTCGCCGCGTCAGCATGATGGCAAAAATGATCAGGATGGAAATGGCGCCAATATAAATCAGCAATTGCGCCGCCGCCAGAAAACCGGCGCCCAGCGTAATGTAAATGCCAGCGACACCCAGAAATGACAGCATCATCGCCAGGGCGGCATGAAACAGGTTGCGCAGCGTCACCACCAAAATCCCGGCCACAATGGTCAACCCACTGACAGCTAAGAAGACAAATTGCTCTCCAGTCACGAAATTACTCCGTAATCCGTAATTCGTAACCCGTGAGCCGTCATCGGTTTACGGCTCACGGGTTACGGATTACGTTCAATGCGCGTGTGCATGTTCCAATTCAGGCGTCGGTTCGGCCACAACGACGGGTTCTAACGCCCGGCGCTGCCGCTGAATGCGGCGGCGCAAAATTTCAATGGTTACGGCCGCAATCAGCAAATTGCTGGCCAGGTGTATCAGCGCCCGCCCCCACTCCGTAATATCCGGGAACCAGACAAAGATCAGTTTGTCCAGCACTGCCACCGTAAACAACAGCACCAGGGACAGCGGCACCATAAACTTCCAGTTGAAGTTCAGTAGTTGGTCAATGCGGAACCGGGGCAGCGTACCCCGCAGCCACATGAAGATGAAGAAGATAATGGCCGACTTGATAAAGAGCGCGGCCGCGCCAATCAAATTACCCACAAAAAAGGGATAGCCCAATACTGTTGTGGTCAAATCTTCCAGGCCAAAGAAGCGGTATCCGCCCAAAAAGGCGGTGGAGAACAGGGCGCACATAAACATAATGGCGATGTATTCCCCGGCCATAAACAGGCCAAAGTACATGCCCGTATACTCCGTATGAAAACCGGCCACAATTTCCGATTCCGCTTCCAGCAGGTCAAAAGGAGAGCGCCCTGTTTCCGCCAGGGAAGAAACAAAAAAGATAAGCGCGGCCACCGGCACAAACACAATAAAGGGAATGTTTTGCGCTTCTACCAGCCCAATCGTTGACATGCTGCGCGCCAGCAAGATAGGTACCAGGATAGAGAGGATCATGGGCACTTCGTAGCTTACCAATTGGGCCACGGAACGAAACGCCCCCAACAACGCATACTTATTATTAGACCCCCAACCGGCCAGCAAAATCGCCACCACGGAAACGGAACTAATGGCTAAGACATAAAAGACGGCCACGTTCAAATCCACGCCAATGACGGCTGGGGCCAGCGGCAGCACGGCAAACAGCAAAACCGAGGTCATCACCGCCAACACAGGCGCAGACAAATACGCCCAACGGTCAGCGCCGGCGGGAATAATGACCTCTTTGGTCATCATTTTGACCACATCGGCCACCATTTGCAGCACCCCATACCGGCCACCTACCCGGTTAGGGCCAATGCGGTCTTGCATCCGCGCCAGCACTTTGCGCTCAGTCCAACCTACCACAAAAACCATCAGCAGTGGCACAGTAGCTAGTGTCAGCACAATCACGATATTGACAATTAACAGAGCCGTCGGTTGCTCGGCGAATTGCTCACGCAAATAGGCCAATATGGTCAAATCTAATGCTCTTACCAACAGTTCAATCGGGTCAATTTGCATGACTTCACTCCAAAAGTTTACTACCAGTACACAGCTAAAAAGAAACCGGGCTTTTGCTAGAAAAACCCGGTTTCGGCACTATGCGATTCTTAAACCCACTCCAGGACGCCGCGGCCCCAGGCATAAGCCAGACCGTCGGCAAGTAACAGGATGAACAAAACGGCCGCGCCAATGGCAAACAAGGGAAGTTGGCCATAGGCAGCCGCTACTGGAAAGAGAAAAACGGCCTCGATGTCAAAAATAACAAAGACCAGGGCGTAAATGTAATACTGGACTTTGAACTGCACCCAGGCGTCGCCTACTGTTTCAACACCACATTCGTAGGTTTGCTGCTTGATGAAATTGGGTTTTCGGGGGCCAAGCAGGTAATTGATGAGCATGGGAACCGCCGCCAGAATAGGCGACAAGACCACAAATAGCAAGATAAAATACCAGTCGTTTTGCACGGGGGGTTCCTTCTACTCCTTTCCTTAGAGATTGATTCAAAAGAGATTGATTCAAAGAACTGATTTGTGAATTTTATCCCATTTACCACGCACAGTTATAACACATGCCCTGAACATGGGCAAAGGAAATGTGGTCAGACCATATCCTCTCTTATTGACTTTGCCAGAGATTATGAATCTTTGCCTCTGGCAGTATAATTCCCCAATATGGAATGTCGCATTGGTTGTGGGGCTTGTTGTATTGCCCCTTCTATCTCTTCCCCCATCCCCGGTATGCCGCATGGCAAACCGGCAGGTGTGCGCTGTGTGCAGTTGACGGCCGATAACCGCTGCGCCATCTTCGGCCACCCCGACCGGCCCGCTGTTTGCAACCGGCTGCAAGCCAATAAGGAGATGTGCGGGGACACGGCCGTAGACGCCCTGCTCTATCTGGCGGAATTGGAAGTGGCCACACGGCCGTAGAAAGCATTACCCATCCCTCTCCCGCACAGCCTGCTTAAAACCCACCGCTTCCGCCCGTGCTTTGAAGGCCACCCCTTCTGGCGAATGGCGGGCCATGCCGTCAAAGAGCGTGGCCAGCAGTTGCGTACTTTCCAGCCCCATGTTGGCGTAGGCCTGGTTCACCAGCAGTTTGTGCATCATCAGTTGGTTCTTGGGCACAGCCGCCATGCGCTGCGCCAGTTCTCCGACCCGCGCCTCCAGTTGGTCGCCGGGAACTGCTTCGCTCACCAGCCCTATGGCGGCAGCGGTACGGCCGTCAATCAAATCCCCCGTCAGCAGCAGCCGTTTGGCCCGTTCCGCTCCCACCCGGTAAACCCACATCGCCGTCGTCGGACAGCCCCACACCCGCGCCGGAGGGTAGCCAATCTGCGCTTCCTCGGCCATGACGATCAGGTCACAGCATAGGGCAATATCGCTGCCGCCGGCGACGGCGAAGCCCTGTACCTGGCAGATGACCGGTTTGAGGCTGCGCCATAGACTCATAAAACAGGCGGTGTTTTCACCCATCAACTGGTAATCCACCAGCGGATCCCAGGGCATTTCCTGGCTGCCGGGCGCCGGGCGCGGCCGTTCGGCAAAAATCTCCAGGTCATAGCCGCTGCAAAAGGCCCGCCCCGCCCCGCTTAACACGATCACATGCACGGCGTCATCCTGGTTGGCCCGCTGCACGGCCGTGCGCAACTCCTGTGGCATCGTTTCATTGATGGCGTTGAGCTTTTCGGGCCGGTTCAGGGTGATGCGGGCGATACGGCCGTTGCGCTCATACAAAACCACTGCATTCTCCTCTGTCATCATCTATACCTCCATCGTTTGTCGTTAATCGTTATCGGCCCCTGAAGCTACTTTATCCCCACTCCAACTCAAATTCCAAAAACAGCAGCGAGCAGCCACTATTCCTGGTGATGATAATTGCTTCCTGTGTGCCGGTTGACGCCAGAGAAAATAGGGCTACTCTCCACAATATATGAAACGACACCTTGTATCTCTGGTGGTGATCCTGGTAATAGCTGCCGGTTTGTGGTGGCAGCGGCAGCGAGAGGCAGGGGCGGCGACGGCCGTATCCGCCAGCGTCACCAGCTACCTTTCCGGCGAGGCGGACGCCGGTTTTGCCCGCGCCACCGAACCGGGGATCATCCAATTCCCGCAAGACCTGGGCGCGCACGACGCCTACCAGACGGAGTGGTGGTACTACACGGGTAATTTGCAGGCGGCGGACGGCCGTCCAGGGGACGGCCGTGAATTTGGCTACCAGTTCACCATTTTTCGGCGAGCAGTGGCCGCTCACAACCAACCTCCCATCTCCCATCTCCCATCTCCTCCCTCCAACTGGCGCACCAACCAGGTCTACTTCGCCCACTTTACGGTCAGCGACATCACCGGCGGGCAGTTTTACCAGCAGGAGAAGTTCAGCCGGGGCAGCGCCGGGTTGGCCGGGGCACAGGCGGAACCGTACCGGGTGTGGATTGAAGATTGGTCAGCCACGGAGATTGAGCCGGGTGTGGTGCAACTGGCAGCGCACGGCGACGCGGTCGCCATTGAACTGCAACTGCGCCAGGCAGTGCCGCCCATTTTGCATGGCCTCGCCGGTCTAAGCCAGAAAGGCCCGGAACCGGGCAACGCCAGCTATTACTATTCCCTGGTACAACAGCCCACCACCGGCACGGTGCAAATTGGCGATGAGACGTTCATCGTCAGCGGCGTAAGCTGGAAAGACCACGAATACGGCACCAGCGCCCTGACGCGGGACGCGGTGGGTTGGGATTGGTTTGCGGCGCAATGGGACAATGGCGCGGCGCTGATGGTGGGGCAGATTCGGGAGGCCGACGGCCGTGCCAGCCCCTACTCTATTGGTACCTGGGTGGCGGTGGACGGGCAAACCACCATCCTCAGCGCCGCCGACATCGAACTGACTGTTACCGATAGCTGGCGCAGCCCGGCCACCGGCATTACTTACCCTGCCGGGTGGCAGTTGGCGATACCGAAAGTGGGATTGGCGGTCACGGCCGTGCCCCTCATGCCCAATCAGGAACTCACCCTCAACACCACCTACTGGGAAGGGGCGGTGTCGTATACCGGTACCCTGGCCGGTGAAGCCATTTCCGGACGGGGTTACGTGGAATTGACGGGGTATGGTCAGTAGGGGCGTAACCCGTGAGGCGTGACCCGTGAGGCGTGACCGGAAAGACCTCTGGGTATTGGCGTATCGCGGGACAACTACGCCGCTGCCAAACCGACGCCTGCCCATCAATCTCAGATTCAGTCTTCCCCAAAAAACCATCTCCCAAACCCACTCCCGGTCATTTTCTGTAATAGGGTGAATGTCAATTGGCATTTTCTCTACCTCCTGCTTGGTGTTACACTTGGGCAGATTGGTTCAATCTCCAAGATTGAACCAATCTTTAACCCATGACCAGAGAAAGAACTTTCCGCAGTGAAGCCATTGTATTGAGGCGCTCCGATTTTGGCGAAGCCGACCGTCTGCTGACGCTCTTCAGCCGGGAACAGGGCAAGCTCAAAGCCATTGCCAAAGGGGCGCGCAAACCACAAAGCCGCAAAACCGGGCACGTGGAACTGTTCATGCGCAGCAATTTCCTCTTTGCCAAAGGGCATGACCTGGACATCATCACCCAGGCGGAAATGGTGGAGGCGTATGCGGCGCTGCGGGCCGATCTGGTGCGCACCACCTACGCTTCGTATGTGGTGGAACTGCTGGATCGCTTCACAGTGGAGCATGACAAACACCTGGGCCTGTACCAGCTTTTGGCCGACGCCCTGGGCTGGTTTGCCGCCGATGAAGAGATGCTGCTGCCCGCCCGCTATTACGAACTGCGGCTGCTGTCATTAACCGGCTTTCAACCGCAGTTGTTTACCTGTGTCTCTTGCGGTGAGGCCATCACCGAGCAAGATCAATTTTTCAGCGCGGAGTTGGGTGGCGTGTTGTGCCCCAACTGCCAGGTGGCCGACCGGCGGGCGCAGCCGATCACGGCCGTGGCCCTGAAAGTGCTGCGTTTTTTGCAGACACGGCCGTATGACGCCGTCAAACAACTCCACCTGCGCCGCCCCGTGCATACTGAACTGGAACACATCATGCACACCTACCTCACCCATATCCTGGAGCGCAACCTGAAATCGGTGGACTTTCTGCACCGTCTGCGCCAGGAAGCCAGGCCGTGATGCGTGATGCGTGAACCGTATTGCGTGAAATCGTTCGGGGCACGCATCACGTTTCACATCGGCCTTACAAAAGCCCATGAACAAAAAACCAAATTCATTTCCAGGGTGTTTTGCTGACTGCGGGACCAGGATTCGAACCTGGACTAGACGGTTCAGAGCCGCCGGTTCTGCCGTTAAACTATCCCGCAAAGGGTGGGTCTCCTCAACCGACAGGCATTTTACCAGACTGCCCCGCCCCCGGCAAACCATGTGGAGCACAATTCTGAATTGGCAGTAGCGGCGGCGCTATTTGCCAGGTTGAACCGTCTCGCCAGACCTGCCCCGCCACCCCTCCGTCCCCCCGGATGCGTAGTGCCAGGCACACCGTTAAAGGCCCAGAATTACCAGATAGCTAAACGGTGTGCCTGGCATTGCTTGTGCTACACCACCTGTAGCTTCTCGGCTACCCACAAATTGATAAGGGTTTCAATGGATACGCCTTCTTGCCGGGCCTGTTCCGCGACTTTGTTAGCCAGATTTGAAGCCAGAGGTACCCATTGGCGACGGGGGGCGTGTACTTCAATTTCCACTTCATGTGTCTCGTCCCAATAGTCGGTCAGACTGTGCGTGTCCCAAAATTCGGCAGCCTCTTCAAGATTATTGAATTCCTCAGGTAATGGGTCTAATGGGTCTTTATTTTTTTGCCTTTCCATATCGCTTGCGTTCCGCTTTTGTCATACATACCGGGTAGAAAGGTGGCCGAGACAGGCGGGGATGAATTTGTACGTTTCCGGCAAGGCCTATGCCTCCTGTCCCGCCCCTACAACACCGATTACCAGTTACCGATAACCGATAACCGATTACCATTAACCGCCATCTTCAATGCTCAACGTATAATCCACCGTCGCCGTATCGTCTTCGGCCAGCACCTCGATGAGGATGACCGTGTCTTCGTCCAGTTCAATGCCCACAAAGCCGGTGATGGTGTCCGGGTCTGTTTCCACAATTTGTTGGCCGGAATCGGGGTCGAGGATGCGCATGATGATGGCCTGCCCGGCGGTGTTGCTTTCCAGGAGCAGGTTCACCACGTCACCGGCGCTGAGGGTGACGGTGTACTGCACCCGGCTCTTGGGCAGGAGCGTGCCGCTGGCCTCGTCGCCCAGCGCCAGCGTGCCGCCGTCTAGCGTTTCGCCCAGCAGGAAACGCACGGCCGTGTCTAGCACCGGGTCGCCATCTCCCAACACGGCGGCCTCATCCACCGGCACAAAAATATCCGGCACCACACCAATACCCTCGATGTGAATGTTGCCGTCCATATCTACGGCCCGGCCCTGCGTAAAGCGAAATGCCTCATCCTCTGGCATGGCGACTTCATCCACCGGGCCGCCCAACCCGGCGGTGGGCGTGTGGCCGATGATGGTGGCCCGGTTTTGCAGCGTCATGTCATAGCTGAAAAATTCGCAGGCGCTGGCGCAATCTGGCCCCACCAACACCACAATCTGGCCGTCATAGCGCAGGCTTTCGTCGGGCGGCAAGATGAATTTTTGCGGCTCCTCGCCCATGCGGAACTCGCCGCGATCCCGGTCATAACCGGCCGTATTGCCCAATTCCAGCGGCTCGGCAAAGAAATAGGCGGCCATCTGGTCGGCCAGGAAACCGCGCCCGCCGCCGTTGCGCCGCATGTCAATGATGATGGCCGGGGCCTCGGCCTCTTTGAAATCGCGGATCATGCGTTCCCACAACTGCGCCGTCAACACGTCGTTGTCAGAGAAGCTGTAAATAGCCACGTAGCCGATGCCCTCGTCCAGCAGTTCATACTCCACCGGCAGTTGCAGCCCATCGCCAAATTTGTTATCTACCCAGTAAAAGTAACTTTCCAGTTCGGAACTGGTGTTGAGTTCGGCCGTTTGCGGCGCGCCGCCGGAGTTTTGGTAGGTGACGGTAACAAAGCTGTTGCGCGGGAAACGGGTGGCAAAAAGCAGCTTGTCTTGTCGTTCGCTGTGGGCGGTGCTGTAGGGGCCAAAGTGGGAGACGGTCTGGCTGATGTGTTCGGTGATGGGCACGTCATTGATGGCGATGATCTCCGCACCCAGTTCAATGCCAGCCTGCGCCGCCGGGCCGTTGGTGGTGAGGAAGGTGACCAAAGCACGGCCGTCGCTCAACTCCTTAATCGCCAGCCCAATCCCACCTAAGACGGCGTCGCGGAAATCCTCTTGCACAAAGGGGCCAGAGACGTGCCCATCGGGGATGCGCCAGGCAAAATCGCGCAGGGCGCGCCGGTAAGCCAGCGAGTCGCCAGCCGCTTCCGCCACCTTAAAACGGGGTTCAAACTCTGCCCGCAGCGCCTCCCAATCTATGTTTTTGTACTCGGTGAAGGCGTATTCGTTGATCAACTGGTCTACCAGGGCGTTAAAAGCGGCGGCATATCCCAGGTCAGAATAATCCACCAACGCCGCCCCCTCTGGTTCGACGAGGTCTACGCGGGGACGGCGGCTGCGGTCAAAGGTAAACGGGGCGGTGTCTAAATCCACCAGCGTATAACCGGCGGGCAGGATGATCATTTCCTCATCGCCGGTGAAGAGCAGGCCATCCGGCCCAAAATTTTGGGGGAAACTCTGCCCATCATCGGCGGCGTAAACCAGCAACTTGCCGCCGCTGATCTCCCGGTCGTGGGCCGGGTCGCGGCTAATTTTGGTGGAGGCATAGGCGGTAGACCAGCCGCCGCCGCCCAGGTCACGCTCTTCCAGGAAGGGGTCGCCAAAGGTGTTGGTCCAGTAGGCGATGGCAAAAATCTGCACCCCCTGTTCCTCTTCGTCGTCAAAGTCCACGTCCCGCCAGGCGCCCTGCGGTTCGATGGGCAGAGCGATGGAGTAAGAAAAGGGGGAGGTGTAAAAGTCGGAGGTGATTTGCCCCAATGTTTGCGACTCCACCGGAAAGATGTAGTTTTTGTCCCGATCCACAAAACCGGCCTGGTCTTCCAAAATAACTACTGGCGCGGCTACACCCAGGGTGAAGAAGGGGTTGGTGTAGGTGACGAGGCCGGTGATGGCCACGGGGCCGCCTGCGTCGTCCCCCATAATCGGTGAGCCGTTATCGGTAATCGGTGATTCGACCGCGGTGGTGGGTTCGGGTGTGGGAGATACGGCCATAGCTGTTGGCGCTTCTGTGGGTACGGCCGTAGATGCTGTGGTGCTGGTGGGGGGTACGGCCGTTGGCGATGGGGCTGGCGTGGGTGTTGCTTCCGGTTCTGTACACGCCGCCGCCAACAGTAAAACAATGAGGCAAAGAATGAAGATTTGTTTTAAGTTCATTTCGTCTTGTAGTTCGTAGTAGGCGATTTATCGCCCACTACGAACGTGGGAATGTTTAATAGCGCAGGATGAGGGCGATGCGTTGGTGGTCGGCCAACTGGCCGTTGTCCACAAAAACCACCCGTCCCTGCATATTCAGCACCGTTTCGATGATGTCGTCTACGGCGTCGTCCATCACGTCCGGCGCAGTGGGGTCGTCGGCCGGGGACAAGATCAGCCCCGTCTCGTCCACCCGCGCCGGGTAGTGGAAATCTTCCTCCACCAGCAGCAAACGGCCGCGCCCTTCTTGCGCCAGCCGCCACACCTGGCCCGGCGTAGAGACAAATTTACGTTCGCCCACCGCCTTGTCCAATTCGACCAACACCTGCTGCCGCTGTACAGCCAGATTCTCTTTCACCAGCGGCCAGACCAGCTTGCCCAGTTCATGGGCCGACGTTTTGTCGTGATTGCCGTTTAGGGTGGTGATGATGGCCTCCTGATGGGCGGTCACTTCGTTGAAAAAGGACAGGTAGCGATCTACCCCCACCACCGCCAGCGGCAGCGGGTCGTCGGCCAGAAACGGTTTGAGGGCGTTATCCACCTGGCGGAAAAACTGGCGGTGGCGCTCATCCCGGTGCGCGGAGATATTCACGCCAAAACCACCCGGCAGTGGTTCCGCGCCGCCAGGCCCTTCATGGGTCATGGGGAAGCCTTCGGTGTCAATTTCCACCAGGTCCGCTTTTGTGCCTTCAAACAGGCGGGTGGGCTGTTCGCTGAGCGCCAGCACCCAGTAGCGGGCGGTGCGGTTCAGGGCAAAAACCAGGTCGCGGGTAAGGAACGATTCGTCAATGACCACCCGTTCGGGCAGGGTGAACGGCAGATTAAAGATGCGGCCAAAATCCCGGTTGGCAAAAATCGCCAGCCCATCCAGGGTGCGGGGGTGATCCACGCTTTTGGCTAACTGTTCCAGCCGGGCCAACAAAGGGTCGGCCTCGCGTTTGCTGAACTCTTGCAGCAGTCGGTTACCGGCCTCCAGCACCAGATTTTTCAGCCGGATGGGGTCCTGACGGTTATCCGGCGAAGTGCGATGGGTGGGCATGGTGATGGTGATGGCCGGGTAGCCCCGCACCTGTTGTAGTAATTGCACGTCATGGCGGTTCATAGTTTTCTCCTTTTTTGGTCGTAGGACGATTTTGAAAATCGTCCCACAATCGTCATGGCGTTTGGTTATCGCTTGTAGTGTTTCGGGAATTGTACCTCAGATCGGTAATCGGTTTACGGATAACGATTTACGGATACCAGATTACGGATTACCGCTTATGGATAACCGGTAATACGCCGGCAGCAGCGTCATCGGGGCGGTGGCGGCGACGATGAGGATGCTGTCTTGGGCGCTGTTGGGGGGGATGATCACGGCCGTGTTATCCCCCATCACCTCAATTTCCTGCACCACCGGCCCGGTCGCACCAAAGGTGATGAAGAGCAAATGCCAGGTTTGGGGCACGTAGCCGGTGGCGCGTACAAACCCTTCGGCCGTCCAGCCGGTGTCTGATTCGGCGTCATCCCCATAGCCAATTTCGGGGATGGCGATGTTGTCCAGCGCCAGACCGCCAAAGGTGAGGATGGGGTCGGTGACGTATTCAAAACGCAGCAGGATTTCCTGCGCAGCATAGGGCGTCAGGTCAATGGTTTCCGGCACCCAGCCATCGCTGGCGCCGGTGTAAAAGCGGTCGGTGAGGGCCGATTCAGAGGGATCGTGGTCAACGACGTGGCCCTGCATTTGCGCCCCTGCCAACGGCTGCCAGGTCTGCCCGCCATCGGTGGAGGCGGAGACGTAGGCGAAATCGTAGCCCACTTCGATGTCGTGGTAGAGGTCGTAGGTGAGGGTGGCCTGGGATACGGCCGTGAGGTCAAAAGCGCGCGTCAGCCGGGCGGTGCTGAAATTGGCCCGGTTGGCCAGCCACATGTACCCGCCGGAAGCGGGCAGCACCGGCAGCAGCGGGACGTGATTGCTGCCGGTAAAGGTGATGCCGCTTTTTTGCCCTGCCGGAATGCGGTAATAGTCGGCAGCATACTGGTAAACGGTAGTTTCAGATGTGGGTAAAGCGTCTGGTCTGACGGTATGGACGCCAGGCGCCAGGGCATACTTCTCCGGCGCGCCCGGTGCGCTGTGGATGGCTAACGCCGCCAGCCAATCCAGCCACAAGGCCATCCCAGTCTCAAAATCCAGGTTATGCGTTTGCGCCAGATCATCCAGCGCCGTGAAAGCAGGTTCGGGATGGTTGGCAAATTCGCGGTACAAATCCACCCCCATCCGGTTAAAGATGTAGCGGTTGAGCAGATAGCCCTGACCGTAATAAGGAATGGTGTTGCCGTCAGTCCACCGATTGAGCTGCTGGTCAGGGTTTTGCAGGAACATGTTGGCGCGGGCCACGCCATCGCCGGGGTAGCCGACCAGCTCTTCGGCCAGCATAGCCGACCCTTCCACGGCCCAATCCCAATCATTATTGTCGTAATTGGCTTCGATCATGTGGCGGAATTCGTGCGCCAGCGTGTCCAGATAACCGGGATAACCAAAACCACGGCCGTTCATCACAAACATCTCCCGCGCATTAGAGGTAGGGTCTACGCTGTGCGGGATCAGGTCATGGGAACTGAAATACCCGGCCAGGTAACAAAAGTCCAGTTCGGTAGGGCCAACGTCACACAAATTAACCGGTGAGGCGTTAACGATATGGATGCGCGGGTCGCCGTCTACGCCGGGGCTGTCTTCGGTGTCAAAAAAGAGATGGCTGCGCCGGTAAATCTCGTCAAAACCGGCGCCCGTTGCCGCCAGCGTGTTTTGGCCCGGTGCGGCCAGGCCGGGGGTGGTGTCAAACCAAAAATAAGCATGATCGCTGACGTGCATGAGCACAAATTCGGCGGTGGTATTGGTATTGGTGTCAGTATTGTTGATAGTGAGCATTTGCCGGGTACCCATCGGCAGCGGCTCGCTGACGAGGGCGACGGCTTCGGTGGGCGGCGTGGCGCCTTTGTAGGCTACCAGCAAGGCCACATCGTCCCGATCAGGGGGGTAATTGTTCTCCAGCAGTTCGGCCGTCTGCCGTTCGGCGTCGGCAACGGGGGCGCGGCTCAGATTGGGATAGGGGGTGAGGGCGGTAAGCGGGTGTCGGGTGTCGGGTGTCGGTAATTCATCTTCCGACGTCGGAAGTCCGACTTCGGCCGTCGGACTTCCGGCTTCGGCCATCGGACTTCCGGCTTCGGCCGTCGGCAAATTGACTGTTGACAATTGCCCATTGCCCATTGACGTGGGCACGGCCGTTGGCGTTACCCCCTTTTCGCCGGTGCAGGCCGCTAAGAACAAGAGGAGGAGTACGGCCGTGAACAACCGCATTTTCTGAGACATAAGCGTTCCTTGATCAGGTAAAAATCCGCGAAGAGCGCGAAGAAACGCGAAAACCATCTTGGCGCCTCTGCGTCTCGGCGTTCAATAAAAACGTGAGGGGAGATTATAAAGAGGGAACCGGTGACTGTCACCGCCGGACGAGAGCCTCCGGGGGCATTCTAACAAGCCCTTATATTTTCCCCTTCCCCATGACACAACGAGCGCACTCCTGGTAACGGCCTGGCAATTGTGTATTTCCCGGCAAAAGTACCCATTGCATACCCCATTCGGGCAACATATCATACCGGGGTTGAGAATCTTGGCTGGCGGCCGATCATCCCGGCCCGATAGCCCACAACCCGAGGAGGCAACTGATGAACAGAAAGAAGTGGATTCAATTGGGGACATTGTTGATGGCCCCCCTGGTCATTGTCTTGCTGACGCGCCCGGCGTTTGCCTGCGGCGGGCTGTTTTGCCGGAACAACCCCGTAGACCAGAACGCGGAACGTATCATTTTTACCGACAATGGCGATGGCACGGTGACGGCTATTGTGCAAATTCAGTACACTGGTTTTGACGAGGATTTTAGCTGGATTTTGCCCCTGCCGGAGCCAATTGGGA
Source organism: Anaerolineae bacterium (assembly GCA_019637635.1). Taxonomy (GTDB): domain Bacteria; phylum Chloroflexota; class Anaerolineae; order Promineifilales; family Promineifilaceae; genus CAADGU01. The sequence goes on from JAHBVI010000060.1 coordinate 21,563, forward strand.
ATGAGGATATTGCTGTGCCGGAAACGGCCGTGACCGCCTTCACCGAATTGGAACTGGCTACCAACCCCGTCTTCATCCCCCCGCCCACACCGCAATGCGCCCAGCGGATGTTATCGGTAGACATGGCCGAAGGCGCTGTACCGGCCGGTGTGAATGTTTATGCTGAAGGTGAAGTGGGGCCATACGGGTTTGTGGTGGTCGGCTCGGAGAACCCGGATGAGTTGACAAACTGGCTCATTGACAATGGTTACCGCGTCACGCCAGAAATGGAGCCGTTGATTGACGTTTACGTGGAAGAGGGTTTTGTTTTCCTGGCCATGCGGTTGGCCCCGGAGTTTGGCGTACAAGACATTGCCCCCATCGCCATCACTTACCCATCAGAAGCGCCTATGATTCCGCTGCGGCTCACGGCCGTAGCCGCCAACCCGGACATGGCCGTCATCACCTGGTTCTTCGCCGACAAACAGGCTGTGCCCGCCAACTACGGTCACTTTGAAATCGCCGACCGGGAGATCACCTTTTTTACCTTTGGCGGCACCAATTACCGGCAGCTCATGGGCGAAAAAGCGAACCAGATGAACGGGCAGGCATTCATCACCGAATACGCCGCCCCCACCAGCGAAACAGATTTTGTAGACCCGTTGTTGCAGGAATTGAACGGCCGTCACAAATACCTCACCCGTCTTAACACCGTCATCTCCCCCGAAGAGATGACCGTTGACCCCGTTTTCAAATTTGAAGACCGCGCCAACGTCTTCAACATTCACGACCTGTCCACCAGCCAGGGACAGTACGATTGCGAACGGGACGGCAGCGGCGGCATTTTCTCCACCGTGTTTGGGGATAATCAACCGGCCAGCACCGGTGGCAGCAGCAGCTTTGGCGGGCGCAGCTTTTTGGGCGGCCTGTTGGTTGGTCTCTGCTGTTTGGGTTTGTTAGGACTGGTCATCGGCGGCGCCTTCTGGCTCGGCCGCCGCTCGCGGTAAAAACTTTCTGCCCGTAATCGGTCAAGCCAAAAGTACAGATTTCTGATATGCTCTAAGGGCTTAACTTTGAAATCCGTCAGCTATAGAGATAGATCGTGTGGATATAGAAACCGTCCGACAGCGTTTACAGGCAGGGAACTATCTGATAAAAAGTCATGCTGTTCAACACGCCCTCAAAGAAGGCTTTGAACGCAAACACATGGTCGAAGCCATTCTGAATGGACAGGTTATCGAAGATTACCCGGACGATCAGCGTATGCTTATCTGTGGCCGGACAAAATTAATCGAGCGAATTGCGATCTATCTTCACATAGTTTGTGAATATGCTGATCCGGTATTTATCGAAATAGTCACTGCTTACATTCCTGACGAGCGTCTGTGGGAAAGTCCGCCTTCCAGGCGACGCAAACGTTTGAAGAGGTGAGATATGGCAACACACAAAAAAAATACCCCTGTATGTGGCGACCATCAGGTACAAAAAGAGTGGCGCAAAACAACCTTTGAATACAGCAACCAGGGGATTACTGTTCGTGTTCCTGGCATTTATGCCTGGGTTTGTCCCGTTGACGGCGAAGCGTCGTTTTTACCCGAAACAGTAGATGAATTGATTATGACTGTTCAAGAGCTTTATGAAACAGCACAACGCGCGAAAACACGTCGTTCGGGCATCACCGAATATGTAGTTTCTGTTGGCTGATATGATTGCATCCATTGACAGATAATCATCGAAAACGCAGAGACATAGAGTGAGCCGATAAGATCAGGTTTCTTATGCCTTTTCATCTTTGCCAGGCAGCTCCATGAGTTCCTGTTTTAAATTTTGCCGCGCCTGATCTTCCAGGCGGGTAAAAAAGTGGTCGGTGCGGTAGAGCCGCTCTTGCTGCAAGAAGTAGGTGAGGATCTGGCTACGGCCGTGCCGGTATGCTTCCTCTGGCACATGGGCAAACTCACGGCGGATGGCCTGGGCATAACGCCGGTAAGCGTCTGGCGGCCAGCCTAACGTGGCAATATCCGCATCTTGAATCAGGGGAGCATCCGGGTGGGGGCAGCGTTCACCGTCTAAGGCAGTTGCCAGAATCAATTGCTCCACCGGGACAATCAACGCTTCGCCGGCCTGCCAATCCTGCAAAATGTGGCGGGCAAAGTGGGCGCTCTGCGCCTCATTGTCCGGCGCGCCGGGCACATAAACCACGTCATGGAACCAGATGGCAAACTGCACGGCCGTCCAATCCACTGCCTCATCCGCCAACTCCATCGCCGACGTCAGCACCTGCCGGACGTGCGTCAGGTTGTGGTAGGCACGGCCGTTGCCCTCATACTGCGCCACCAATTCCGCAAAAACAGCCTGGGCCGCTTCCTCACCTACAGCCAACTCTCTTGTCAGGGCGCGCCAACGCGCCTGCATTCTCAGAACATCAACATCCTGCATCATCTCACCACCCCCATCACCAATTGTCAATTGCCAATTATCAATTACCAATTACCGATTACGGACACACCGCCCCGTCCACCAACTGCCAGGTATTCACATTGATCGGATTGGCATTGGTGGGCCACACGGCCGTTTCCACCGGATATAAGGTCTGGAACATCAGGCCATAGGTAGGCGCCAGCGCCGGTATTTCGGCGACCACGTTGATCGCCATTTCCGCCACCCACTGCACGCCGGCTGCTTCCCCAGAAGCCGCGCTCCAGTTGGTGCTGGTGTAGGCCAGATTCCACGTCAGCCCGTCAGAATTACTGCCAATGCCGGCTTGCACGGCCGTGACCCCATCACGCTGCACAATAAACACCCGATCGGCCGCATCCGGGTCGCCGCCATTACCCAGCGTATCCACATACGCCTGCACTGCATCAGTGGGATCATTCGTGGCGTCATTCACCAGGAACGCCAGATACAGGTTTTGCCCATTGCGTCCCACGTAAACCTGCACCAGCGCCCCCGGATTGCCCACCGGGTTATATTGCGCCAGGGGCACACCCGGCCACTCCGCCGGGTTGAAAATGCCATCAATCGTTGGCGGCGCGGGCAGGCAGCCCACCGCCGGATTTGGCGGCGGGATGGGGCTGGGCGTAGGCGTGATGGTGGGCGTATCCGTAGCAGTGGCCGTCGCCGATGCCGTCGGCGTGGCCGTAAAGGTCGCCGATGGCGGCGGCGTATTCGTCCAGGTAGCCGTCGCCGCCGGCGGCGGTGTGTTCGTCCAGGTAGCCGTGGGGCCGGTGGTGGCGGTGGCCGTCGGCGTTGCCGGGAAATCATCGGCGGGGTCCAGCGGGTTTGTACCCCGGTCCACTTCCACGCCATCCCGCACCCCGCCTCTATCCGTGTCCGGGTGCTTAGGATCGGTGCGGTGGATGCGCACCTCGTCGCCATCGCTCAACAAATCGCCATCCGTATCCCGTTCCAAGGGATTAGTGCCGTATATTTTCACTTCCTCGCCATCGCGCAGGCCATCGTTATCCGTATCCGGGTTAAAGGGGTCGGTGCCGATTAATCTTTCCTCGGCGTCGCTGAGGCCATCCCCATCGGAGTCGCCCATGACGGTAGCCGTCATGGCGGCAGCGGTGCCAAAAGCGTTTTGGGTGGATTGGATCACGGCCGTTTCCGTAGCCCAAAACTGCTGCGTGGCGTCAACCGTCGGCGTCAGCGTTGGTTCGCCCCCGCCAAACAACACATCCCGGTTCCAGATCAGAGCCAGCAAGACAATGGCGCAGGCAAATGTCACCACCAACACCAGTGCATAGATTAAATAAGGCGGAATGGCCGCGCCGGCATACGCCTCACCCGTCAATACCTGCCGCCCACCCCCGGCTGCTGCAATTTCCACCTCAAATGGGTATAGTTCATTGCTGCCCAGCAGACTGGTTTGTTCGGATGTCACTTCCAGTTCAATGTGCGCTGCCTGCCCTGCTTGCAGCCGGATACGGCCGCGCTCCCCCTTAAAGCGCAGCCCCCCCTGCCGGTCTCGCGCCACCACGCTAAACTCGCCGGGCGCGTTGCCCACGTTTTGCACCGTCACCGTCAGAATATCTGGCATCCGTACCTGCTGTTTGTCCAACGACGCCTCAAAGGCCACAAACGTGCCCAACACCAGCGACGCCGAGGCCGCCACCTTCAAATCCGGGTGGCGCTGTGACACCAATTCCAGCCGGAACCGCTGGCGACCGGTGGGGGTGCTGCGGTGGCGCGGCGGCCGGATGCCGATGCGAATGGACACGGTGGCCCCAGCCGCCACCGTCACAAACTGGCCGGGCGCAGCTACCCAATTGGCCGGAATGCCCTGCACCCGCAAGCTCACCCGATCATCCACATCACTCCGGTTCACCACCTCCACCACCATTTCCGCTTGCTGGCCGGGGTCCACGGAAATCGAATCATTCGCCAGGAAAATGGCTAATGGTTCCTGGGGCACGGCCACGGTGGCAGCAGCCGCTACCAGCGGCGGTACGGTAATCTGCTCGGCCGTGCCGCCCATGACGGTGCGCGCTTCGGCCGGGTCGGGTTCATGCAGGGCTACTTCCGGTCCTTGCAGCGTCAATTCATATGGCCCCACGCGCAAATGGGAACCGGGTAAGATAGGCGTGGGATCATCCGGGCGCAGGCGGCGGTCGTTCAGATACGTGCCGTTGATGCCGCCCAGGTCTACCACTTCCCAACCCAGCGCCGTGGCCTGTAAGCGGGCATGATGGCGAGAGACGCCTTCGGCAGGCAGCACAATTTCGTTATCCGCCTGACGTCCCATCGTAATGACGGCCTGGCTTAGCTGCACAATGCTGCGGGGATGGCCGGGGGTTTCGATGATGAGTTCGTGACCGGGTGGTGGGTCGCTGACGCGCTCTAAAATGTCCAGTTCTTCACGCACCATCACCTGGGTGGGCGCGCCTTCCAGGGAGATGATGGCGCTGCGTAAGGCGTCGTTCATTTTGGCGCCGGTTTCGTAGCGGTCATCGGCGCTTTTGGCCAGGGCTTGCGTAAGGATGTTGTCTATGATGGCGGGCACTTCGGGCCGGAATTCACGGGCGGATGGCGGCATATCGCCGCGTCGGTGGGCGGCTAAGGCTTCGGCCAATGTCTGGAAGTTGAAGGGCAGGCGGTTGGTGAACAGTTCATACAGCACCACACCCAGGCCGTAGAGGTCGGAACGGCCGTCTAGCGTTTCCCCCGCACATTGTTCCGGCGACATATAAATGGGCGTGCCTAAGGCCGTGCCGCTCTGGGTCAATTCCGCTCCTTCTTGCAGTTTCACCAGGCCAAAATCGGTGAGCAGGGCGCGGAAGGGCTGCTCGCCCGGCTCATCCGGGCGCGTCAGCCGCTTGAGCATGATGTTGCCCGGCTTGATGTCCCGGTGGATGATGCCCCGCTGGTGAGCATAATCGAGTGCATCGGCAATGTGCGCCCCAATTTGAAGGCTCTGCGCCAACGGCAGATATTTGCCCATGCGCTGCAAACGGCGCAGATGGTCGCGCAGGCTGCCACCATTGACATACTCCATGGCGATAAACAACCCGGACTCCGATTCGCCAAAATCATACACCCGCACCACCGAGGGATGATCCAGTTGGGCGGCAGTGCGCGCTTCCTGAATGAGCCGCTGCCGGAACTCCTCGTTGCGGGCAAAATGGGCGTGCATCAGCTTCACGGCCACCTGACGATCCAGGTTCACGTCGTAGGCGCGGTAAACGGTGCCCATACCGCCATCACCAAGCAATGCTTCTAACCGGTAACGATTGTTGATGGTTTGACCGATAAGACTGGCCATGTGGCCTCCATTGCCAGTAATCGGTAATCGGTGGTCGGTAATCGGTATTTGCCACCGGTTACCGATTACCGGTTACCGATTACCTTTCAAAATAGCTCTGGTTGTTTCGACAAAACGCTCAATCTCCGCGGGGCCAATCCAGTAATGGGTGACAGCGCGGAAGTGGCGGGGGCCAATATCCCCCAGCCAGATGTTGGCGCGCTGGCGTAGTTCGGCCATGTACTGGTCGGCCGTGAGCGGCACATCTTCATCCAGCGCAAAAAAGACCATATTGGTCTTCACCATATCCAGTTCCACGTGAATACCGGGAATTTGCGCCAGCCCTTCGGCAAGCTGGCGGGCGTGTTGGTGGTCATCGGCCAGGCGCTCGATCATCTCATGCAGAGCGACGATACCGGCGGCGGCCAAAATACCGGCCTGGCGCATGCCGCCGCCGACCAGTTTGCGGGTGCGGCGGGCCTGGCGGATAAATTCGGCCGAACCGCATAACACGGAACCAACCGGGGCGCACAGCCCTTTACTCAGGCAAAACGTGACACTGTCTACGTGTTGGGTAAGGGCGGTAACGGGGATGTTTTGGGCCACAGCGGCGTTAAACAGGCGCGCCCCATCCATGTGGGTGCGCAACTGGTGGCGCTGGGCAATCGCCTGCACGCTGGCGAAATAGTCAGGCGGCAGGGGATAACCGGCGCGGCTGCCAAAGCTGTTTTCAAGGAGGATGAGGCGAGTACGGCCGTAGTGGGCATCATCCGGGGCAATCGTTTCCTCGATCTGGTCAAGGGACATGCGGCCGATGTGGTCGGTGGGCAGGGGGCGCGGCATCACGCTGCCCAGCGCCGCTATACCGCCCGCTTCATAACAGAAGACGTGGGCATCCTGGCCGATGATGGCCTCGTCGCCGCGCGTGGCGTGGGTGAGTACGGCCACCAGGTTGCCCATGGTGCCGCTGGCCACAAAAAGGCCGGCCTCTTTGCCCGTTTTGGCGGCGGCCAACGCTTCCAATTCGTTGACGGTGGGGTCTTCGCCATACACGTCATCGCCGACGGGGGCGGCAGCCATGGCCTGACGCATAGCCGGGGTGGGCCAGCTAACGGTATCTGAGCGAAAGTCAAGGCGATCCATGCCGCAAGTTTACGTAATCTTGCGAACTTTGCCAACTGGTGGTATTTGGTGAGCGTTTGTGGGGAGAAGTTGGGGCACACGGCCGTACCCGCTACAATTCCGCCCCATGCAACATCGCCTTTTGACTATCTGGCTGCTGGTGGTGGTTGGTCTGCTGGCGGGCTGCCAGCAAACCCCGGCGGCTTCCTCGGTGGGACTTGTGCCCCCGGTGGCCGCGCCGGAATTAATCACGGCCGTGCCCTTGCCCACCCTACCCCCAGTCACCGCCACCCCCTTACCGGCCACGCTTACCCCCATTCCCAGCCCTACCCCGCTAACGCCAACGGCCGTGCCACCCACCCCCACACCCTATTACACCGGCCCCCTGTCGCCCGCCTGCGGCCAACTGCTGCCCATCTTGCCCACCCACGCCACGCCACACACCACAACGCTGACGCCGGATGCGGCGGCGCTGACGGCCGTGCAAAACCGCATCCCGGACACGGCCGTGGCCGCCTGGCAATACATCCTCAACCATCCCGGTGACGTGGGGCTGGTGGCTTACCGCGTGGGGAACGAGGCCAATGGCGTTTACCTGAATGCCGATGTGCAAATGCCGCTGGCCTCGGTGGTCAAGCTCATCCCCCTGGTGGCTTACGCGGAAGCGGTGAGTCTGGGAGAACTGGACCCTGCCGCGCCGGTGTCGGTGGATACGCTCGACGCCTATTTTCTGCCCGGCTACGATTTGCGCGCCCACAACCGGGCGCTGACCGAATTGCAGGAAAATGGGCGGCTGGGTGACGGGTTGACCACATTACGCCTGGATGACGTGCCCCGGATGATGGTGCGGTATAGTTCTAATGCCGCCGCCGATTATTTGCATTTGCTGTTGGGGCAGGCGCGGCTGGAGCAAACGGCCGTTTCGTTAGGACTGACCAGCCAGACCGCCCCCTGTATCTGGTTGGGACAGTTTATGGCTATGGGCAACCATACCCGCAGCGGCAGCGACGACACGGCCGTGCGCGGCTATATGAACGATGGGGTGGGGTACGGCCGTGAGGTCAGCCAACTCGCCGACGCCTACATCAACGACCCCGCCTTTCGGGAAGCAGAACGCGCCTGGCACCAGGAAAACCGCCGCCCGACGGTGGAGACGCAGCGACTGTTCAGCCACGCCCTGAACGCGCATGGCAGCGCCCAGGAGTATGCGGCGCTCATGGCCCGCATCGCCCAAAACGGCCTCAGTAACCCGGAGAGCAGTTTCCTGGCGCGCAAATATCTGGAATGGCCGATGGTGTTTGCCGATAATCAGGAGTTGTTTAGCAATCTGGGGTATAAAAATGGCTCCCTGCCGGGCATTCTCACCACCGCCTACTATGCCTATCCGAAAGGAGAGGTGACGCCTATCGTCGTCATCCTCTTCTTCCGCAACCTGCCCCAACCCACCTACCGCCAGTGGCGAGACACACTGCCCCATGACGAATTTGCTCGCTGGCTGCTGTATGACCCGGCGGCGATAGCGGCGGTGAAGAGCGTGATCCGTAATCCGTAATCCGTGTCGGTTTACGGATTACGGATTACGATTTACGGTTTACGGATGACGCCCACTTGCGCCAGCAGCCACTCAATCCACGCCGCAAAGCCTTCACCTGTTTTGCAGGAGAGTGGGAAAAAGGCGGCTTCGGGATTGAGCAGCTCGATGCCCTGACGAAAATAGGCGAGGTTGAAATCCACGTAGGGCAGCAGATCGGTTTTGTTCAAAATGAGAGCGTCAATGCCCCGGTAGATGCCGGGGTATTTGTACGGTTTGTCGTCCCCCTCCGGCACGCTGGCGACGACAATGTTGGCATGGGTGCCCAATTGGAACCCCGCCGGGCAAACCAGGTTGCCCACATTTTCTAACACCAGCAAATCCAGGTCGGTCAGGGGCAGTTGGGGTAACGCCTTCGCCACCATGCTCGCTTCCAGGTGGCAGGAACCGCCGGTGTTGATCTGCACGGCGGGCATCCCGGCGGCCAATACCTTGTCGGCGTCAATGGTCACGGGGGCGGTGTCGCCTTCGACGACGCCGAGGGTGAGATGGGGGGCGACGGCCGTAATCGTCCGCAATATCAGGCTCGTTTTGCCCGCGCCAGGCGAGGCCATCACGTTGATGGCAAACACGCCGTGGGCGTCCAGCAGCGCCCGGTTTTGCTGCGCCAACCGGTCGTTGGCGCTCATAATTTCTTCGACAATGGTGACTTTAGTCATCGTTGATCCTTTGCTTTATCGTTGCGGCGGTCGAACTGTCATTCCGAGCGGAGTCTTCGGAGCGAGGAATCCCACTCTTGCACAAGTGGGAGGATTCCTCCCAGCAATTCTCAGTTTGGCAAAACCCGGCGATTAAAATCGCGGCAACAGCAGGCGAAGCCGACCTTCGTCGGCTATAAACAGTCGGCGAAGGCCGGCTTTGCCTTCTGTTGGTGCAGATTTATCTGCCGCCGCGAATCAAACTGAGAATTGCTGGATTCCTCCTCAAAGACTAGCCTGCCCTGAGGCATCGAAGGGTCGGAATGACATTTTGTCTGCTTGGGTTGGCCGCCAAACCATATTCTCAACTTCCATCAGTTATTATACCGCTGAAGCGGTTACTACGAACCATTTCTATTACTTGCCGGGCGCTTTCTTGCACGGGCGGGGAGAGGGTTTCACTGTAACCGAAATCCTGACCGGTGATGGTAATGAGGTGTGCGGGTGGACAACGGCCGTACAACTCCGCCACCATCGCCAATAACAGCCCCGGACTCATCTGGTGCGAAGCCGCCAGGCCATGCCGGTCAGCAGCCACCGGCTGCACTCGCACCGCACCCGGCTCCCCAACCGCCGCCGCGTCTACAAAGATAACGTGGACGGCCGTCTGCATCAGGTCAGCATGTTCGGGCAAGAGTTGGTGCAGAGGTACGGCCGTGATGCCCGCCACCCCCTGCAACTGTTCCGCCACCACCCACCCCACGCCGTCATCGCCGCGCAGCGGGTTGCCGTAGCCGAGTACGAGGGTGTTCATCGTTCGCTGTGGGAGACGTAACCCGTAATCCGTGACCCGTAATCGGATTACGGATTACGCATCACGGATTACGGCTCACCCTCGTTTCACCTCATCCACCACCTCCCCATCCGCCGCCAGCAACTGCACGTGCAGCGCCATATGGCCGATGGCGTGGGTGGAGCAACTGAGGCAGGGGTCAAAGGCGCGGATGACCGCTTCCACCCGGTTCAACATTGGCTCTTCAATCTTCGTGGAGCGGATGAACTGGCGGGCCACTTGCAACACACCCTTGTTCATCGCCAGGTTGTTATGGCCGGTGGCGATGACCAGATTGACCCAGCGGATGAGGCCGTTTTCGTCAATTTTGTAATGGTGCAGCAGCGTGCCCCGTGGCGCTTCGGACATGCCAATGCCTTCCAACTGGTTGGGCGAGGCGAAGGCGCGCACGTGTTTGCTCAAGATGTCCGGGTCATTCAGGATTTGCTCCAGACGTTCAATGCAGTAGAGCATCTCCACCAGCCGGGCATAATGGTACATGTAGGAACTGAGCACGGCCCCCCGCTGCAAGGCGCGGAATTCGGCCCACTCCTGGTCGGCCAGGCGGGTGCCGCAGCGAGAGATGATGTTCATGCGCGCCAATGGCCCGACGCGGTAGATGCCGTCCGGGTAGCCCAGCGGTTTGTAGAAGGGGGATTTCAGGTAGGAATCTGGCTCGACAGCCTCGGCGATGTACTCCTGGTACTTTTCCGGCGGTAGCTGGTCGGCGACGATATTGCCCACCGCGTCTACGATGCGAATGTTGCCGCCGTACATGGAGATACGGCCGTCACGATGCACCAGCCCCATGAACAAGGACGGGAAATTGGCAAAACTGCGAATCTCGGTATCAAAGTTGCCAAAGATGCCTTTGTACCAGTCCAGAGTACGCAGCAGCCGCGCCTTCGCATCGGGGATTTGCGCCAGGATGGTATCGCGGTCTTCTTCGGATAGGGGGGCGCTGACGCCGCCAGGCACCACCCAGGCGGGGTGAATGCGTTTGCCGCCCAGCAGCTCGATGATGGATTGCCCAAATTTGCGCAGGGCAATGCCGTCTTTGGCCAGGTCGGGGTATCGCTGCATGACGCCGAAGATGTGGCGTTCGGCCGGGTCGGCATCAAAACCCATCACAAAGTCCGGCGACGACAGGTGGAAAAAGCTGAGGGCGTGGGACTGGGTGATCTGGGCCAGGTTCATAATGCGGCGCAGGTTAGCAGCCGTTTCCGGGATGCGCACCGCCAGCAGCGCGTCGCCGGCTTTGGCGCTGGCAATCAGGTGGGAGACGGGGCAGATGCCACAGATGCGGGCGGTGAGGGCAGGCATTTCGTAAAACGGCCGTCCCTCCGTCATCTTCTCAAAACCGCGAAACTGTGTCACATGAAAACGGGCGTCCGCCACCTGCCCCCTGTCATCCAACTGAATGGTAATTTTGCTGTGCCCCTCAATCCGGGTCACGGGATCAATCGTTATTGTTTTGCTCATGGTTGATTCCTTTAGGCGTGATGCGTGAAACGTGATGCGTGACAAATCGGTTCACGGGTCACGCATCACGCATCACGTCTTTCATTACGCCCCAAACCGCGTATGCCCGGTCAGGTCTGGTTTACGGCCGTTTAACAGTTCCGTCAGCACAAAAAAGATGGTATCCGCCGACGGGGGGCAGCCGGGCACAAACACATCCACCGGCACCACCTGATGCACGGGCACAGACATTTCGCGCAGCGGCGGGATGACCTGCACCGGGATTTGCTGGTTTAGCTGCGCATTTTCGTGGTACGCCCGGTCATAGAGCGCCGCCACTTTGAACGGATTGCGCATACCAGGCACATTGGCCGTCACCGCGCAGTCGCCCAACGAGACCAGGATTTTGGTGTGGGCGCGCACCTTCTGGATTTTTTCGTAATCTTCCTCGCTACTGACCGCCCCTTCCACCAGAGTCACATCCACCATATCCGGGAAGGTTTTGTGGTCTACCAGCGGGCTGTACAGCAGGTCGGCTAGTTGCGCCAGGTCAATTAACCGCTCGTCAATATCTAAAAAGGACATATGGCAGCCGGAACAGCCATCCAGCCACACCGTCGCCAGTTTTGTTTTATTGCTCATAGTTTTTCCTCAGTAATCGGTTATCGGTCTACCGATAACCGATTACTCACTCACTATCCCCATCCCTTCCCTCACGCATCAGCGCCAGGTAGGGCAGGAACTCGTGCCGTTTTTGCATCTCGGCCACCGACTTGCCTTTCTCAAAGAGGGCGCCCGTGGGGCAGGCTTGCACACATTTGCCACAACTGGTGCAGCTAATCGCTTCGCCCCAGGGTTGGTTCAGGTCGGCTACAATGCGGGCGTCCACGCCGCGCCCCATCACGTCCCAGGTGTGCGCCCCTTCGATTTCGTCACAAACACGCACACAGCGGGTACAGAGGATGCAGCGGTTGTGATCCAGACCAAAATAAGGATGGCTGGCATCCAGCGGCAGGCTGGGATTGAGATAGGGAACGCCCACGTGGGTCATACCCAGTTCATAAGCCAGCCCTTGCAACTCACACGCGCCGTTGGAAACGCAGACAGAGCAGACGTGGTTGCGTTCGGCAAACAGCAGGTCTAGCACCTGCTTGCGATAGGTGGTCAGTTGTTCGGTGACGGTGCTGACCTCCATGCCTTCCTGGGGATAGGTCATGCAGGCGGGGAAGAGGCGGGTGGTGCCCTTCACTTCCACCATGCACAGGCGACAGCCGCCGTAGGGGGTGACGCTTTCCAGGTAACAGAGGGTGGGGATGCGGATGCCGTTTTGCCGGGCCAGTTCCAGGATGGTTTCGTCTTCGCGGGCGGCAATGTCTTGCCCGTCAATTTTGAAGGTGATGATTTGGGAGCGTTTCATGGTTGCGCCTCCGGGGTGGTGGTTACGGCCGTAACCCGTTCACCATCTAGCAATAAATCCAGATACTCCTGCCGGAAGTAGCGCAGGGTGCTGTTCACCGGGTTGGGCGCGGTCTGCCCCAGCCCACACAGGCTGGTCTCGCGCACCATCTTGCACAACTTTTCCAGCAGCACCAGGTCTTTGGTCGTGGCCTGTCCGTTGTAAATTTTGTCCAGCAGGTGATACATCTGTACTGTGCCCACGCGGCAGGGCACACATTTGCCACACGACTCCGTCATGCAAAACTCCATGAAGTAACGGGCCACATCTACCATGTTGGAGGTTTCGTCCATCACAATCAGACCACCCGACCCCATGATGGAGCCGAGTTGTTGCAGCGATTCATAATCTACGGCCGTGTCCAGATACGCTTCGGGGATACAACCCCCGGACGGGCCGCCGGTTTGCACCGCTTTCAGGGCACGGCCGTCGGGCACACCGCCGCCAATCTCAAACACAATCTCGCGCAGGGGAATACCCATCGGCACTTCAATCAGGCCGGTGTTGTTGATGGCCCCCGCCAGGGCAAACACCTTCGTGCCCTTGCTCTTGGCCGTGCCCATGCTGGCGTACCAGTCGCCGCCGTTGCGGATGATGGGGGCCACATTGGCGAAGGTTTCCACATTGTTAATCAGCGTTGGTTCGCCCCACAATCCGTACTCGGCCGGGTAGGGTGGGCGTGGCCGGGGCTGCCCCCGTTTGCCCTCCACCGAGGCAATCAGCGCCGTCTCTTCGCCACACACAAACGCCCCCGCCCCCAGCCGAATCTCAATCTGGAAGTTGAAGGTGGTGCCGCAGACGCCGCTGCCCAACACACCCAGCCGCCGCGCCTGGTTGATGGCCTTTTTCAGCCGGGCCACCGCCAGCGGATATTCGCCGCGCACGTAGATATACCCTTTGTCCGCGCCGATGGCGTAACCGGCGATGGCCATGCCTTCCAGGACGCGGTGCGGGTCGCTTTCCAACACGCTGCGGTCCATGAATGCGCCGGGGTCGCCCTCGTCGGCGTTGCAGATGACGTATTTGCGCTGTTTGGCGTCCGCCTTGGCCACCGTCGTCCATTTGAGGCCGGTGGGATAGCCGCCGCCGCCGCGCCCACGCAGCCCACTGCGCACCACTTCGTCAATCACGTCGTTGGGGGTCATCTCGGTCACGGCCGTGAGCAACCCCTGATACCCCCCGGCAGCCACGTACTCTTCAATCCGTTCGGGATCAATTTGGCCGCTGTTTTCCAGCACAATTTTGGTTTGCCTTTGGAAGAACGGCGTCTCGGTGGCGCAAACCAGTTCCGCTGCCTGGGTGCCGGCTGCCAGCGCCGCCACAATTTGCGGCGTGTTTTCGGGGGTGACGTGCTGGTAGAGGGTGTCGGTCTCCGGTTGGGCGCGGTGGGTAACGGCTACCAGCGGCCCGCGAGAACACAAGCCCAGGCAGCCCACTCCTTTGACCTGGCAACTGGCGCTGTGCCCATTTTCCTTCAACTGCTGCTGGAATGTTTCCAGCACCTTGTCGCTTTGCGAGGAGAGACAACTGGCAGCCACACACACGTGGACGCTGTGGTCAAATTTGGCCGCCGCCGCCTGCTCTTTCGCCGTGATTTGTTCAAATTGTTCATTCATCGTCGTTCCACCTCCGTAGCGTTTCCATCGTCCTGTCCGGCGTCTGGTTGCCCAGCACTTCGCCATCAAAGACGGCCACCGGGGCTAACCCACACGAGCCAACGCAGCGCGCGGTGAGCAGCGAAAATGCGCCATCTTCGGTCGTCTCGCCTGGTTTAATGCCGTAGGTCTCCTGGATTTCCTGCAATAGTTGGGGCGTACCCTTGATGTAACAGGCGGTGCCGGTACAGACGACGCAGCTATGTTTGCCCGCCGGTTTCAGGCTAAACAGGTGGTAAAAGGTGGAAACGCCATACACCTGGCTCAGCGGCGTGCGCAGGGAAAAGGCCACGTAACGCAGCGCGTCTTCATCCAGAAAACCAAAGGATTCCTGAACGGTGTGCAGCGTTTCAATCAGGCCACTGCGTTTGTGCCCGTTACGGCGCATGGTGGCCTGCACAATCCGCCACCTTTTGTCATCGGAAGGGGGTTCGATTTGTTTGAGGTTTTGCATAAAGAGGTTCCTTTTGGGGGAGATTGGAGATTGGAGATTGGAGCATCTCCAATCTCTAATCTCTAATCTCTACTACTTCCAAACTCTCGATCCGAAATTCTTGGCCGGTGAGAATGGTGACACGGCCGTGACCACAATCCGGGCACACCATCAGTTCACCCTGGTCTAACCCATATTCACAACCACAATGCTGGCAGCGCAGGCGAGCGGGGACGCGGGTAAAGTGTAGCCGCGCTCCTTCACATAGTGTACCACGACTGATGATGTCCCAATAAAATTGGATGGAATCGTCTATAAAAGTGGAAAGTTCACCGATGACCAGGTAGAGGTCTGTGACTTGCCCGCCACCAGCGGCGACCGCATGGTGTTCGGCTATCTCCAAAATCTGCCCGGTCACGGCCAATTCGTGCATAGTGTCAGTGTAACACTCACTGGCCGATGCTCCCCCTCCCATTCGTCATGCGTTTGTGGTGATGGTTATCATGTCAGATCACAAAAAGATTAGAGCGAACAACAAGAGGGCATAAATTCCTAACGTAAACACGACGAAAATCCCAACCCCTACCAACAATCGTCGTGTTGTTGATTGGCCTGTAAGCAGCAAGATTAGAGAGCCACAATATCCCCACTGCATGAGAGAGAGAATGACGGCCGTTGCATGATCGTTATTCATAAAAATGGTGATGGGCCACAAAAAAGCGCCAATGGCCGCCCGAAAAATAGTGAAGTTGCGCGCACCAGCCTTTAACCGGAGCAGTCCAACAGCCAGGGCTACATCAATCAGAAAGACAAAGTTGGTAAAGGAACCATTGATAATCATGTCTATCAAAACCATTAAGGAATTTGCCAACAAGACAGCAGCCGCGAGTTGATAAGCTAACCGGCTTTGTCCCGTGATGGTATCTGCGGTCAGTTTGACCACTTCAGGCCCATACTCTTCGGGTCGAATAACATCCGCATGGTGCTCCAGTATCTCCAAAATTTCGTGCCGGGCTTCATAACGCTCTTGCGTGGATGGCGAGAATTCCAGACATTTATCGAATGCGTGAACGGCCTCTGGCATACGCTGTTGATCTTCATACAAATGGCCCAGATTCAAGTACGCAGTCGAATGATCTGGCCGCAGCCCAATTGCCGTCAGATAGGCATCTTCACCCTGTTTGGCTTCACCCAATTCCTCGTAAATCGTGCCTAAATCATTGTACAGGTTGGCATCGTTGGGATTTAGTTCAATAGCACGTTTGTATTTCTCAATCGCTTCATTCCAAAAACCGCGCTCGGCATAAGCATTTGCTAACGCAACAATATCTGACAGACTCTCTGGGCTGGCTGCCGCTTTTTCTTGCAAAAGTGCAAGCTCATCTGTTTGATTCTCAAGTTGCATCGTTTCCTCCCCGGCTGAACTCAAACGGCCGTTGCTGCCGCCAGCAAGATGCGCGTTGCGTGCAGCCGTTCCATGGCCGTTTTGGCGATCTGTTTTTGCAGGCCGTAGGCCAGGTCGTGGTCTTGTTCACAAAGCTGGTGCAGGCTGGCGGCATGGATTTGCAGGATGGTGCAGGGGGTGGTGGTCACGGCCGTACTTGTCAACTCATACGGCTCCACCAACGCCGAAATGGCCAGCACCTCGCCGGGGTTGATGGTGCCGATGTGGAAATCTTTGCGCAGTTCGGGCAGGTGTTTGTCTTCGACGATGTAGTGCAGGTCTATACGGCCGTTGACCAAAAAGTACAACATCTCCGCCTTCTCCCCAATCGTAAACAGGATCGTGTTTTTAGGCAGTTCTCGCTCCTCCGTCATCATCGCCACCTGGCGCAGTTGCTCCGCGTTCAAAAAGCCAAAAAACGGATACCGTCGCAAAAGTTCTGTGGAAACCATTTCGTCCTCCTCTGAAGTAATTAGGAATTATGAAGGATGCATTATGAATTTCATCTCTCGTGGAAAGTCACTGGCTATGGTGCGTAGCGCGTACACGCCTCGGCCAATTCTTGAATTCGTCCCCGCCGCTCAAAGTACATGATCAAGTCCATGATTTTGTGTTTCCAGGCTAGATCATCCGCATCTATGCTTAATTCAAAACATAAGTCTCGTAACTGCTCTTCAGATAAAGCCGCAAGTTGTTGCTTGATGGATTGCTTGTCAGCCTGGTCAGCAGGTTGTTTTTCATCCATTTTTTGCAGCACTTCTTGCCAGGCCACCTCTGGGTGCTTTTGGGCGCATATTCCCACCAGTTCATCAAGCCGCTCGCGGCGCGTCAGATAGAGAATGAGTTCTCTGGCGGTTCCGCCCTGCTCTGCCCAGGGCAGCCGCATACGATCTACCCCCAGGTCGGCACACAATTGACGCACTTCATCTTCATCAAAATACGCCGCAAGCAGGGAACGGAACTGAACCAAAGCCTTATGACTATAGGGTTCGTACTTTGTGATAGAGGTGTCATTCCAGGGCGCTTTCGGCCGTAATGCCAGACCAACTGTTACAAGTTGGTCTATGGTCCGGGGCAGGCGGGAAAAATACGTAACCAACTCGAGTACCGTGGCGGCCTTATTGCCACGAGCCAGTGAATCGTAATCAACGCCCAATTCAAGGAACAGGTCACAAAGCTCATTCGCGTTAAAGCAATAGTTGATGATACTTTGCACTAATGCCAACCTGGTCGGGTCAACTGGCCTGGTCACAATCGCACCTGGTTGATCCCAGGGAACACCAGGTCGTAATCGAGAGCAGGCAGCAATTAACTCATCCAGGGTGTGCGGTGGGCGCATGAAATAGCTAACCAACTCCCTGGCCTTCGCCACCCTTGCTTCACCAGGCAAATCCTCAAAGTGGATTCCCAACGCAAAACACAACCCTCGTAGTTCCTCTGTTGAAAAATGTTCTGCAAGCGATTGGCTCAATTCATACGCTCTGGCATCGCCTGACTGTTTTGCTTTTGAAGTCTCAACAGACCTGGTCTCTTTTTTGAAAAGCCCTTTGAACATACTCATTA
>JAHBVI010000061.1 GCA_019637635.1 Anaerolineae bacterium
GTAAGCCGTGAAACGTGAAACGTGAAACGTGATCGGATAACGGATGACGGATAACGGATTACGACAGAAGAACCTCCTCCTTTTCTCCAAAGGCGCACCGTTGAGGGCGGTGCGCCTTTTTTCGTTTTTCCGCATCCGGTTAAGGACGAAGGATAACGGGGAGGAAAATGTTCTGTTCTGCTTCCAGCACATACTCCTGGCTGGTTGACGTGTTGCCACTGAGATCGGTGCTGACAATGCGATAGTAATAGAGATCGCCAGTCAAGCCGGGGATAACGGCCGTGTGCTGCCGGTTGAAAAGCGAACTGCTCACCTGGTTGGGATAGCTGCCGGAACTAACGCCATATTGCAGGACGTAGGTGGTGAATTCATTGGTTGTCCAGGTGATGCGGGCGGTGCTGCCGGTGAAGTTGGCCTGTGGCGTGGTGATAATGTTGGGTGGTGTGCTGTCGCCGATGATCGCCAACGGGTAGTTGAGTGTAAACCGCCGGTTATCATCGGGGTATTGCAGCACAAAGCGGTCGGCGATGGCGTTCAACTCGGTTTGCAGCGCGGGTGGCACAACTGTCAATGGCAGGTGGCGCACCCTGTCCCCATACGTCAGGCGAATGCGGTCGGCCACGGCATTGAGAAGGGTACTCAATGCCGGGGGCACGGCCGCCAGCGAGAGATGGCGAACGGTATCACCGTAGGTCAGCGTCATGCGGTCAGCGACGGCATTCAAAAGGCCCATCAGTGTTGGCGAATCGGTCAAGGCATTGGTTTCATACAAATCCGCATGTTCGACAATGATCACAGTGGGATCGGCCGAAAGGGACAGAACCGAGTAAACCAGCAGCAGAACAATGCAGCCTAAAAGAGCAAAGTAACGCTTCATGGTTTACTCCGTGTAGACAAGGGAAATACCACCAACATCATTAGCATCATTACCAATGACAATGGTATGTGTGGTTGCTGGTGGCATCTGTGAGGCTGACAACGTACCAAAAACATGATCACCACCACCAGAGTATAAGGTTGTACCATTGAGTGAAATACTGCCTGCACTGCTACCCGGAAGATGAATTGACCAACTTCTTTCGGAGACGCCAAAGCTCGTGGGGATATTGACAGTAAAATAATCATTGCCCGCTCCTTGGCTACGTTCGGCAATGAGCATCATGTTGGTGGCGTTGGGGAAACGGAAGTCGTAATGGGTGATGCCGGGAATGCCCACGCCGGCCGAACCGGCCACAATGGCCAGTACATTTTCCAGCTTGGTGGAAATAATGGTGTCGCCGGAAGCGGTATAGGCGTTCCAGTCAATAATCTTTGCCACCGGATCGCCATTCGAATAGTAAGCCAGGAACCAGCCATCCACATGCACATACACATGGGGTGCGTGATCTTCCGGGTAGCCGGCCAGCGCCACACTGCCCAGAATGTACTCGGATGTCTCCAGTTCAATAGTCTGGTACACCGGGCGCACAGAATCAATAGTGACAGGCGTGGTGGCTTCAAAGTAGGCCGACATACCGGCCTCATCTTCAATAATCTCGGTGGCGGCGTTGGCTGGCGCGGCGTTTGCCACTCCCACGAAAGAGGGAACGACCAGGGCATAGGTGGCGCCATTTGAGGCTTTGTTACCGCCACCAACAAACAAAAAAGCAAAAGCGATGATGGCCGCGATACCAAACGGCCACAACTTATAGATCTGAATGTGTTTCATGAAACTTTCTCCTTAATTTGAATGGGAAATAAACCGGCTAACTTCGACTGTGAAACAATGACAAAAGCGTTACAGACTCAATTCATAATCATCTCTCCTGGAACTGGATAAATGACACGGCCCACAACTGCAATCTTTTAGACCGGCAACGTGAGTCGCCTCATCATCGTTACGAGTTACCGGTCAAAGGCAAACACCACCGGGGACGTAGGATTGAAAGGGGGTGGGTGGCTGGCATTGCCTGACCGCTAATGGGCACTATTGTAACACATTTTCAGCCGGCGTTGTTATCGGTGACTACATCTGACAACAACTCGCCGACTATCTGGCGAATACCTTGTAGCGCTTCTTCTGGCGTATCGGCCAGCCAGCTTAAACTGGGAAACTACGCGCACAACCCCACATATTCGCTATCTTCTTCTGACCAGGTTACGCGGTAAGTAAATTTATTTCGTTCAAGAACCATATGGAACCTCCAATGACTGCCATGCAGCAATTCTCAATTTAGCGGGTTTGCCGCCAACGCCGCCGATTGCAAATCGGCGTCTGCTATGATAAACGCGCTAAAGCGCGTTCAGAAATGCCTCCTTTAACGTGCTTCAGCACGTTTCTTGTCTCAGCCTATGAATTCATTCATAGGTGATGACGGCCAAAATGAGAATTGCTGACTACCATGATTATATCTTGAACACGCTGAGCAAAGCCCCACAATTTTCAATTGAGGCGTATGGGACGCCCATGTCCCATGTAGGGCACGAGGGCGTGCCACACTCCTCTGGGGGATATATCTTAACAATTTCCCAACAACTTCTTCAATTTGTCTGAAAACGAAGGGGGTATTGTTTGTGGGCAATGATGAAGCCATTGCGAGCCAACCTTTGCCAGGGCAATTCAGGCTACAAGAAACCTGCCTGGCACGTGTCATTCCGAGCGGAGTCTTCGGAGCGAGGAATCTTTCGTCTCGGCCCAGGTGAAAGATTCCTCGGAAGACCTCGGAATGACAAATAACACTCAGGAGAGTTGATGATGAAGAGAAAACGGTTTTGGATTATTAGCATGTTGGTGGTGGCTTTGGCAACGGCCGTTGGGTATGTCTATTATGCCCGCGAAACGGCCGTTGCCGCTGCCGACAGTGCCGCGCCAGATGTGCAAACGGCCGTGGCCCGCCTGGGTGAAATTACCGTATCGGCTACGGGGGCCGGTTCCGTTATTCCGGCAACGGAAGTGGAATTAGGTTTTACCACCAGCGGCCGTTTGTTGGAACTGCTGGTAGCGGTGGGGCAAAAAGTGCAGGCCGGCGATGTACTGGCACGGGTGGATGATACCGACGCCCAAAAAACACTGGTCAATGCCCAACTGCAACTGGCGCAGGCGGCCATGCAAAGCGACGCCAGCGCCACCCAGGTCGGCCTCAGTTACGATGACATCAGCGTGGCCCAGGCGCAAATGGCGTTAGAAGAAGCGCAGCAGGCATTGGCCGAACTGCAAAACTGGACGGCCGATCCCGATGAAATTGCCCTGTTGGAAACAAGACTGGCCGCCGCGCAGGCCGCGTACAACGCGGCGCGGGGCCAGGAAGCGGCCACCAGCACCAATATCACCATCAAAAACATCAGCGTAGAGCAGGCGCAGCGTGACCTGGATGCGGCGCTGGCGGCGCAGGTAACAGCCTATGATCCTGGCCGGGAATGGGAACTAAATGATCCCCGCCGCGCCGACGCCCTGAAAAATGAACGAGAGCGCGCGGATGCCGCTGTGCTGCGGGCGCAAGAAAATTTGCAAATTGCCCAACTGAATTACAACGCGGCCGTGAACAGCACCAACAGCAGCAGTTCCGTCAGCGCCGAGAGCAATCTGCTCAGTGCGCAGCAGGCGTTGGCCACCGCGCAGACAGGGCCAACGGCGGCTGAAATCACGGCGGCGGAAACGGCCGTGCGTAAAGCCGAACTGGCGCTGCAACAGGCACAACTGAACCGGGAGGCGCATGGCCTGAGCCTGGCGCAGGCCCAGTTGAACCTGGAATCGGCGCAGGCGGCGGTGGATGGCACGGTGTTAAGGGCGCCACTGGATGGTACGGTCACGGCCGTGAATTATCACGTGGGTGAACAGGTAGGTAGCGGCGTCTTCCTCACCCTGGCCGACCTTTCCCAGCCGATGCTGGAAATCTACCTGGACGAGACGGATATGAGCAGTGTGGGGATGGGATATGAAGTAGAAGTGGTCTTTGACGCCCTGCCAGATGAAACCTTTACCGGGCGGGTTGTGCAGGTAGACCCGGCGTTATACCAATCCGGCGGCGTCAGCGCGGTGCGGGCCGTGGTGCAACTGAACTACAACAAGCCGCAAACGCTGCCGGTGGGGCTGAATGCGACTGTAGAGGTGATTGGCGGTCGGGCGCAAAATGCGGTACTGGTGCCTGTGGAATCGCTGCGCGAAATTGCCGCCGGGAAATATGCCGTCTTTGTCATGGAAAATGGCGAGCCGACGCTGCGTATGGTCGAGGTAGGGCTGATGGACTTTTCTTTTGCCCAGATCATCTCTGGTGTGGCAGCCGGGGAGGAAGTGACGACGGGGATTGTGGAGACGCAGTGAGTGTCAGGTGTCAGGTGTCAGGTGTCAGGTGTCATGTGTCATGTGTCAGGTGTCAGGTGTACTTGACACTTGATACTTGATACTTGATACATGACACCCTGAAAGGTGCATGATGAACAAGAGCGCAATTATCGAGACACACAATCTGCACAAAGTGTATGGCATGGGGGAGATTCAGGTGCGGGCGTTGGCGGGGGTGGATGTGCGCATTGAGGCGGGTGAGTTTGTGGCCGTGATGGGGCCGTCTGGCTCGGGCAAAAGTACGCTAATGAACATTCTGGGCTGCCTGGATCGGCCGAGTGAAGGGCAGTATTTGTTAGCCGGTGAAGATGTAAGCGGTATGGACAAGGTGCAGTTGGCGGCCATTCGCAACCGGCGTATTGGTTTTATTTTCCAATCGTTCAACCTGTTGCCACGCACGGACGCACTGCGCAATGTGATGCTGCCGCTGGTGTACAAACGGGAAAATGGCCTCTCGCCGAGGGAGCGGGAGGAGCGGGCGATGGCCGCGCTGGAAGCGGTGGGGCTGGCCGGCCGGGCGCACCATGAACCCAATGAACTGTCTGGTGGGCAGCGGCAGCGGGTGGCCATTGCCCGCGCCCTGGTGAATGACCCGGTGCTGATTATGGCCGACGAGCCAACGGGTAATCTGGATACGAAGACGGGTGATGAAATTATGGGGCTGCTGCATGAGCTTCACGGCCGTGGCCGCACCATTCTCATGGTCACACACGAACAGTACATTGCCGACCAGACTCAGCGGACGATTACATTGGTGGATGGGAGAGTGGCGTGAGATGTTCGTAGTAGGCACTTCAGTGCCGTAAAAGGCGATAAATCGCCTACTACAAACAGGTTGGAGTGAGAAATGACAACGATACAAGAAGCAATAACCACGCCCATGCCGGTGGAGAGTTCTCCGGCGACGGCCGTGTCCGGCATTATCAGCCCGGTGGAAATTATGCGCATTGCCTGGGAAGGGGTGGTGCGCAACAAAATTCGTTCGCTGCTAACCATGCTGGGGGTGATCATCGGCGTGGCCGCCGTGATTATTATGATCGCCATCAGCGCGGGCACAGAGGCCACCATTGCCGAACGGATTTCTGGCCTGGGGGCCAATCTGGTTTTTATTCAAGGTGGTTTTGGCCCCGGCCGGCCCGGCGGCGGTGGAAATACGCCGCAACTGGTGTTTGATGACACGGCCGTGATCGGCAATGTGGTTGGCGTGGCCGGTACGGTCGTGGACCAGACCAGCCCGGTGACGGTGAAAGCGGGTAATGTGACGCTGGATGACGTGTTGTTAATGGGCACCACCGTAGATTTTCCGTCGGTGCGGCAGGTGGGAATAAGCGACGGCCGTTTCTTTAACCAGACAGAAGTGGACCGCAAAGCCAAAGTAGCCGTCCTGGGTTCCAGCCTGGCCGAGAATCTGTTTGGCGAGAGTAACCCCATCGGCCAATCGGTGACGGTGGGCACGACCAAACTGACGGTGATTGGCGTTGCCGCGCCCAAGGGTGTGGTTGGGAACACGGACTTCGACGCTCAGCTTTACACCCCCATCACCCTGGTTTTTGATAAATTTGTGCCCACTCAGTTCCGCCAGTTTGCCGGCGACCAGGTGCGCATCATTTATGCCCAGGTGGCCGAAGGGGCGGACATGGACAGAGTGATCCAGCAAATCAAGTTGAAGTTGGCAGCGGCGAAAGGGGTATCCGTAGATGATTTGCCTTTCACCATTCAGACTCAACAAGACATTATTGATACCCAAGGGGCGACAACGGCCGCCTTTCGCAATTTACTGGCCTGGGTGGCCGGGGTATCCCTGCTGGTAGGTGGTATTGGCATTATGAACATTATGCTGGTGAGCGTGACGGAACGCACCCGCGAGATCGGTATTCGCCAGTCAGTGGGGGCTACGCCTACTGATATTCGCCTGCAATTCCTGACGGAAGCGTTGATGCTCAGTCTGGTGGGTGGGTTGATCGGCGTGGCGGCGGGTGTGGCCGGCGCTTATCTGTTTGGGGCCACCAGCGACATGCGCACGGTGATTGTGCCCGATTCCATCCTTTTAGCCTTTGGGTCGGCGGCGGCGGTGGGCATTTTCTTTGGCTTTTTCCCGGCAAATAAGGCGGCGCAGCTGGACCCGATCGAGGCGCTGCGGCACGAGTAGTTGCTTTCAGACATCCGATTTTTTCAAAAAATCGGATGTCTACTCCGGGGAATCTTTGTATTTTTGTAGGAATAAAACGATGAAAGAAACGATGCTTGTATTGATTTTGGTTTTGATGTTGTCGCTGGCGGCTTGTGGTGGGCAGGGTGCCGCTATGGAAAATGGTGGTGACACGGCCGTGAGCCAGACAGTCGCACAGGTGGAGAGTGGCACGGCCGTGACCACCCTGACCGCCAATTATGATGATGCCCTCTCTGTGGTGGGGCAGTTAGCCATTGGCATAGTGCAGTTGGAGGAAACCGACCTGGCGGTGGACGAGACGCAGGCGGCGGCGCTGCTGCCGCTGTGGCAGGCGTATCAGGCGCTTGGTCAGAGTGATACGACGGCCGTGGCGGAATTGCAGGCAGTGGTCAACCAGATTGAACGGACGATGACCCCCGCTCAAATCACGGCCATTGCCGAATTGAAGTTGACTAATGAAGGCGTCACCACCATGATGCAAAATGGCGAACTGGGTTTTAGCCCTGGCGGCCCCGGTGGTTTTGCACCGACGGATGAAAGCGGTATTACCGCGTCCGGTGGCGGCGGTGGTTTTGCTGGCGGTTTTCCAGGTGGTGGCCCCGGTGGCGGGGTTCCCGGTGGCGGGGTTCCCGGTGGCGAGCCAGGTGGTGGTGTGCCCGGTGGTGGGTTTCCTGGCGGCCCTGGTGGGGCAGAGTTGAGTGAAGATGATCTGGCTACACGCCGGGCAGGGTTTGAACAAAATGGCGGCGGTGGTTTTCAGGAGCGCATGTTTAGCGGTGTGGTGGTGCGGCTGCTGGAAGATAAACTGGGCATCGTTTCGGAGATAGAGGTGCGGCAAAATGTAATGGCGGCGGCGTTGACGGCCGTTGCCGAAGCCGCTAATCTCACGGTGGACGAATTACAAGCCCAACTCGCCGAAGGGCAGACGATGGCCGCTGTGGTAGAAGCGAATGGTGGCGACCTGGCCGCGCTGCAAACGAAACTGGTGGAGATATTTGGCGATTTGCCCGATGCGGCCGAATTAGACCTGGCGCAGTCGGTGAATGAGTGGTTAGGCGTGGAAGAATGAGCTTGCTGAAAAACCACAGAGACACAGAGGCACAGAGGATTTATACCAGAGAAAACTCTGTGTCTCAGTGCCTCTGTGGTAAGTTTTTCAGGAGGCTCATTACGAGGAGTAAACGTGATGAGTGACAATGATGATGAACCGGTAGGGCGGATATTGAGTCGGCGGGAGGTGTTGAAATTGTTGGGGGCGGCCAGTGCGGCGCTGCTGGTGGGGTGTGGGCCGGAGCAGACAACGGCCGTGCCCACATCAGTCACCACCGCCAGCCAGACGGCGGCTAACGGCGTAACGGCCGTTGCGCCAACGGTCGTTGTACCAACAGCCGCCCCCGTGGTAGACACGCCAATAGCCACACTGGTTTCGGCAACGGCCGTGCCTGTTTGTGTGGCCCGCCCGGAATTGACCGAAGGCCCTTATTTTGTAGATACAGGGCTGCAACGTGCCGATATTCGTTCTGATCCGGCAACGGGCGTGGTCAAAGACGGCGTGCTGCTGATGCTCATCTTCAATGTGTCGCAGATCAACAATGGCTGCACGCCGCTGCCGGGGGCGCTGGTGGACGTGTGGCATTGTGATGCGTTGGGCGTCTATTCCGGCGTGACTGACCGCAGTTTTGATACTAGCGGACAGCAATTTTTACGTGGGTATCAGGTGACAGATGCCAATGGGGCGGCAAAATTTGTGACCATATACCCCGGCTGGTATCCGGGGCGCGCGGTGCATATTCATTTCAAAATCCGCACCGACCCGAACGCGGCGCAGGGGTACGAGTTTACGTCGCAGCTGTTTTTTGACGAGGCGCTTAACGACCAGGTACACGCACAGCCGCCGTATGCCAGCAAAGGGCGGCGGAATACCCTCAACAGCAATGACCGTATTTTCCATGAACAACTGGTGGTCACGGCCGTGCCGGATGACAATGGTTACACGGCAACTTTTGATGTCGGGTTGGATTTGTCTGCATAGAGATCAGAGATTAGAGATTGGAGACTGGAGATTGCTAATCTCTAATCTCCAATCTCTAATCCCCCTGAGGTTTTCACATGGCCCAAACAATACTGGTGGTAGACGATGAAATCAGACTGCGGGATATGCTGCGGGTCTATCTGGAGAAGGAGGGGTATCGCGTGGTGGAGGCGGGCAACGGCCGTGAAGCCCTCTATGTCGCCCGCTATGAAAAACCTGACCTCATCATCCTGGACTTGATGATGCCCGAATTGGGCGGGTATGACTTTATGCGCACCTTCCGCAAAGAGGCGGAAACCCCGGTCATCATGCTCACTGCCAAGATCGAGGAAACGGACAAGGTGATCGGTCTGGAATTGGGCGCGGACGACTACGTCACCAAGCCGTTTGGCATCAGCGAACTGGTGGCTCGTGTGCGCGCTGTGCTGCGCCGGATGAACAAACAAGACGCCGCGTCGGTCATCCTGCGTGTGGCCGATATTGTGCTGGATCGCGCCGGGCGGGCGGTGCAGGTCGGCGGCAAACCGGTAGACCTGACGCCCTCGGAGTTTGAGATATTGGCGGCGCTGATGGCCGCGCCGGGGCGGGCTTTTTCCCGGCTGGATTTGCTGGAACGCACCAGCGGCGACGCTTACGAAGGGTATGAACGCACCATTGACGTGCATATTCGTAACCTGCGCGCCAAAATTGAACCAGACCCCGGTACTCCCCAGTACATCCAGACGGTGTATGGCATGGGGTATCGGTTTGCCACCGAGTAGACCTGACAGGTCTTTAAGACCTGTCAGGTCTGTCTGGCCATGAATATGCGCTCTCTAGTCTTCAAACTCACCCTCGCTTTTGTCTTCGTTGGCGTCAGCGGCGCGCTGTTGGTGGCGCTGGTCATTGGCCTGCGCACGCGGCAGGAGTTCGGCCGTTTTATCGAGAACCAGAGCCACCAGGGGATTGCGACGACGTTGGCCGACTTTTACACCCAAAATGGGGGATGGCAGAACTTTTATGAGGCGGCTGAAAGCGATCCGGTCTGGCGGGGATTGATGGTGCGGGTGGTAGTGGTAGACAATGCCGGCGTGGTGGTGTTTGGGTTGGGGCCGGAGAATGACGGCCGTGCCTATCCCTACGACGACCTGGACAAAGGATTGCCCATTGAAGTGGATGGAGAGACGGTGGGTACTGTCTTGATGCGCCCCGATCAGCCGGGAGACGGTTATGGGTCGGGCGCACCGCCCAGTCGCGGTTCGCCGGAGAATACTTTCCTGAGCAATGTGACCATTGCTACCATCACCAGCGCGGTGATTGCCGGACTGATCGCCCTGATATTGGGCATTTTGCTGGCGCGCACCTTGACACGGCCGATTCGCGCCCTGACGGCCGCTACCCATGCGATGGCCGCCGGCAACCTGGGCCAGCAGGTAGAGGTGCATTCGCGGGATGAAATTGGCGAACTGGCCGATTCGTTTAACCAGATGAGCCGTGACCTGGCGCAGGCCAGCCAGCAGCGCAAACAGATGACGGCCGACATTGCCCATGATTTGCGCACGCCGCTCTCTGTGCTGCGCGGTTATACGGAGGGGCTGCGCGCCGGTTCACTGGATGGTTCGCCTGACCTGTACACCATCATGCACGAGGAAGTGATCCACCTGCAACATCTGGTGGAAGATTTGCGCACATTGTCGCTGGCGGATGCCGGGGAACTGCCCTTGCACCGCCGCGCCGTCGATCCCCGCGCCCTGTTGGAACGGACGGGGTTGGCCTATGTGATGCAGGCCGAGGCTAAAGGGGTGACGCTGCGAATTGACGCGCCGGACAACTTACCGTCAGTCAATGTGGATGTGGAGCGTATGACACAGGTGTTGAACAATCTGGTGGCGAACGCGCTGCGGTATACGGATGCGGGGGAAATTGTGCTGGCGGCGGGGGTGGGAGAGCAGCAGGTGGTCTTGCAGGTAAAGGATACGGGGGTGGGGATTCCGGCCGAAGAACTGCCTTATATTTTTAATCGCTTTTACCGGGCGGATAAAGCGCGGCAGCGTGTCCCGGAGGGCAATTCAGGCCTGGGGCTGGCGATTGCGAAGGCGATTGTGGTGGCGCATGGGGGAGGGGTCACGGCCGTGTCCACACCCGGCCAGGGCACAACGTTTTTCATCACGCTGCCAGTTTAAGAAAGAAAAGAACCCCACTGCTGCAATCCAGCAGTGGGGTTCTTGTTACCAATACGACGCTTATCAGTGGGTTAACGACAAGTTACACCCGTATCATCTCCTGCTCAATTTACTTGTTGCTACCATTACCGTTGTTACCATTGTTACCATTACCGTCATTTCCATTACCGCCGCCGTTGCCGGGAGGGTTTTCAGGAGGACCGGCGGGTGGAGAAGGTGGTTCAGACGGAGGCTGACCACCATTGTCGTTGTTACCAGGATTGCCACTGTTGCCACCGGGGTCGCCGCTGTTGCCGCCAGGGTTCCCATTGTTGCCGCCAGGGTTCCCATTGTTGCCGCCAGGGTTGCCGTTGTTGCCGCCAGGGTTGCCATTGTTGCCGCCAGGGTTGCCGTTGTTGCCGCCAGGGTTGCCGTTGTTGCCGCCAGGGTTGCCCAGTAGTTGGGTGCGAATTTGACCCCAGCCCATGCCGCTGGCGCTCATGGTGAAAATAACGGCTACGTCGGCGCCTGTTTCCTGGCTCAGGGAATAGGCCAGGTCAATGGTGCCGAAGCCAAATCCGGCGCAGAACCAGCCCATGATTTCATCGTAGGAGACGCCATATCTTTGCGCCAGGGTCAGACCGGTTGGCTGAACTTCAGTTCCGGTGCAGGTGCCGGGGGCCGGCGTTACTGTTGGGCCGGGCACTGTATCGGTGACAACCGGTGCGGGGTTGATGGGCGAGCCGGGCACGGCCGTATTAGGCGCGGACGGTGTGGCTGTGGCCGGTATTCCGGTTGGCGGCGTGTTGGCGCGTGTACCTGCATCTGCGTCCGCATCCGCATCGCTGTCTTGTTCTGATGTTTGAGGATCAGGTTGGGCCACCGGGGCGCCGGTCGCGTCTTTTGGCAGTTGTGCCATGAGCGTGAGCGGTTGCCCCACAACAGCCATGACCGCCTGCCCAGGATGTACGTCAATAAACTCGCCGCCCATTGTGACCCGCACAATGCCTTCATCTACGGCATAGTAGGATTCTGTGTTCGAGATAACGGCCACTGTAAAGATGGTGCCGCGCACGGAAGCAGTAGAAGAGGGGGTGCGTACCTCAAATTTGTCGTCGGTGCCCAGTAGTTTCACCACGCGGTTCAGGGTGCGGCCGGCTGCCAGCGAAAGCTGGACGCGGTATGTCCTGTCATTGGTGACCAGCTCGGCAAGCTCCAGGTTGCTGCCACCGGCAATGTCCACAATGGTGCCATCATACAGGCTGAGTTGAGCAGCGGCGTCATCGGGAAGTGCGATGCGGTCGCCCTGGTTAACGGTGAGAATGCTGCCCGCAGCTACGGTGGTCTGGGTCTGGCGGGGCACAATCAGGAACATGGTTTCGCCCTGATATACCGTTGCCTGCCCGGCCGAGACGACCAGGGTGGCCTGTGAACCGGCGGGTTGGGCAAAGGCGAAAGCGGCAAAAACCAGGAAGGCTATCGAGGCCAGGGCAAAGGCGATGGTGCGTCTTTTGAACATAAAATTGGTCTCCCACTTAAAAGAGGGCCAGGCAAATGCGGGGCGCTGCCGTTGTGGTTGTGGTTGCGGCGGCAACGGCCGTGCCTCTGTTTGGGTGGAACCATTACGGCGAATAAAAGCGGCCAACTCGGTACTGCTCATGTCCACGTAGGCGGCTATTTGCCGAATTTCTTCGGCGGTGGCCTGTCCGTTGGGGCGGCGGCAAAGCGCCAACCGGGCCAACTGTTCCTCCTCAATGGTCAACTCTGCGGCTACTTGCGGCCAGGTCAGTTGGTGCTGCCGGGCGTGTGTCTGGATGACGGAAGCCATGAGTGAATGATCGTCACTGGCGCGTTGCGCCATTTTGAGCAGTAATGTGTTCATATCTATAGTTCCCAGAAAAAGGGGAAAGTTCGACAAAATTGCATAAAAAAACCGGGTTTATTCCCCAAAACCCGGTCTTTACTCTAGCTGCGCGCCAAATCGCTGTAATTTTTTGGTCAGCCGGTCTTTGGCCCGCTTAACTTCCTGGCGCTGTTGGTCGGTGTCCAGGTGGCTTAGCCCCATGGCTTTGGCGTATTGATGGCTGTCGCGCACGCCGTTAAACATCATGGTGACGAGTTTTTTATCTGTTTTGCTCAATTCATTGTCCAACGCCTGTAATATCTGCTGGCGAGACAGGCGCGTGTGTTGGGTTAACCAACGGTCCAATTCATCGGTTTGGGCGAAGGAGTTTGGCTCGGTGAGGTAGGATTTGAGGCTGGGGTCTTCAATGTCGCGCAGGTGTTGTTGGTCACGGCCGTATTTGGCCAGGGCATTGATCATATCGTTGCGGGCAGCCATACGCAGGTAAGAGAAGAGGGAGAGTTTATCCGGGTCGTATTGGCTGGGACGGCCGTGATACTGCATCAGGCAATCAATGGCGGTGGCTTCGCACAAGTGGTCGTCGCTTTGGGGGAACCGTTGGCGCAGGAACACAACAAGATGGGGCAAGGCCAGTTCACATAACTCCGCAAAGGCGGTTATGTTTTGCCGTGAAATTTGTTGGTGTATACGCTCTTGCCAAAAACGATCTGGTTCAAAATTGGACATGTTTGTTTGTGTCACCATTCTTGCCTGGTGCCGTGTGACCAGCCAAGTATAAAGCAGATAAGCAAAATTGTCTTGCCTGATAGTCCATTTATCTTATGGTTTACTCCTTTTTTTTTATCTTTTCACGGCTCCTGGTGAGGTCATTGGTACACTGGATCATATTTTTGGGCTGCCTGGATGGAGCAGCAAGCCATGACTGCTATGAAAACCCGTGACGGACGCGACGTTTTCTCTGGCAATGCGGCGTCTTTGGGCGCGCTCTTTGCAACAGGTGGCGAACCAGGAAGGAGGTGGATGATGAATAGTGTGCGTAGGAGTGTGTTAACAGTTCTGATGGCTGTCTGTTTGTGCGGTTTGTTTACGGCCGTAGCTCTGGCACAAACAACGTATGTCGTGCAGCCAGGTGACACATTATACCGAATTGCCTTACGATTCGGTACGTCGGTGACGGCTTTGCAGGCGGCCAATAACATCCCCAACGTGAATTTGATTTACGTGGGGCAGGTGTTGACGATACCGGGCAGTGGCAGTGCGCCGCCGGTGGCTACGGCCGTGCCGCCCATCAATCCGCCGGCCCCGCTGCCGCCGCCCATTTCCCCACCCACCACCGGCGCCACTTACGTGGTGCAGCCGGGGGATACGCTTTATCGGATTGCCGTGCGGTTTGGGGTGACGGTACAGGCTATTGCTGCCGCCAACAATATCGCCAATACGAATTTGATTTATGCCGGACAGGTCTTAATCATTCCCGGCAGTGGCAGCGCGCCGCCGGTGGCAACGGCCGTGCCGCCCACCAATCCGCCGGCCCCGCCGCCGCCCACCGGCGCCCCCCCGTCACCTACCGTTGCCCCGCCGCCATCAGGCGCCAACTTGTTGACCAATGGCTCTTTTGAAGGCGGCTGGTACCATCCCGGTAACTTGCCAGAGCTGCAAATTCCCAACGGCTGGCTGTTTGAGTGGGATGAAGGGCCAACCGGTTTTGGCAGCCAACCCTGGGATGTGTGGCTGCGCCCCGAAGTGCGGGTATTGCCATCTTCACAACTACCGCCCCATGAACAAAGTCAATTCATTTTTGATGGCAATCAGACGGTAAAGGCATTTAAGGGAAATGGGGCGATCAGTTACCGGCTGCTGCAAGATGTGACGCTGCTGCCCGGTACTTACCGCTTTGTGGCTAATGTATACCCGGACCTGGTTTCGGAGTATGTGAATGGGCAAAAGGTACGGCCGTCTGACCCCACTGCCGGTGAAGTGCGTTTTATTGTCGGTGGCGGTGGGTCGGGTTGGCAAATGGTGGCCTTTGGGCAGAAAAATACGCTGACGCATACATTTACCATTACCCAGGCACAAACGGTGCGCCTGGGGTTGGGCGTGCGTGGACGTTATGCGCTGAATAACAATGGTTGGTTCCTGGATGCCTGGTCGTTGGTGAAGATTCAGTAGTCCGTGAACCGTGAACCGTGAACCGTAAATCGTGAACCGTAAACCGATTATGGGTCAATTGTCAGGCATATATTCACAGACCGGCAAACGGTCGGGGGCGACGGCGTGTTGCACAATTTTTTGCCAGTGCGCGGGCACGGAAAGGGGGAGTTGGGTGGGGGAGAGCCACGTGCTTTCAGGAGCGATGTGGGTGGAGGGGGTAACGGCCGTGAAGACCAACATCATGCGACTGCTATTTTGGGTGACGTACATGCCGCTGACATCTTGTAGCGTGGGGGTATGGCCGGTTTGTTGGTGGGTGAGGGTGACGGCCGTGTCCCAGGGCGCTGTCTTTGGCGGCACCACTCCCCCCGGCAAACACCAGCCATCATTATCCTGTTGCCATAAAACCGTGCCAGACTCATTCTGCATCACCACCCGCACCACAATTTCCCAATCGGGAGGCGATTGGTAAAGTGGTAACCCCTGTGCCTTGCGCCGCCAGTCGTACCAACGATAGACGCCATTAAACAGAAAAAAACGCCCCAACCGCATGAACAGTGGATACGAGATTGTCCACCGTTCGACGGGGCCGCCGTGATGTTGCAGGGCGCGCTCAATGCGCTGGCGGTTGAGGGGCAGCATGGGGCGCGGCAGCGGCCTGGTCGCATAAAACCCAACACGCGGCGATTCCGCCGAGGTCTGTAATTCGCCGCCGCGCTGCAAACAGCGGAAGGTAAAAGCCAGGAATCCATGAGGCGGCAGCGCCCAATAGTTCAACGAAACCAGGCGCACCGGGTGGGCAATAATACCCGTTTCCTCCCGCACTTCGCGGGCGATGTTGTCGGTGGGTAATTCGCCTCGTTCCAGTCCGCCGCCCGGTTCGGCAAAGGTGCGGGTGTCGTTGCGTTGGATGAGCAGGATTTGGTTGAACTGGTTGACCAGAATGCCACTGGTGGCAAGCCGCATGGGTGAATCCTCGATGTTATGTCAATAAATTGGTGCGTAATTGGTGCATCACTTGATGGCTGACGCCGGCCTGTTCTGAAAGATAGTCCGTTACCGATCCATACGTCTGTTCAATGTGGGCCAGCGTTTTTTCCAGGCGGGCGGCCCTGACCAGGATGACGGCCTGTAAATGGTCAACGGTGACGCCCCACCGTTTCAGGCGGTGCAGGTCTTGTTGGATACCGGCGCGGAACTTGTCATAATGTAAATTACTCAGGGTATAGTCGGCCAGAATGGTCTGTTGGGGAACACCCAGAATATGCAGCAGCAGAGCAATGACAACGGCCGTGCGGTCTTTGCCCGCCGAGCAGTGAATGACCAACGGGCGGTTGGTGGCGTCGGCCATCAGGCGTAGGGCCTGCCCAATCAGCGGCGCATTTTCGTCAACTATGACACGGTTGTACCCTTCATCCATTAAGTCATCCAGCCGGGAGCGGTCAAAAAGTACGGCAATCAGGCCACGCAGCCGGGCGGAACGTTCCAGATTTTCGATGGGTAAATGCTGCCATTGGCAGTCAGGGTTGGCCGGTAACTTATCGGGGCGTTTCTGCACTTCGCTTTCGGTGCGCAGGTCGCACACCAGGCGGATGCCCAACTGCCCCAGGTATTGCTGGTCGGGGGGTGTCAGTTGGGAAAGGACGCCAGCGCGGTAAATCTGGCCCCAGCGCAGGGCACGGCCGTCTACTGTTTCATACCCACCAATATCCCGAAAATTGATGCCGCCCTCTAATGGTAGGAAACGGTCGGGGGTACGGCCGTTGTCCGCTCCCGGACTGCCCGTCATTTCCGGCAAGGGCAATATCCACTCTAAAGGGTCATGGAGTTCAGGTGAGGCAGGACTAAACCACGATTTCAGACGCATGGATGGATTGTAAGTTCAATTGTTGGCTCTCTCTTGAAGAACTTACCAATTACTCAAAAAAGACGCCAGGTCTTGCGGCCTGGCGTCAAAACAGGAGTGGTGCAGCATGGGAAAAATTAAACAAAAGGTTCTGCTTCTGGCATCAAGGCCATCTGGTTCAATAAATCGGTGACAGTAATAATCCCTACCAATTCCTCATCTTCAACCACCGGCAGCGCGCCATATTTATAGGCGCTCAAAATTTGGGCCACTTTGTGAATGGGTGTATCGGGCGTCACCGTTTTAGGATTGGAGGTCATACAACTGCCGGCGGTAAACTGATCCAGCAGGGTAATACGTTCCAGCGGATCGACCGTGACTAACGGCGAATTAACGGCCAGGCGAATATCCCTATCCGTAATAATTCCCACCAGTTTGCCTTCATTTACCACCAGCAATTGCCGGGTGTTATGTTTGTTCATTAAGGCCACCACTTCACGCAGGGATGTTTGCGGGGTAACGGTGTCAGGATCAATGGTCATCAGGTCGTTTGTGGTTAACATATTTTCCTCATATGTCAGACATCCCTGTCCAACTGCCTGGATAGGGATGTACGGGATACAAAACTTCATTTATCAGGCAGCGAACAGTTCCCATTCTAGGCATAGACGGGGCAGTAAGCGCGTGGCAAATGTCACAAATAACCGGTGATTTTTGGCGGGGAAATCCGCAATCCGATTACGGTTCACGGATTACGGATTACGATTAATCAGTGGGCATGGCAGCGCGGGCCATTGGTTTGGTGGTGCGGCGCTGCCCCTCTTCCAGGCGGCGCTGTTCGGCGCGGTTAAGCTGCCACAGCACAAATCGCACCCGCCGGGACATGGCCTGCGAGATATTCCACAAAAAGCGGTAGCCGAGCGCGGTATCATCTTCACAGAGCGCCAGCAGCCGGTCACGAGTCAAGACCAACAGGGTGGCGCCCTCGCTGCCGGCGACCAGGTCGGCGCTGCGCCCTCCCCGGTCTAACATTGCCAGTTCGCCCGTAATTTGCCCGGCGCGTAGATTGGCGACGTGTTGGGGCTCTTCATGGTCTTGGTCTGGGTCATCAAGACTGTCCGGGTGTTTCCATACTTCCACGTACCCTTGTTGGATGATGAACAATTCGTCGCTCGATTCGGAGGCTTCGGCAATCATTTCGCCGCGGGCAAAGGTGCGCACTTCACATTGAGCCGCCAACCGGATGCGCTGCGCCTGATTCAGGTTGTCACCCACGTCCGAGTGGCTGAGAAATTGGGCAATATCGCTGATGCGCTCTAATTCGGCATCACCAACCGGTGTGTAGAGATCGCTGCTGCTCAGGGGCAGGCCCAGGTAGGCGGCAACCTGGCGGCGGGTGGCGTCTGGCGTTTCAAATTGGGGCCAGTGACCGGCTTTGGGGAAGATGCGCAGATCGGCCTGGGGCCATTCGTCAGCGACGACGCCAGCGTCGCGCAGAGGCACGGTGTTGTCTTCGGCGCCCCAGATGATAAGGGCGGGGGTCTCTACCTGGCTGAGTTGGCCGCGCAAGTCGTTATTGCGCATGGCGTAAAAACATTCAAAACGCACCCGGCCCTGGTGCGACTGCCGGGCATCCTGGCGCAATTGCTCATAGTCAGCTTTGCTGATGCCGGTGCGTTCGGCAAAAGAAACAGGACGCATGAGCCGGTCGGTGAGGCCCACGAAGGTATGTTCAACGGCCGAAACCAGCCAGCTACCCAGGCCAAAGCGTTCTGTCATGGTGATGGGGGAGATAAAGATGTTGATGGAAGTGGAGAGATGGCCGCTGATGGTGGGGCAGAGCAGCACCATGCGCTCAACCAGAATGGGGTATTTAAGCGCCAGGCTGATGCTGATCATGCCGCCCATGGAGTGCCCCACCAGGACGACCGGGCTGTCGCTGATTTGCTCGATAAGGTCGGCCAGTAAATCTACGTATTTGGGGATGGTGGTTTCTTCGGGCAGGGGTGGGGAGTCGCCATAGCCGGGCAGGTCAATGGCGATGCAGTGAAAGCGCTGCGACAGCAAGGCCAGAATGGGGGATAAGGCATACCAGGAACTTGACCAGCCATGAAGGAGGAGGGCGATTTGCCGTCCGCGTTTGCCTGCTTCTACAAAATGAATTTCCTGACCGTTGACGTTGAATGTACCCTCTGCGTATGGTTCCATAGCTATTACTGCCTACCTGTACTGAATAAGTTGTTGGCCGGGTGGGTACTTCTACGGCCGTAACCCTCTTTGCGATACGATTATTGTGGGGCTGTGTGGGCGCAGTGACAATAGGTAAAACACCCTAGCAGGATGCTGGTGGCGGTGTTGGTGTATACGGTGGGCGGATTTGGTTTCAAGGCGGCTTACGGCCGTCGGGCGCTGACCATGTTTTACGGGTTGTTCACAACAGGGGGAGGCGCCTGCTCGCCCCAGTGGTTCCAGGAAGTGACTTCAGGGGCCGGTATGCGTTTGGCCGGTTGAAACCCCTCGCCGGTGTAGTAGGCCACCGGCAGCAGCGCCGCCTGGGTGACGTCATCGGGAATACCCAAAATGGCGGCTACTTCTTTTTCATAACGCAAATGCAGGGTAGTCCAGGCCGCACCCAGGCCACGCGCGCGTAGGGCCAGCATGAATGACCAGGCGGCGGGTAGGATAGAACCATATAATCCGGCCTGGGCCATGGGACCCAGGTTTTCCACACGGCCGTGAATGCAGGGAATAACCATTACCGGTACGCGCCCCATGTTGTTGGCCAGATAGACGGCCGATTTCACCACGCGCATTTGTTGTTGCTCGTATAGTTCGCCTGTGCCTTGTGTGGCTGCCTGTTCATCTTTGGCGCGGGCGTAAATGAAAAATGATTCCCGGTAATGTGCGCCGATGGCGGCTATTTTGGCCGGGTCTGTGACCACTACAAAGTGCCAGCCCTGGGAATTGCCGCCGGTAGGCGCTTGAATGGCGATCTCCAGACATTCCTGGATGATGTCCAGTGGTACCGCGCGGGATAAATCGAGGCGCTTGCGCACGGAACGGGTCGTTTTTAAGATTTCATCTATTGCCGGTAAATCCATGGCTTTTTCTCTGGCACAGCAGCGCGATTTGGAAAATCGCGCTGCCTACAGCGGCAAGGAAGCGGTTTCTTCAGGTGGGCGGTTAATCGGTGCTGATCTGATCTGCGGCCACATTAAAACGGTAGCCGGTGCCCCGTTCGGCCACAATGTAACTCGGTTCGGAGGGGTCTACCTCAATTTTGCTACGCAGCCGGTGGATGTGTACATGCAGACGGTCTTCCTGGGCATCTTCCATGGGCCAGATGCGTTTGAGCAGGAATTCAGTGGTAACAATACGGCCGGCATTGCGCACCAAAATGTACAGCAGCTTTGTTTCGGTGGGGGTCAGGGAAATGGATTCACCGTTGACCAATGCCTCCCGGTTGGGAAAGTTGACCATCAGCCGTTCGTCAATGCGGGTAGTGGATTCCAGGGTGTAATTGTAATCCCCCATGCGGCGCAGCACTCGCCGCACCCGCGCCACCAATTCTTCGGGGTTGAAGGGTTTGACGATGTAATCTTCGGCGTATTGTTCCAGACCTTGGATGATGGTTTCTTCGGTGTTCACGGCCGTGAGCATGATAATCGGCAAATCGCTAAACTCACGCACGGCATGGCAGAACTCAAAACCGCTCATAATGGGCATGTGCAGGTCCACAATGGCCAGGTGGGGCATCCCATGACGGTTAATGAGTTTGAGGGCATCGGCGCCGGACACGGCCGTGATTACCTGATACCCTGCCTGTTCCAATGTATGTTGCACAATGCGTAACGTAAAGGTGTTGTCGTCAACTGCCAGAATTCGTTGTGATTCGACGGGGTTTTCAAACATACAATCATTCCATCCAGTGCTGATTCCATTTTGTTTTCTGGTTATAACTGCCGCCAGTATACTTGAACACGATCATAAAAAAAAGTCAGCCGATGGATAAGCCAGGTACACCATCGTGGGGCAGGTGCGTCTCCGCCGCCAGGCCGTCGCTGCGAATGTTCTGGCGCAGGTGGTTTTCAATTTGCCGGTAGAGGGGAACCTTGCCGGTGTGATCCAGAGGAGTACGCATCCATTTTGTAGTGCCAGGCAAGGGGCTTTTAAACTCTGGTTAACCAAAACGGTTTTGCCCCTTGCCTGGCACTTCTCTTAATTGGACTTATAAAATTTGGCAATTATTGGCGCTATATATATATCCAACAAGTCGTAAAATAATACCAATTAACAGGAAACGCCGTAAGATGGGCGGATGGGCAAACGATTTGCCCAGAAGAGTAGTGGCTGGTGATTTGCACTGGCAACTAGCCACCAGCCACTATTTTCATTAAATTTGGAGGTCATGATGTTTGAGAGTAATCCCTATGCCATGGTGGGGGTAGCCATGATTGGCGAACTGTACCGCACCGTTGTGACAAAGAGGGAAACGGGGGAACAAGAGGCCGAACAAGAGGTCGCCGAACCGTCCCGCACCTGGCGTCATCGGCTGGCGGGATGGGTGGTCAATTGGTGGGTGCGTGGGGAAACGACACGGCCGTACCCCGACGAGTGTGATCAGGCTAAGATAGGCTGTATATAAGGAGACTTCACGGGCGGCTGCCCACCCCCATGAATGAAAACCGTTTGTAGTAGGCACTTTAGTGCCGTCAGCAGGCGATGAATCGCCTACTACAAACCTATTGACACAGGAGAAACCACAATGAAGTTAAGAGAACTGGGTGATACGGGCATGAATGTGAGCGAGATTGGTTTAGGGGCCTGGCAGTTGGCGAACCCGGATTGGGGGCTGCATGACACGGCCGTTGCCCACCGCATCATTCACGCCTCACTGGACGCCGGTTGCAATTTTTTTGACACGGCGCCGGGATATGGCGACGGCCGTAGCGAGGAACTGCTCGGCCAGGTGTTGCCAGCGGTGCGGCAGGATGTCATCATCTGCACCAAATTCAGCCATTACAGCGCCGACGGCGTGCGCGATTTTGACGTGGCTCACATCCGCCCGGTGCTGGAAGGCAGCCTGCGCCGTTTGCAGACCGACTACATAGATGTGCTGCTGCTGCACAACCCACCACGCAACTTGATGGACGGCCGTACCGCCCCCCAATACGCCGCACTGGAAAAGCTCAAGACCGAAGGCAAAATCCGTGCCTATGGCGTCTCCCTGGACTGGCGCGAAGAGGTGGAACTGGCCGTGCAGACCACGCAGAGCAAAGCGCTGGAAGTGATGTACAACGCCTTTTACCAGGAACCGGCGCCTGCCTTCCCCCTGGCCCAGGCCAACGGCGTGGGGCTGATCATCAAAGTGCCGCTCGATTCGGGTTGGCTGTCCGGGCGCTACAACGCCCACACCCGCTTTGAGGACGTGCGCGACCGCTGGTCGCCGGAGGTGATTGCCCGGCGCGGCGCGTTGGTGGAAAAGTTCGCCGCACTGCTGCCGCCCGGAACTTCGATGGTTCATGCGGCGCTGCAATATACCCTGGCCCGGCCCGAAGTCTCCACCGTCATCCCCGGCGCGAAATCGGTGGCGCAGGCGCTGGACAACTTCGCCGCCGCCGACAAACAACTGCCACCCGAAGTAGTCGCCGCTATTGACGCTTTATGGGATGATGACTTGCAGAACAATCCGCTGCCCTGGTAGCCACGCACCAACAACATGAATTAGCAGATCAAAGCGGAGTTCGCATCTGAGGATGCGAACTCCTTGCAGTTCCATCTACTGTGAATTGTTATTGAGGGGAAGGGGCTTAATCATCAGAACAGTCCGCAGCCAGGCCGTATTGTATTTGTTGCAGACAGGCGAGTGGGGGAACATGGCGATGGGTGGTTAGCCACGTGCGCAGGACATCGTCATCCAGCGCCGAATGCCACAGATAAATGCCGCCATCTTCTGCCGCCGACCAGATATTGCCGTTGGCGTTGAAGGCGACAAGGTGCACAACGCCCACATGCCCCGGAATTTGCCGCAGCAAATCGCCCGTTGCCACGTCCCAAATGATCACCGTGCCATCCTGAGCGCCGGAGGCGGCATACACACCGTCATGGTCGAACGCCGCCGCCATAATGCCACTGGTATGGCCGTCGAAGCGGCGCAGCAAGCGACGGTCAGCCACATCCCACAGACGCAGAGTGGCGTCCAGTGCGCCGGAGAGCAGGTAACGGCCGTCATCACTGAAGGTCACGGTCGTTACCGGCCCCGTATGCCCACGCAACTCGCCCACTATTTCCCCGGTGGCCGTTTCCAGGAGCAGCACGCGGGTGTCGCGCTGTTCCGTGTAGGCAAAATCGGCCACATAGCGGGTGGTGCCCACGCCCAGCGCCAGCAAACGGCCGTCCGGACTGAACGAGACGGCCGTCACCACATCTGTCGGGTTGATATACGTAAACGACACCTCCCCGCTTTGGCTGTCCCACACAATCACCTGCCGGTCATCGGCCGTAGAAACCATCGTGCGGCCGTCCGGGCTGAAAGCTACCTGATGAATGAAGCCTGTATGACCGGGCAACGGCCGTATCATTTCCCCACTGGCCACGTCCCACAAAATGAGACGGCCGTCGCCCGAACCGGAAAGCAATTGTGCGCCAGAGGGGTCAAAGGCCAGCGCCGTCGCATTGTTCTCCTCCAGGCTGGTGGCATCGCCTAAGGTCAGGGTATGGTGGGTTTCCCCAGTAGTCAGATCAAGCAGTTGGATCGCGTTGTTCAAACCGGCGGCCGCCAGACGGCCGTCTGCACTTTGGGCAAAACTGGGCATAAACCCCGGCGCCAAATGGCTTTGTAGCTGACGGCCGTCGGCCAGGTCCCAGACACGCAAATTGCCATTGTTGTAGCTGGCTACGGCCGTGTTCTCATCCACAAAGGCGACATTCAGCGGCCAACCCTCCTCGCCATAAAGTGTCTGCTGCCGCTGCTGTGAAGCCACATCCCACACCAGCACCGCCCCATCGCGTGAACCAGCCAGCAACTTTGACCCATTCGGGCTGAAGGTGACAGCAAATACCCAGTCTGGCAGGCCAGGCAGTTCACCAACCAGAGCGCCAGTGTCGGCATCAAACAGCCAGATGCTGCCTGACTTTCCCGCCACTGCCAGCGTTTGCCCATCCGGGCTGAAGGCCAGGGAAAAAAGCACATCGTCAATGACCTGAATACGCCGCCGCAGCGATTGCGTAGGGACATCCCAAAGGATCATCTCACCTATCTCCGAGCCGCTGGCCAGCCAACGGCCGTCTGGACTGAAAACAACCGGCAGCACCTGCCACGCTGGCTCGTGCCCGGCCAGTTCACCCACCAGTTTGCCAGAGGCCATATCCCAAAGTGTCACAACACCCTCTTCCGTACCGGCAGCCGCCAGCGACCCATCCGGTGAAATGTTCAGCAGATTGGGATCACCGGTCGGGTTGAGGGCGCGCCAGATAACGGCCCCGGTGGCCACATCCCACAGAATAAGCTGGTCATCATAGGCGCTGCTGAGCAGGTAACGGCCGTCTGGCGTAAAGGCCACGTCGCCAATGGCATCTCCATGTTCACCCGCCAGATGCTGCACTTGCTGGCCGATGGCAACGTCCCAGATGGTCACGTCACCAAAATCGTCGCCGGCTGCCACCAGACGGCCGTCCTTACTCACATCCAGCGACCAACGCCAGCCGCCATCGGTCACAATTTGGCGCACCGTACCTGGCGACAGCGCCGCATCATACAGCACCCGCCGGGCAAAGGCGGGCGCTGGCTCAATCTCATTGGCCGCCAGCGCCAGCGCCAATGCCAGGTCGCCGTTGTTGTTGGCTTGCGCCGCCTGCGCCCCGGCTGCCAGGGCAATACTTTGTGATTCGGCGGCGCTGCGGGCGGCAACGGCCGCGTTTTGCTGCGCCTGCTGCCCCAAAAACAGCGCCGCCAGCGCCAGGATAACAGCCAGCGCCAAGGCCCCCGCCAGCCAGACGGCGCGGCGGCGCAAACGCTGTGCCGCTTCTCGTTCTGTTTCGGCGCGCTGTTTTTCAGAAGCGGCCAACTGCTGCGCCGTCTCCAGTTCCCGCCGCTGCCGGGCCGTTTCGGCGGCTTCTCGTTCCGCCCTGGCAGAAAGTGACGCTTGCAAAAATGCTGTTTCCGCTGGCAGCAGCGCCAGCGTATTTTGCATCTGCCACGCTTCAAACTGGGTCAGCCGCGCCCCGCGCAGCAAAAACCCATCATCGTGGCCGTGGCTTTCCCATTCGGCGGCCAGGCTGGCGCATATCGGCGCGGCTTTGGGCAATCCAGCCGCGCAGCCGTTCCCAGCGATGCAGCAGCGCCTCATGCGCCACTTCCACCGTTGGTTCGCGCGTCAATGGATCGCGGTCGAAGGTGAGCAGGCGGGCGCTGCCGTAGTCGGTAATCGGTGAACGGTAATCGGTATTCGGTAACTGGTTCTCTGCACCTATCACCGATACCTGATCACCGATTACCATGAGTCCCTCCAACTCTGACAGCCGTACTCGCCGCCGTGTATCCGGGGCGCCTTCGTCCGCGCCGGGCGTTACCAACCGCAGGAACATCTGGCGGGCAGCCGTCTGTTGTTGGGAGGTGAGGGTGTGAAATATCTCGTCGGCGCGGCGGGCCAGTGCGCCGGGCACGCCGCCAATGGCCGCATACGCCTGGCGTGTCATTTGCCGCCCCTGGCGGGCGTCGAACAGTTCGGTGAGGGCATATTGCAGCAGCGGCAGCGCCCCTGGCTGCGTTTCCATATCGGCCACAATGTCTGCCAACAGGCCATCTTCAAAGCCAACACCCACGCGCCGCGCCGGTTCCTGGATGGCCCAGATGAGTTCATCCCGGTTCAGCGCCAGCACCAGTTCTGTGTGCTGCTTGAACAAATCGGCCAGCGGCTGGTATTGCAGGGGCCGGTCGTAAAAGTCGGCGCGCAGTGTGACCACCACGCGCAGTGGTGAGCGGGTAGCGGTCACGGCCGTATACAGGCTCTCCAGAAATTGGGTGCGGCGGGCGGCGTCGGTCATCGTAAACAACTCCTCAAACTGGTCAATGACCAGCAGAAGTTGGGCGTCTTCACCTTCGGGCAAGATGCGGCGGATGGTACGCAGCATCCCCCGGCTGTCTTTTTGCATCGGCTCCACCAGGCTGGGCGGTGGGTTGACGGCGATGGGCCACAGCGCCAGTTCCAACTCTTCCAGCGGATGGGTGCCAGGTGTCATCTGGGCGATGTACCAGGTGTCGGAGTCGGGCAGCGCGCTATGGCGCAGGGCGGGAATCAGCCCGGCTTTGACGACGCTGGATTTGCCGCTGCCACTGGGACCGACGATGGCCAGAAAACGGCCGTCGGCCAGGCGATTGGTCAGTTGGGCTATCAGCGTTTCACGGCCGTAAAAGTCGTGGGCGTCGGCTTCCTGGTAGGCGCGCAGCCCTTTGTAGGGGTTGGGGATGTCGGCGTCGGGCAGGGAGGGGATGGGAGAGAGGGTGGGGTGGGTACGGCCGTCAACCGCCCCGGCAAACATCTCTGCCAATGCCAGCGCCGAAGGGAAGCGGTCTTGGGGTCGTTTGGCTGTGGCCTGCTGGATTACCTCGTCAATGGCGGCGGGTATGCCCGGCTGGCTCGCGCTCACCAGGGGAAAGGGGGTGGAGAGGTGGCTCTGAATGACGGTTACCAGCGGCTGGTTGGCAAATGGTTTTTCGCCGGTGAGCATCTCATACAACACGGCCCCCAGACTGTAAATGTCGGATTGGGGCGTGACTTCGCCTGCCTGTAACTGTTCCGGCGAGATGTAATCGAGGGTGCCCACAATGTCGCCGGGGTTGGTTAACGGCCGTTCCTGAGCCAGGTCTTTGGCAATGCCGAAGTCGGCCAGATAGGCATTATCCCCTTCGTCAAAGAGGATGTTGCCCGGCTTGATGTCGCGGTGGACGATGCCTTGCTGATGGGCGATATGCAGCGCGGCGGCGATCTGGTCGAGAAAGGCGCGGGTTTGTGTCGGCGACCAGGGGCCGCTTTGCAGCCTTGTCAGCAAATTGCCACCGCGCAGCAGACGCATGACCAGGTACGCGCCGCCCGGTTCGCGCCAGTAATCGTACAGGGGGACGATGTGTGGGTGTTCCAGCCGGGCGATGGTTTGCGCTTCCATTTCAAAGCGGCGGATGAAGGCGGGGTCGTTAGCGTAGCGGGGATGGATGATTTTGACGGCCACTTCGCGGCCAATGGCGGGCTGCACGGCGCGATGGATGA
The DNA here is from genome assembly GCA_019637635.1 of Anaerolineae bacterium. Lineage (GTDB taxonomy): Bacteria > Chloroflexota > Anaerolineae > Promineifilales > Promineifilaceae > CAADGU01. Next base: position 26,791 of record JAHBVI010000061.1, read on the forward strand.
CGCCGTATGCGCCCGCGCCAATTTCCTCTTTTAATTCGTAGCCGCGCACGCCGGGCACGGCTGGCTGATCGAGGCTGAGTTCACCGGCCTGGATTTTTTCATACAGTCTGGTTGTTTGGGCGGTGGGGGCCATGCCCAATTCTTCCATGAGCAGGCGGCGGCAGGATTCGTAAACGGCCAGGGCGGCGGCGCGCTGTCCGCTGGGGGCCAATATCTCCATCAACTGCCGGTAGGCGGACTCTTGCAGATTGTCTATGGCGAGCTGTTGTTCGGCGTAGGTGCGGGCTTCGGCGTAGGCGGCGCGGCGAGTGGCGATGGTTGTCAGGCTGTCCAGGGCGTCCAGCATGTTGCGCCGGCAGTGCTGGCGGGTGATTTGTGCCCATTCCTCGAATTCATTGCTGTCATCCAGGTAGAAGTCGGCCAGAAAGTCGCCACGGTAGAGGGTAACGGCCGTTTGCAGCATCTGGTAGCAGGCGTGGCAGGTGAGCAGGTCTATGTGCTCGTGGCGCTGTACCTGGGTTAACAGAGCCGAAAACTGCGCCACATCAACAGTAATGGCGGCTTCGGGGTTGAGCTGGATGGTGTGGCGGTTGGCGATGAGGAGAGGGGTGGCGGCGTCAAAATCGGGGATAACCTGGCGCAGATGAAACAAGACCTGGCGCAGATTGGCGCGGGCGGATGGCTCTGGCATGCCCGGCCAAAGCAGGGTCATCAACTGTTCACGGCGGTGGGCGGTTTGCGGTTCGGCGGTCAGGATGATGAGCAGCGACTGTACTTTTTGCGTGCGAAATCCGGTTAACGGCGCGCCGTTTAATAGGGCCTGAAATGGGCCTAACAGTGAGAGAGTTAACTGGCTCATAATGACCTCCATCGGTTTGTCGTTAGCGTTTCAGCGGGTGCGCCGACAAGGATGTCGGCGTTACGAAGTTCATCTTAACATGGATTTTGCCGGTTCCGCCATTTGTTAACGGTTTGGCGTTATTTGCTAACGGTCTGGCGACGGTTTGTCAATGGTGGCTGGGGAAACTGGGGGTAGTAACCAATTAGCCAGACCGGTCAGGTCTGAAAGGAGCAAATAATGGACGGTAATTACGAGTGGCAAAAGAATCGGGCGAATGAGCGCATTCAGGCGCGTTTGCAGGAAGCAGAGGCGCACCGGCAGGGGAAACAGGGCAACGGCCGTACTCCTCTCCTTCCCTTAAAAGTCATCATTCCAGTGCTGATGGGGATGATTATCGCCATGTGGCTGCTAACGGGTTGCGGCCCGGCTGGTGGAACTGTGGCAGTGGAGCCGGAAACGGCCGTAATCACGGCCGCAGCTTACCCTCTATCCGGGCAGCGGATGGCGGAACGCATTCGTTTTCAGGACAAGCGGGAGAATTATTTGCGGGAGGAAACGGCCGTGAAACCGGCAGCCCCGCGTCCGGTCTGGACAATGGCGGACAGAATTCGTTTTCAAGATCGAGTGGAAGGGACACGGCCGTAAGTCAACCGGTCACTTAAATCACCTCGTCCCATGCAACATTTATTCAACAACATTTTCCAAAAAGGAGAAAACGCATGAACACTCGTTGGTTAGGAACCATGGCCATTGTTAGTACAGTTGTTGTCATGTTCAATGGATTTCGCTCTTGGGCCGGTTGGCGGCGTTTTGCTCCCCTGCTTGCCATTATGTTTGTCCCAATTGGCATTGTCATTGGCCAGATTGTGGGCAGCGAAGATGTTGGCGCAGCTATTGGTTACACTGGTTTCTTGCTGCTAGGTTACGTGATTGCCACGGCCGAATCCACACCCGCCTTACAACGCGGCATTACCACTGCCTGATCGAGCAGCTAACCCCGGCCACGTCAGAAGCCCTCTTTCCTCAGTTTACCCACGGCGAGCGGGGATTGACGTGATGCGTGATGCGTGAACTCATGGGTCACGCATCACGTATCACGAGTTGCGTTTTCATAGCGCCAGTTCAAATGGGGGTGAAACTGTCGCCTGTTCCAGCCAGGCCAGGCTCTCTTCCCAAATGGCTTTGGCCGACGGCCGAAAGACGCCAAAGTGGCCGATGCTCTTCAGCCCCACGTCGGCCGGTATGACGTGCCGCCGCGTCAGGTTTGGATATGCCTGCATCATGGCGTCTACGGAGCGGGCGGTGCCCCAATCATCGTCATCAAAGCTGTAGGCCAGCACCGGGGCGTGGAATTGCGCGAAGCGGGCCAGCGGCAGGCTGGCATCATCCAACAAATAACCGGGTTGGCGGCACCAGCCGGCCCATTCCAGGGCCACCCCTTTGGGCAGGTCTTCGGCCGCGCTGATTTTGCTCCAGGGCATGTAGCCAAAGAGGTGCGCCAGAACCGGCAGCGACAGGTGGACGTGGAACATGACCGACCATTTCTGATTCCCACCCTGCCAGCGCCAATAACCGCTCTGGGAGGAAAAGGTGATCATCGCGTCTATCTGGTCGCCGTTGGGCAGCAAACCGGCCAGTTGCCCGCCAAAGCTGTGGCCGATATGAAACAGGCGTTGTGGTTGATAATTTTCCTGCACCCAATCCAGCACCCCGGCCATATCCAGCAGCGCCCAATCCCTGGCCTGAGCCGGGAAGCCACGCAGAGAAGACGGCCGTGACCCGCCAATACCACGATAGTCATAGGTGACGGCCGCGTACCCCTGTTCGGCCAGAAAAGTGGCAAAGGGTTTGTAGTAGCGTTGGGGCACGGCCGTCGCCGAATTGATGGTGACAACCGTGCCCGTCGGGTTGTCATCCGGCCGGTAACAGGTCGCCGCCAGCGCATAACCATCGCGGGCGGGAATGGAAATGGGTTCAATTTGCATTGGTTAGTTCTCCAATAGGGTGAGATTTGAGTGACGGGTGACGGGTGACGAGTGACAAGTGACGAGTGATTGGTTGATCACGCATCACTCGTCACTCGTCACGTATTACGCATCGCGTCTGCCACCTGCGCCATCAGATAATCCCGCACAATGACCAACGGCTCGGTGCTGCGCTGTGCTTTACATAAGATGAGCGCCCCTTCGATGGCGGAAATGGTGACGATGGCGAGTTGGGTAGCGGTTACGGCCGTGACGCCTCTGGCCTGCAATTCTCCGGCAAACAGGTTCACCATGCCTTCAAAGCCAGCCTGGCAGGCCGCCTGAATGGGGTCAACCGTAGCCGCCGCTTCCAGCGTGACGGTGGCAATGGGGCAGCCACGCCGGAAATTGCCATTTGCCATTTCCTGGATGTAATAATCACAAAATAACTGGATCGCTTCGACGGGGCCGGGCACGGCCGTAGCGATATTGTGCAGGGATTCCATGATGCGCTCATTGGCTCGCCAGACGGCCGTTGCTGCCAGTTCTGTCTTGCCATCAGGAAAGTGGTAATAAAGCGACCCCTTGGGTACGCCGCTTTCCTCAATAATCTGGCTGACGCCGGTAGCGTGATACCCTTGCGTGCGCAGCAAGTGGGACGTAGTTTTCAGCAAACGACTCCTGGTTTCTTCAGATTTGGCGTAGCTCATCTTTATTTCTCGCTCAATTTAGACCGTTCGGTAAAATTATACCGATTGGTACAAATTTGTCAATACTGAATGAGCAGTGCCAGGCAAGGGGCTGTACGGCGCTAGTTGACCAAAAAGGTTCTGCCCCTTGCCTGGCACTATGAGTTAATAAAAAAGCCTCTCGACCACTTCGAGAGGCTTTCGATTTACCGATTACCGATAACCGATTACCGATAACCGATTACCGCCTATTCCCCACCAGGCGTCACTTCCACATCCAATCGTTGGTAATTGGCCCCGGTGGTATCGCCTTCAAGCCCTTCCAGCGCCTTTTGCGCCAGGTCGGTGCGCAGCGCGGCCGCATCTGGCGCCTGGGAAATGACGCCAAAGTCTACGGAGATGTCTACCGTTTGCTGGTACAGATCATTATCCATCACGCCGATGCCCTGCGGCGACGGCCAGATGAGGGCGTTGATCTCATTCAACTGCCAGCGCATGTGCCCTTCGCCCAACGTCGGGCCATTGTCCAGCACAATATTCACGCAGGCATCAAAATTATCCCGGCAGAACATCCAGCCGCGGAAAGTGGCGCGCAGGAAACGCACGGCAATATCCTCATTGCCTGCCTGCGATAACCAGTCGCCGCGCACAAATACATGATCTTGCAGCATGGCCGTGCCCACGTCATTGTAATCAAACACCTTGAAATCTTCTGGCTGATACAGATTGCCCGTTTCCGGGTTGGTCGCTTCCAACAGTTGAGCGTACTCGTTGTAAATTTCCGCCTGCGCCAGGTCAATTTCCCGGTTGAGCAGCAGAGACATGTCAAACGGCTGCTGCACAATCGTCACCTGGTTGGGGTCGTTGGGTTCAATGCCTGCCTGGCGCAGGGCGGCGAACACTTCCCACTCATTGCCAAAGCCCCAGGTACCCACACGTTGCCCGGCCCAATCTTCCACCGTCTCATAACCGGCGTCTGCCCAGGCCACTTGCAGCGTGCCACTGCGCTGGAAAATCTGGGCGATGTTCACCAGGTTGGCGCCTTGCTCACGGGAGGCCAGCATCTTGGGCACCCAGGCCACGCCAAATTCCGCCTGGCCGGCCGCCACCACTTGTTGGGGCACAATTTCCACTGCCCCTTCTTTAATGGTCACGTCCAGGCACTCATCGGCGTAGAAGCCCTGTTCTTTGGCGGCGTAGTAACCGGCAAATTGGGACTGCGTGACCCACTGCAACTGAATGGTAACGGGGGTGAGGCTTTCACAGTCACCGCTGGCAGTCTCTTCTTCGCCGCCGCTGCTGCAAGCGGCCACCAGGGCCATCACCAGGATCAGACCAAACAATAAAATCAGGGATTTCCAATTCAAAACTTTCATGTTTCTCCTCCAAAAGTGGTTGAAATAGGGTAAAAAATCTAGCTGCAAGATGACCGGTATGCCGATAACACCACCTCCTTTATGAATAGAACGCAGATGAACGCGGATGACGCGGATACATTGAAGGGGGCTACGTTTTGCTCCTGACTGAAATGCAACACACCCATTAGAAAAGTCCAAAAACGCCGGCGTCCAATTATGAATCAGGATTGAAGATCGTTACCTCATAGGTGAATGTCTGGGGCGTGCCGCCAATCACCACATTCTGGACATTGACAACAAAGGTTATATCGCTGCCGGGCGGCTGGGGGGCAGATTCGCTCAGTTCCCAAACCAGGGTGTTTTCGCCGAAGCCATTCACAACCGGGCTGACGGTGACGCCAATGGCCTGCCCGTTGCGGGTCACCGTCACGGTGGCGTTGCTGAAATTGGCCCCGGCATAGGCAAATGACCAACGGGGAAAAACAACCCGGTACGGGACGTAACCGGGCGGCGGCCAGGCGACAAACGGTTCACGAGTGGCGGGGCGCGGCTCCCACATGTGGTCATGGTCGAACACCCACAGCGCCTGGGCTGCTGGATAACCATCCTGGGGCGGAATGTCACCGCTGCCCATGAAGCGGGTTTGTGGATACAAAATCCAGCGGCGATGGCCCACAAAGTAATTGCCGCTGCCGGGGTCTTGCACATAGCCGCTGATGGCGGCGGGGCCGTACACACCCAGGAAAAGATTGGAACTGCCGGCGCCGTTGCTGCCATCGGTGCTGTAACACGTCCAACTGGTGGGCGGGGTATGGCTCAGGGCGCGGTTGACGCTCATCATCAGGGCGGCTGCCTGTGCTTTGCTGTTGTAGGTGGCGTCAAAACCAACAACGGGGGGGATGCCGGCCATGGCCCGGAAATAGTTAATGCGGTGCAGCACGGCTTCACGGAAGACGGCCGTTGTCGTACCTGGATGGCAACTGCCGTGATGTCCCGTCCAGCCGGCGGCCACCCCTTCTGAGGCCAGGTATTCCCCCAGGTAGTGTTGCTGCACGGCCGTGCGATCTTGCGTATTGACCCAGGGCAGTAACGCTGGCGGGTTGGTTACGAACGGCAAATAGGCCAGGTAGCCAGAGTAAACGGCAACCGGGTTTTCTTCTCTTTCTGGGAAAGCAGGCGGCGGCCCCGGCGCGTCCTCCACCGCCAGGCCGGCCATGCCTCGCCCCAGCAGCAAAAACAGGGCCAGGAACAATAATAGATGAAGCCGTTTTTGACTAAACATGATTCTTCCTGTTTGATTCCGCAGACCGCAGACCGCAGACCGCAGACCCAATACCGTTTACGGATTATGGATTACCGCTCACTGCTCACCGCTCACCACTCACCGCTCCTCCCCCCGCACCGACGGATGCCAGGGAATGGCAAACCGCTCGACGGTGAGGACGATGAGATAAAGCGAAATACCAACCACACAGGCCAGAATGATGGCCGCCCAAGCATTGGCAAAGCGGAATTGGGCGGCCTCTTGTGTGATGTAGACACCCAATGCCGACCGATTGCCGCCGAAGTATTCGCTGACAATGGCCCCAATCATGCTCAGGGCGGCGGCTACCTTGAGGGCGTTAAAAATGTAGGGCAGGGCGTTGGGCACCCGCAGCCGGAACAGCGTATCAAATTCGCTGGCGGCGTAAGAGGCCATCAGTTCCAGGGCATTGGCGTTTACCAGCGTCAGGCCGCGCACCGTGTTGATCATCACCGGGAAAAAGACGATGACGGCCACAATGGCCATCTTGGAGACGGGATTGTCCACGCCAAACCAGTTGTTGAGGATGGGGGCAAAGGCCAGGATGGGCACAGAGTTGGCGGCGATGGCAAAGGGCATGAGCGCTTCGGTGGCAATCGTCCAGCGGGCGGTGGCCAGGGCTACCAGGATGCCCAAACTACAGCCAATGGCAAAACCACCCAGCGCTTCTTTGGTGGTAAACCAGCCTAACTGGATGAGCTGCCGCCAGTTGCTGCTCAAGGAATTGTAAATTGAGGAAGGCGCCGGCAGCAGAAATTCCTGGATGCTGAAAAGACGGACAAAAAATTCCCAACTGACAATAGCGAAGATGAAAATGAGGATGGAGGGCAGGTAGTATTGCAGCCAGCTTTGTTTGCGCGCCGGGATGACGGCGTCAACGCCGGCGGCCACGTCGCTAAATCCGGTCTGATCCGTGGTCTGCCCGGCCATTATAAACCTGCCTCGGCCTGGCGCAGCGCCTCGCGCACCTGGTTGACCAGTTCAAAGTAGCGGGTCATTTCGCGGGTGTCTACGTCGCGGTGGCGGGGCAAATCTATTTCGATGATCTCGGTGATGCGCCCCGGCCGAACCGACATGATAACGACTCTGGTGGAGAGGAAAACGGCTTCGGCAATGCTGTGGGTGATGAACACGGCCGTTTTGTTCGTCTGCTCCCAAATCTGGTGCAATTCCTGGTTCATGCGCTCGCGGGTCATCTCGTCCAGCGCGCCAAAGGGTTCGTCCATCAGCAACAACTGTGGCCGCATGACCAGGGCGCGGGCAATGGCTACCCGCTGCTGCATCCCGCCGGACAATTGCCAGGGGTGGTGGTTTTCAAAACCGGACAATTCCACCAGGGCCAGCATCTCTTTGGCGCGGTTTTCCCGTTCTGTTTTGGCGATGCCTTTCAATTCCAGCGGTAACTGCACGTTTTTGCTGACGGTGCGCCATTCGTACAGGGTGGCCGCCTGGAAGACCATGCCGTAATCCTGATCCAGCCGCGCCTGGGGCGCCGGTTTGCCGTTTACCAATACCGCACCGCTGGACGGGGCTGTCAGGTCGCCCACCAGCCGCAGCAGGGTAGATTTGCCACAGCCGGATGGCCCAATGATGGAGACAAATTCGCCGGGCTGGATGTCCAGGCTGATCTCTTTGAGGGCAAGCACCTGGTTGGCCTCGCCGGGATTAAAAACTTTGCTGACGTTTTGGATGGAGACGGTGGGGGGCATAGGTGATTGGGTGATTGGGAGATTAGGAGATTGGAGATTCTGTCAATCTCCAATCTCCGATCTCCAATCTCTATTCAGGTCTTCTCCGGTTGCGTAAGACGATATATTCCACAAGGGATACCAGTAAATAAAAGAAGATGCCGACGAAGGCGGTGATGAGGATGGTGGCCCAGAGGCGTTCGGGGCCGGAAATGTAGTAGGAGTTGAAGTTGAGAATAGCCCCACCCAGGCCGTCGCGGATGCCGGAGGGCAGTTCGCCGATGATGGCGCCCACGACGCTGGCGGTGGCGGAGATTTTGAGGGCGGTGAAGATGAGGGGCAGGGCGGCGGGGAAACGGAGTTTCCACATCATCGTCCAGGTGGAGGCGGCGTAAGAGTGCATGAGTTCTACGGCCGTACCTTCCACCGACCGCAATCCTCTCAACGTGTTAATTGTCACCGGGAAAAAGGTGAGATAGGCGGCAATGATAGCCACGCTCAGCCAACCCGCTTTGAGCCAGATGATGATCATGGGGGCAATGGCCAGGATGGGCACCGTTTGCGAGGCGACCACATAGGGCATCAGACCGCGCTCCAGCATGTGGGAATGGGCGAAAATGGCTCCCAGCGCAAAGCCCAGCAGCCCGCCAATGGCAAAACCGAGAAAGGCTTCGCGGAAAGTGAACACGGCCGCGCTCGCCAACACCTGGATCAGCGGCGGCCCATTGCGCCGTGATTCCCGGCCAAACGCTTCAAAAATTGTCCACAGGTGGGGCAGGTTGAGGTCAGAGGCGATTTTGAAGCGGAACGGGGGATTATGTTCGATGCCAAACGGGTTGTTGGCCAGCCGCCAGGGGTCGCCGCCGATGAATTTAAGGCTTTCCCAGGCAAATGCCAGCAGCAGCAGAATGACAATGAGGGAGATGGTCTGGCGGGCAAAACGCGAACGGCCGTGCCACCATCGAGAAAAGCGGCCTTGTTTTTCGGTGATTATCGGCGCGGGCAAGGTTAACGTCTCAGACATACGGACGGTATTTTAGGAGATGTTTGAGCCGTGTCAAACTGCTCTTGTTAAGAACGGTTGTGCTGCAATACCGTTCGTTGGCACTTTTTGAGGAGGACAGGCAATGGATGACAACAAAGCGTTAGTTCAACTTCAGTTTGAGGGACACCAGATTCGGCGGGTTTTGGACGAGGCAACCGGGGAATGGTGGTGTGCCGTTGAGGATAAGGGGGAGTGATAGTCAAAGCTATATCGCAACTTGGAAATCTCCGCCTACCGCGTACTGCCCGCCCAAGAATACGAAGAAGCGATGAAGTGGCTCAACGCCTGGTATCAACGTCTGACCAACCAGGACATCCCCTTTTAGTGACACCTGTCATTCCGAACCCCGCCTGGGGAAAGGCATCTTTCACCTGGCAGGTTCACCCAAACCGTGTCTCCTGCCTGTCTCGCCCCGCATGTATCAGAAGGGGCGAGGGCGAGACGGCGCGGTGACCAGGCTCTTTGTTTCGGCCACCTATCGCCCGCGCCGTCCCGCCTCTACGACAATGTGTTTCGCGTGCGGTGTAGATGGGAGTACAATTGCCTGACTCGTCTGGAAAGCACCATCTCAGGAGGATGAAAGTGGCTGGAAACGTATCACCTGGGGCCTCGCTCATGGCGCGCATAAGCGGCGAACTGCGCTGGCGGCGTTTGTTGCCGGCGATGACGGCCGGGATGGTAGCCGGTCTGCTGGAAATTATCCTGACCCTCTCTTTTGCCGCCCTCATCTATTCCGGGCCGTTGTCTGGCTTTGTGTCCCAGGGCATTGGCCTGGCGCTGTTTGGGGTCATCATCAGCGGCACGATCATCGCCCTGTTCACTTCGCTGCCGGGCGTGTTAGGGGGGAATCAGGACGTGGCCACGGCCATCCTGGCCCTGATGGCGGCTAGCATTGCTCGCCCCCTGCCGCCCGGCAGTTCACCGGAAGAGGTGTTTCTGACCGTGGCTGTAGCCGTGGCCCTGACGACGATGATTACCGGCCTGTTTTTCTGGGCGCTGGGCTATTTTCAATCGGGCAACCTGGTGCGCTTTTTGCCTTACCCGGTGATGGGCGGTTTTCTGGCGGGCACGGGCTGGCTGCTGGCTACCGGCGGCCTGAGCATGATGGCCGAATTGCCTGCCAGCCTGGCGGAGTGGGGGGTGTTGGCGCAGCCAGAATTGTTGTGGCGCTGGCTGCCGGGTCTGGTGTTTGCCGTGATGTTGTTGATGGCTTCCCGCCGCTCCGGTCATTTTTTGCTGCTGCCGGGTATGGTGTTGGGGGGAATGCTGCTGTTTTATCTGGCGGCGTGGTTGCTGGGGCAGCCGGCAGCGGCGTTGTCGGCAGATGGTTGGTTATTAGGCCCATTTCCGCCGGGCAGTTTGCTCCAACCGATCAATTATGCCGCGTTGAACCAGGTGAATTGGGCGGTGTTGGCCGGGCAGATGGTGAATGTGGTGACGATTTTTGTCATCAGTGTGTTGGCGCTGCTGCTTAATGCCGGCGGCCTGGAGATTGCCACCCGGCAGGAAGTGGATTTGAACCGGGAATTGAAGGTGGCGGGTATGGCCAATCTGGCCGGGGGCCTGGTGGGGGGGATGGTCGGTTACCAGCAGTTGAGTTTGTCGGTTATGAATATCAAGATGGGGGCTAACAGCCGGTTGGCCGGTTTGTTCACGGCCGTCGTCTGTATGCTGGCGTTGTTAGTGGGCGCTTCGGTGTTATCGTTGTTTCCCCGGCTGATTTTGGGGGGGCTGGTGTTGTACCTGGGGTTGTCCTTTTTGGTGGAGTGGGTGGTGGAAACGTGGCGCACCCTGCCGAAGACCGATTACCTGGTGATTGTGCTGATTTTGGTGGTCACGGCCGTTGTCGGATTCCTGGAAGCGGTGACGGTAGGGCTGCTGGTCGCCGTCATCTTCTTCGTCATCAATTACAGCCGGGTAGACGTGGTGCGCCAGGAGATATCTGGGCAGGAGTGCCAGAGCCGCCTGACCCGCGACTTTGCCGAACGACATTTTTTGGATGTGGCCGGCGAGCAGATTTACATTTTGCAGTTGCAGGGATACATCTTCTTTGGCACGGCGGACAGCCTGCTCAACCGGGTACGGCAGCGAATGGTAGACGCCGATTTGCCGCCGGTGCGGTTTGTGGTATTGGACTTTCACCGGGTGACGAAGATTGATTCGACGACGATTATCAGCTTTCAAAAGATGTGGCAATTGGCGCAGGCGCGGCAAATTATGCTGTTGCTGACCGACCTGTCGCCGGACATCCTGGCCCAATTGGGGCAAAGCGACCGGCCGCTCAGGGATTTGGAGGGCATCCGCCTGTTTGCCGATCTGGATCATGGGCTGGAGTGGTGTGAGAATCAGTTGTTGGCGGCGATGACTGAGATGGTGGATGGGAAACGGCCGTTATGGGAAGTCAACCCCACCCTGTCTGACCCGCAGCAGCAGGCGCGCCTGTTCCACTACTTTCAGCGGCAGGAGGTGGCCGTGGGTGACACGCTCATTCAACAAGGCGACCGGCCCGATGCCCTGTACTTCATCGAAACGGGACAGGTGACGGCGCAAATGGAGCAGCACGGCCGTGAACCGGTGCGGTTCCAAACCATGCGCAGCGGCCACATTGTGGGCGAGATTGGCTTTTACCTGGGGCAGGAACGCACGGCGGCAGTGGTGGTGGACAAACCGGGCGTGGTTTACCGCCTGTCGGTGGACGCCTTGCGCCAGATGGAACAGGAAGCCCCGGACATTGCCGCCGCTTTTCACCAGATCATGTCCCATTTGATGGCGGAGCGGGTGACGCACCTGGTGCGGCAGGTGGATGCATTTCAGCAGTATAAACGGTGATCCGTAACCCGTAATCCGTAGTCCGTAATCCGATTACGGGTTACGGGTTACGGGTTAG